>CAJXAC010000077.1 GCA_913050035.1 uncultured Gammaproteobacteria bacterium | reverse complement strand
TTTCACGTAATGGATTTTAACGCCGTTGTTGTCGACGTAGTGGTGGCTAACCTCCTCAGTGAGGCCCGCATGAGACGTTACAGTTGCGCTTGCTAACAGCAGCGTCATTAGTGTGAGCAAAAACCGCCGGCTCATGGTTAGTCCCTCCCAAAACTAAAACCAAACCGTACCACTCAGGTTGATTTTAGGGTAGTCGCTAACGCCGAACTTTACGTTTTAGTCGATCGAGCTTTTCCTTCCAATACTGGAACTCTTCAGGGTCGCCGCCGCGGTCGGGGTGCAATTGCTGACACATTCGCCGCGCTTCTAGAATTTCTGCAACGGGAATAACTAACTCCAGACCTAATGCCTCGATTTCCGATGGGCTAAGAGTTTTTACTGGGCTAGATTCTTCTGGCTGCCGGTAGAAGCCGCGCCAGTTGCTAGAGTTGCGACTGGCGTAGGAAACAGGACCGGACAAGCCGAGCTTCCAAGGATGGTTTTTGGCCGGTTTTTTCATTGGCTTAGTGTAATCGTGTTAGCTGCTCGCTCAAGCCTTTTCTTTAGCGTTAGTCGTTTATGCTCAGCTGGACTGTTGGGCTTTCTTGCCAGCCGTAGCGAATCGATTTCGCCTGCACGGCACTGTGCTCAAGGGGCCCAGTATACAATTGCCATGGTTGCTCACTATTCAGGCGATAACCAATGCTGGCGCCGATTGGGCTGCTTAGGTGCAATTGGTTGTTGCGCCATGAAGCTGTCGGTGGCGGTGTGCTGGGAAGCTCCCCTTGGGGTAGGAACTGTTTGCGCAAATCAGCTTCGCTTATCTGACTGGTGTCGCCAACCCGGCTTAAAAAAATATCCATTTGTTTGCGCAGTCGTAACAACGTGTCTTGGTAATTTGGATCTTCAGCCAGATTGGCGACCTCGTAAGGGTCATTGTGCAGGTCGTATAATTGCTCGTGGCCGGCGGGTTCAAACCAGCGCGCTTGGATGGGATCAAGGTTGCCGGCTGCAAAAGCGCTGCGCCATGCTCGAACCATATCCAGATTGTCTCGGTAATCGAGTGCGTGACCGCCCGGTACTTGAGGATAGTAACTGCGAATATATTTAAAGCGCTCATCGCGTACCGCTCGTTGACGGTCGACGACCTCATCAATGCGGTCGCGGCTGGCATAGATGTAGTTGCGCGCGTGACTATCAGTTCCGAGAAAATCGTTCCCATGCCAGTAAGCTGGCGGATTTTTGCCGCCAGCAATGCGATACAGAGTTGGCGCTAGGTCGACGAAGCTGATAAGTCGATCCTGCGTGGTGGCGGTTGTTTGTCCCGGTTGCTGTACCAGCATGGGCACGCGTATTCCTGAATCATATAATTCGCGTTTCGCTCTTGGAAGACCGTCACCGTGGTCACTGGTCCAAATCACTAGGGTTGTATTGGCAAGGCCGTCTTCGCGTAATGCCCGTAAAATTTCCCCGATACGCCTATCCATGGCGTGAATATTGTCGTAGTGGCGTGCTAAGTCCGCGCGTATCTCGGGCAGGTCGGGGTAGTAGGGCGGCAAGGTAAGGTCTGCAGGATCGGTTACCGGTGGGGCCACTAAGCCCAAGGCTTTGCGCATGCGCTGGGTCTGGCTGTGGCTTTGACCATAACTTTTGCCGTCCGCGCGCATCACGCCGCTCTCATGGGTGTGCATGAGATTAATTAGCGCAAAAAATGGCTTGCCCTTTGGTCTTTCACGCCAGCCTTCAGCGCTCTCGCCGTCTTTGTCCCAGAGCGTAAATGGTCCGCTGCCAGCGCGAATGCCACTGAACTGGTAGTCCAGCTTGCCATCGGTATAAGTGTAGTAGCCGAGTTGCCGCAGCAGTTCAGGCAGCGCTCTGAGATCCGCGGGGGGCTGCGCGAGATAACTTCCGAGTGGCGCTGTGGATGAGCGCATATGTTGAGCGCCGAAGCTAATTTGATGTTGTCCGGTAATGAGTGCGGCTCGACTAGGCGCGCAAACGCCAGCGGTGGTAAAAGCATGAGTGAAGCGTGTGCTTTGTCTTGCTAGAGCATCAAGATTCGGCGTCTTGGCATGCTCATCGCCATAGCTGCCAAGGCGTGCTCCTAGGTCTTCGGCGACCAATAGCAAAATGTTGGGAGGAGTTGCCCCACCGCTGTGGGCGACGGCGCTGACCATTAGCACAACTAAGCCGCAAAAGGTTGCCGCCCAGCGCGTTGGATGTAGCTCCTGTAACTTACCAAACATACAAAAACGCCAACAGCCAGCTTAAAGTGAGCCACATTATAATGGTTAGCGGCACCCCTACCTTTACGAAATCGATAAAGCGGTAATTGCCAGCGTTCATAACTAAGAGATTGGTTTTGTACGCCATGGGTGTCGCATAGCTCATGTTTGCACCAAAGAGTACGGCCAAGATAAATGCTTCGGCAGGTAATTGCAGCTGTTGGGCGATGCCCACTGCGATCGGCGTGCCGATCACCGCAGCGGCGTTATTGGATACAACATTGGTCAGTACCGCTAATAACAACATTAATGCCGATAATATGATGGCCGGGCTGGCACCCTGGGTGGCGTATAAAAATAAATCGGTCAAGTAAGCAGTAGCGCCGGTCGCCTGCAATGCCATGCCTAAGGCCAAACTGGCGGCGACGACGAAATAAATTGCCGGACTTATAGCGCGCACCGCCGCACCTAGGGTTAGGCATTGGGTGAGCAGCATCAGGCCTGTACCGGCAATGGCGGCGATGGCGATAGGTAACACACCAGTGGCTGCCAGTAAGATTGTTGCCGCTGTGATGATCAGTGCCGGTAGCGCCTTATCGGTACGGGGTAAGGTTATGCTGTGATCGAGCAGCAAGAGCTCAGTGGATTGTTTCATTTCGCGCAGCGCGTCGTTATGTCCTTGGACCAGTAATACGTCGCCAGCTTGCAGGGTCAAATCCTTCAGTCGTTCATTAGCGCGCCATAGGTTCTGTCCTTTGCGGTGCAGTGCTAAAGCCACTAGTCGATATCGTTGGATGAATTGATTTTCTGCCAGGCTGGTGCCATCGAGACTTGATCCCTGCACCACTGCCAGTTCGGCCAGTCTCTGCTCGCCCGGACTCAGCGGGTTTGTTGCTGAAACGGGTTGCTCGTCCTGGCGTAGGCCGCCGGCGTAGAGTTCGCCCCCAAGCGCGCTTGCAATAGCATGCAAATTGGCTGGAGTGTCGAACAATCGGAGCCGGTCGCCCGGGCGTAAGATCACATCAGGTAATGGCATTAACATCGCGTCCTCGCGCAAGATTCTGCGAATGTTCACGTCGGAGTCTGCAAGTGCGCGAGCCTCGGCCACGGTCATTCCTGCGGCTGCACTGGATTCTCCAAGCAATAGACGTGCAGCGAATAAGCGTGGGCTGTCGGTATCAAGTGCCGTTTCTCGGCGCGGCAACAATAGTGGTGCAATCAGCCACAGATAGATAATCGCGATAATGGCCGCGATGGCTGCGGGCAGGGCGAATGAGAACATATTAAATTCGGCGATGCCGAGGTCTTTCGCAATGCCGACGACTAATAAATTAGTTGAGGTGCCAATGGTTGTGGCCATGCCGCCGACCAAGGTGGCAAAACCCATTGGGATAAGGATCTTGCTCGGTGATTTATTGGTGCGCAGGCAGACCGATATGAGGATCGGTAGCAACAGTACGACGATAGGCGTGTTATTGATAAAGGCTGAAAGTAGGGCGCCCACCACTAAAGTGATGAGTAATGACAATGCGGGCATTCGCCCCCATAACTGCCCCAAGACTCGCCCCACTGGCTCTAATGCGCCGGTTTTGACCAAGCCCTGGCCGAGTGTCATCAGTGCACAAACAGCAATAAGCGCTTCATGGGCAAAACCACGAAAGAACATCATTGGGTCAACATCTGGATAGGGGAAAAGGGCAAAGGTCAGCGCGATAATGGTGAGCAAGCTCAGCGAGGTTACCGCTAGCTGGAGCCGTTCAATACTGAATAACACCAGCGCCCCGGCGGTCAGGGCGAGCATCATCAGGGCATGGGGATCGGGCAATGGTGGTAGTGCTGACATCGCGACTCTCTAACGGTCAGGCAACCATGACCCATCTGTGCGGTGCTTGCAACGAACCCCTGACGCTGCAGGGATTTCGTTACAAAGCGGCCGCAGCATATGCCAACGTGTGGGGTCTCAGGCTTACAGAAAGCAGCGCTCAGGTGAGATTTTATCGATCTGCTTAGCCCGCCAGGGACAGCCGGCTAGCTTTCCTTTTGATTGGCAGCGATAACGCTAGGTAATTTAGCGGCATTCCCATTGGCAATGTCATTGGCGCCAATATCGGTCACGCGCAGCTGCACCAAATCCGCTACGATATTACCGGCTTCCCGCAATAGAGCGTCGTCTTCTACTAATTCTATGGTATCTGGGTCGACACCCCCAGTAGTGGAGTTCTCCGCCTCGGCATTTGCCGAGTCTACTGTGGCCAGTTCATCGCCCGGTGTTTCAGTTTCAGCCTCGACCAGCGCCTCCAATTCGTCGAGGTCGCTAGCGGGTGGCTTGTCTGTCGCCACTCTGAGCCGATTTTCAACTGCTAAGCGCCATTCGTCGTCTGCAGATTTTTCGTTGCGACGCGTGTCTTCATTGAGCGATAGATGCCGTTTTTCCGAATTGGCCTCGCTGCGAGCCCTTAGAGCATTGTAGTAATCGAAGTGCGGATCGTTTGCAGCACGCTGCTCATGACGCTGTCTTAGAGTGCTAATGCGCGCAGACAATTGATCTATAGGGGTATAAACCGCAGGCTTGATCATGTCCCATGGCATGGCGTCTTCCAGAGTGCTTTCGCCGATTTGCGCCGAATCGACAAGAGTGGGGAATGTCACATCGGGCGTAACCCCTTGATGCTGGGTGCTTTCTCCGGAGATCCGATAGAACTTAGCAGCGGTAAGCTTGAGCTGCCCGCGATTCAGTGGGATAAGGGTCTGTACTGTCCCCTTACCGAAGGTTTGGCTGCCAATGACAATGCCACGTTCGTAGTCTTGGATGGCGCCGGCAAAAATTTCAGATGCGGACGCGGATAGCCGGTTCACCATAACCGCTAGTGGTCCACTCCAAGCGACTTCATCCGTGTTGCTGCTGTAGACGCTTGCCTGACGACGAGCCGCCTTGACCTGCACGGTCGGTCCGGCACCAATGAATAAACCCGTCATGGAATCGGCTTCTTGCAATGAGCCGCCGCCGTTACTGCGCAGGTCGATGATTAAGCCCTCGATGTTTTCTGCTCGCAGTTGGTCAATCAGCTGCCGTACGTCGCGAGTGGTGCTGCGGAAGTCCTTCACGCCTTGCTGCTGCGCCTTAAAATCAATGTAGAACGTGGGAATTTCGATAACGCCGATGCGCATTGGTTCAACGTTATCTGTGTTGCTTACGGGGGTCAGGCCCATAGGCTTGGGTTTAGTAACCTCAATAATTCTGGCTTGGGCGGCTTGCTCTTCGAGTTTTATCGTGTTGCGCACGATGGTTACAAGTTTACTGGTCTCTTCATCCGCGTCGGCGCTCATGACTTCAAGCTGAACTGTTGATCCCCGAGGACCGCGAATCAGCTCAACAACATCGTCAAGTCGCCAGCCAACAATATCGATCATGGGGCCGTCTTTGCCTTGGCCAACCGCGGTGATCTTATCTGTTGGTTTGATCGCCTTTGACTTAGCTGCCGGTCCGGCAGGAACCAGACGAACAATAGACGTAACATCATCCTCGCTTTTTAAAACAGCACCTATACCCTCCAGCGATAACGACATATTGATGTTGAAATTTTCTGAGGTGCGCGGCGAGAAATACTGAGTGTGTGGATCAAATGTGCTGGCGAACGAATTCATATACAGCTGAAAGGCATCCTCGCTCTTATTGCGCTTGGCCATTTTTATTTGATTGCGCAGACGTTTAGTCAAGATTTCAGAGATTTCAACATCGTCTTTGTCATTGAGTCGTAGGGATAAAATTTGTGCTTTCAACCGCCGTCGCCACAGATCGTCTTGAGCTTCGCTATTGATGGGCCACTGAGCGTCTTCGCGGTCAATTTGCAGGGACTCATCAAGCGTGAAATCAAATTGCTCGATGCCGCCTTCGAGTAAAGATAGCGAGTAATTCATGCGTTCGAACAAGCGCTGTTGATAACGATTGAACATGAGGAAAGCAGGTTCAAGATCGCTCTCCTTTAAGGCATTGTCCAACGTCAACCGCAGTGGCTCAAAGTTTTTTATGTCGCTGGCAAGAAAATACGATCGATTGCCGTCGAGCATGCCCAAGAACTTGTCAAACATTTGGCTGGACAGCTCATCGTCGATGGGTTTACGAATGTAATGGTTACGCCGCAATTGCTCCACTACGTTAATGCTGGTTCGTGGATGTTCGGCCAGTGGCTTGAGCGGTTGCCACTGCTCGCCATCCTGAGGCGCCGCGGACTTGCTTTGCGCTTGGTGTGTTTGCGCGTCGTCCACCGCCAACAACGAAGGTGCAACGGCCACCATAAATAGGAATGCAACAGCACTTACGAAGATGTAAAAAGGTGTGAGGCGGTGCGTTTTAGAAGTCATAACTTGATTCTACCTATAGGTTGTCGCCAACAACCAGCTGGTTTTCCCCTGATCACAGCGTATTGACGCCACGGATCTGTTTCGAAGAAACCTCAGTTGTTACCCACTTGCATTGCAGAGATCGGGATGCAGGACCTTGGGGGATATGCCATCTCACCAAAGGCTGTGAAAAATGCTTGTGCATCTCTGTTATAGTCGCCGTGCAACTCAAGTATCACGTTAAAAGAGCGCAAACAAATTGTTGGTTGTTCGCAGTGTATACTTCTAGTGTAAACATAACTCGACGTTAGCAAATGTCAAAGCCCTTATTTGTGACCCTCTCTTTGACTAGAAAGAGGAGTCGTCCACTAATTTGCTGTTATCTTTTGGCAGTTACCGAAAAAAAGGATCGTTAATGAAAAAGAATCTTATTCGCTCTGTGTGTGCGCTATTTTTTATGGTGTCTATTTTTGGGTGTCAAACTGAAGAAAAGGCGATGTCTGACCAAACGCTCGATCAAACCTCAGACCTAGACAGCGCCAGCTATCTCATTGGCTATCAGCAAATGCGCACCATGCTCGACCAGACTGGTGATGCAATCAATCTAGATGCATTTGCGCTAGGCACAGCCGACGCTATGGCGGGCAAAGAATCTCAGGTTGCAGCAGATCGCGAAGAAGCGGCAATGCAGGCTCTTAGCCAGGCGATCAACTCAGATAAGAGCGTTGCGGGTGATCAGTTTCGCGCCGCTAACGGCGCGCGGCCGGAAGTGACAACACTCGCATCAGGCTTGCAGTATGAGGTGATCAAAACCGGTACCGGACCGAAGCCAGGCCCGACCGATACAGTATCCGCTCATTATCGCGGCACTTTGATTGATGGCACCGTATTCGACAGCTCTGTTGATCGCGGTGTGCCCTTAGAAATTCCAGTGAATCGGGTAATTGCGGGTTGGACCGAAGCGCTGCAATTGATGGCGGTTGGCTCTAAATGGCGTTTAGTGATTCCGCCCGAATTAGGCTACGGCGAGCGCGGCAGCGGCGGTGTTATTCCGCCTCAGGCAACGTTGGTATTCGAGGTTGAATTATTGGACATCGTTGACTGATCTACAGGCCTTACGGCGCCGCAGCGTTTAAGCGACCGGCTAATGTCAGCGAATCAATCTAATTATCAGTTTATTCTTTGGGACAACGATGGCGTTCTGGTGGACACCGAGCAGTGGTATTTTGCCGCCACTAGAGAGGCATTAGCGGAGCTCGGTGTGGATCTGCCGATGGATACCTATCAGCAGATCATGATCCAAGGGCGTTCCAGTTGGGAGTTGGCGTTGCAAGCAGGGGTCCACCCAGATCGGGTGCAGCATGGGCAAGAACGTCGTGATGCCCTCTACCAAGCCCATTTGCGGACTGAAAATCTGCGTATCGAGGGTGTTCTCGAGGTGCTGGCCGAGCTCGCCCAGCACTATCAAATGGCCATTGTGACCACCTGCAAGCGTCGAGATTTTGAACTCATACACCGTAACCCAGACCTACTGCAATTCATGCAGTTTGTTCTAGTCCGTGAAGACTACGTGGAATCAAAGCCGCACCCGGAACCTTATTTGACCGCACTGCATAAGTTTTCAGCAACGCCGCAGCAGGCTCTGGTGATTGAAGATTCCGAGCGGGGACTGCGTGCCGCTCGAGCGGCGGGCATAGATTGTGCGGTAGTGGACTATCACTTTACCCGCAGTCACGACTTCAGCGCAGCGCAATACAGATTGCACAAACTCGCCCAATTGCCGCAATTGTTGGTTACCTAATCATTCCGGTGATGGTCCTTGGCCGAATTTTTAGGCATTGCAACTGTCTGAATTAGCGTAGATTCTCCTAGCGTAGAGGGTTGGAGAAATTGTTTTGACAGTGACCAAATCGGTTTGGAGCGCCCCAGGCTTTAATGCCTATCTAGGGTCCACGGGTTTCTCAGGCATGGCATTGGCCATGCAGCAATTGTTGTTAAGTTGGATACTGATCGGGATTCTGAATCTTCCAGCCGATCAGGTTGGGGTAATTCAAGCGGTGATCGGCATTCCCGGCATAGTACTTATGCTGATGGGGGGAGCCAGTGCTGACCGTACGGACGCCCGTCGCCTATTGGCCCAAATTTACTTGGTCGCGCCGATTTTTCCCGTGTTTTTGCTGCTGATGGAGCAGTGGCAATGGCTCGGGGTGGCCACCGTGACTCTATGGGGGCTCGGTATGAGCGTGGTGCAGTCCTACTCGATGCCGGGTCAGCAAGCGATTTTAAACCGCGTTAGCGGCGACTTGGTGCAGCAGGGTGTCACCATCGCAACCGCCATTGGCTATGTGGTGCAGGTTGTGGGTTTAGGTCTTGCGGGTCAGATTGACCGTTTAGGCATTACCCCGGTACTGGTCATGCAAGCCCTGAGCCTGCTGCTGGCAGGGATCATGATGCTGCGCATAGCACCGATGCCTGTGGCTCAGACCACGACATCCTCAGTATCGGCGTTGCGCGGCATAGCAGATGGTCTGCGTGCAACTTATCGAAGCCCGGTTATTTTTGATGCACTGCTGATAAATTTCGTGTCGAGTATTTTCAACGCAGGATCCTTCGTCACCGCCTTCCCCTTTATCGTAAAAAGGGTATACGACGGCGATGCATGGATGTTGGCATGGCTCATGGCCGTATTCTTCGCTGCCGCTGCGCTCTCTAACATGCTGTTACTGCGCTATATGCCGCTCAAATTCCCAGGCAAGTTATTTCTTATCATGCAGCTCACGCGGATTCTGGTTTTGCTGCTTATTTGGATTAAGCCCGAGCTATGGCTACTGGTGGTCGCAACCATTGGCTGGGGCTTGAATATGGGCGTTACCACGACATTGGCGCGTACCATTGTGCAAGAGTCAGCAGAAGCCGAATACAGAGGACGAGTGCTATCGG
The DNA here is from genome assembly GCA_913050035.1 of uncultured Gammaproteobacteria bacterium. Taxonomy (GTDB): domain Bacteria; phylum Pseudomonadota; class Gammaproteobacteria; order Pseudomonadales; family Azotimanducaceae; genus UBA4421. Next base: position 3,388 of record CAJXAC010000077.1, on the reverse strand, counting down.
TATTTAGCGTCGGCATGGTCGGTAGTGCGCCCATTGGCGCAATTTTGCTGGGTTGGATTATCGAAAATTTTGGCACCTTAAATGCCCTAGTGCCTGCCATGTTTGTATCGCTTTTGTTGTTTTTTTACGGCGTATTTTTTTCCAAGGTTTGGTCCTACCGCAGCGCAACAACGGATTGACTCGCCTCGATTGAGGCGAAGGGGTAGGCTATAGCGGCTGTAGAGGACGCCTTTATAATGGATCAAACTCGCGATATCCGTAGAGAGTACGCTTACGCCGAATTAAGCAAAGCAGACCTAGCTGAGCAGCCTTTGGATCAGTTCAAGGGTTGGTTCGATCATGCGGTCTCTAAGGCCGTGCCCGATCTCACGGCCATGGCGTTGGCAACCGCAGACGCCCAAGGCCAGCCCTCGGTGCGTATTGTATTGCTGAAGGACTTTGATGCTGACGGCTTTGTCTGGTTCAGTGATCAACGCAGCGAGAAAGGGCGCGCTCTGATGGCTAATCCTAATGCAGAACTGCTATTTCACTGGCGCGAGCTTGACCGGCAAGTGCGCATACGTGGCCCGGTGCGCGTACTTAGCGAGCAGGCAGCGGACGATTACTTCTATTCCCGGCCCCAGGCCAGCCAATGGGCCGCGGCAGCTTCTGAGCAAAGTCAGCCTATTGATTCACGTGCGGCACTTGAGGCGCGTTATAGCGAACTTGCAGAATCTAGCGAGCATCCGATAACTCGCCCACAATCCTGGATTGGCTTTTCCCTGCAGCCACTGGCTTATGAATTCTGGCAGGGTCGCGAGGGTCGGCTGCATGATCGGTTTCGCTTTCAACGGGCGTCTTTAGATGCCGATCAGTGGACGATAGAGCGACTACAACCCTGATCTGTACTCTGTGCGGATCAGTCAGGTAGGCCCAATACCCGCTTCGCGATGATGTTTTTCTGTACCTCCATCGTGCCGCCGGCGATGGTTAGAGATTTTTGTTTTAGCCAAGTGCGTGTGGCGGCCAGTTCGCTGGCCAAGAAACTACCCTCCCAGCCCACACCTTGGGTGCCTAGGGCATCGATAATTAATTCATCGCCTGCCTGAGTGATCAGTGCATTAGACAGCTTAACCGCCGAAGAGGCGAAGCCCGGTGCGTTGGCAGCGGTTTCTTCTATGACCCGCTGTTGAGTTAAGCGCTGTGCGGCAAAAGCCATTTGGTGTTTGACCAAGGAGCGGCGCAGTGCAGGTTGGCCCGGCAGGTAGGATTGCAGTTGTTCAGGCAGCGTACTGGCGCTTGCGCGACCACCCTGGGAGCCCGAGGTGTTGATCCCAGCATGAGTTGAGCGCTCAAATTGCAGCAGGCGCTTGCCCACGGTCCACCCATTATTCACCCCACCGATGACGTCATTAGCCGAGGCAATGGCATTTTCAAAAACGGTTTCATTAAATGGCGAAGCTCCGCTAAGCAAACGTATAGGGCTGACTTGCACACCCGCTTGATGCATATCAACGAGAATTAAGCTGATGCCGAGGTGCTGGGGCGCTTCTGGATCTGTGCGCGCCAGAATGAAGATATAGTCACAGTCCATGGCGTCAGAGGTCCACACCTTGCGCCCATTGATCAGGTAATGGTCGCCATCGAGTTCGGCCCGGCAAGTAAGGCTGGCGAGATCAGAACCTGCGCCGGGCTCTGAATAGCCCATGGCCCAGCCGCCTTCGCCGCGCGCGATTCCAGGCAGCCAACGAGCCTTTTGTTCATCGGTACCCAGTTCAAGAATGGTCGGCCCGATATAGTTGACGCCGCGCCCGGTAAGAGGCGTGCGCGCACTAATGCGTTTTAGTTCCTCTATCAGCACCGGATAGAGATCTCTGTCTAGACCGGCACCGCCATATTCCACCGGCCAGGTTGGTACGGTAAATCCACGCGCAGCCATGCGTTCGAGCCAGATGCGACTGTCGTCGTCCAACTCAATGCTAGAGCTGCCCCATGGCGTGGTCTCCACATTGGGTTCCGCACCATCGCGAACCCCCTCAGGACAATTCTCTGCTAACCAGTCGCGCAACTCGGCGCGAAACTCAGAAGCTTGTTTCGAATCTGACATAGCTTAAGGCATCCAAGGTGAACTTAAATGAAGACCGCACGTGAGCATTATGGACACAGGGTTGCTACTTTCTTGCCGATCAAGGCGAAACACATTTGGCTTGCACAACCGCTCGCTCGGCGGTTTATTTCGCCAGGGTCGGCGGCGCGATGGTTGAATGCAGAGCCTAGCATTGTTGTGCTCGATACCCGAACGTCGTCTAGGCAGGGTGGGTAGGCATATAATTCCGAGTGGTTATTAACCATTTCGTTATATACGGCTGATAAACGATCTTGCGCCTGCTCGACGGCAGTCATTGACTGTTCTGCAGCCTCAGCGCGCTGACTGAGCGTGGTGAACAAAAGATCCGAGCGATACCAGTACAAGCGAAATTTACCGTCGTCGCGCTTAACCACTGCACCTTCTTTAATCTGGCGTCCACTGCGATCTTGACTTGCGTACCAGATCTCCACGAATTCGCCGCACGCGCGCTGGGCACCGTCGCCAAAGCACTCAAGCGCTCTGATGCGCTCACGTTTTCGACTCTCAGGCACCACCTGAGCGGCATGTTGTTGCATGTCGTCACATGAGGCGGCCGGAAACATCAGTAGACCAAAGGCGTGACACGTCGCCGGTTGCGATGCGTTGTTATTGGCAAACCATTGACTAAGAAAACTCTCCGCATGCGCCAGTGTTTGCTGTTGCGTATCACCGCAGCCGCCTGCCATAAGGCAGGCAGCTAAGATGGTCCCAAGGGTGAGGGTTTTAGACCCGCTCAATGATGATTGCGGGTGCCATGCCGCCGCCCGTACACATGGTGACTAGGCCAGTGTTTAGATCTCGCCGCTCCAACTCATCGAGCACCGTGCCGATCAAAATAGAGCCGGTTGCTGCAATTGGATGACCTAGCGCCATAGCTCCGCCATTGACGTTGACCTTAGCTGGATCCAATGCGAGATCGCGTATGAACTTCGCCGCAACCACAGAGAATGCCTCGTTGATTTCAAACAAGTCGATATCGTCTGTTGTCATGCCTGCGCGCTCTAAGGCTTTCTTTGCCGCAGGTACCGGCTCGTTCAGCATCAGTGTTGGGTCACCGCCCACTGTTGCCATCGCGACGATGCGCGCCCGGGGTTTCCAGCCAACCTTATCGGCGTAGGCCTTGTTGCTTAAAATCAGCGCGGCCGCGCCATCCACCACCCCTGAGCTGTTGCCGGCATGATGGACGTGATTAATGGCCAGATCGGGGTAGCGCCGAGCCACAAGTTGCGCAAATGTTTCACCGCCATCATCGATCGGCGCATCCATAAATTGCGAAAACAC
>CAJXAC010000076.1 GCA_913050035.1 uncultured Gammaproteobacteria bacterium | reverse complement strand
TTGCGAAATTGCAAGCGGGCAGTATTACCCACCTGTACCCTGCTTTTTCGGTTGCGAGTATGGCGACAGCACCCTTGATGCTTATGGTGGGCACTCAGTTGTCGGCGTTATTTTGTATGTTGCGGGTGCGACGACTCAATCCCGTTACAGCGCTGCGAGTGGAGTAAGCCATGCCATTTAGACTCATCTTGCAACTGAGCGTTCGGAACCTATTTCGCTATCCTCGCCGGAATGGCTTACTGCTCTTAGCGATCGCCTTTGCGCTGGCGGGTGCGACGCTGACCAATTCGCTGATGCGGGGCTGGCAGTACGACATGTTGGATCGTGCCGTCGAGAACTTGGTCGGCCATGTAAAAGTTCAAGCGTCTGAGTACCGAGATGATCCAAACATGGCGCACAGCTTTGCATTGCCAGCCAACTATGAGCCCAAGATTAGCGGCGTCGAGGTGGCGGGTTGGGCGCCGAGAATTAAAGTGCCTGCGGTGATCCTCAGCGAGCGTCAAAGCCGAGGCGTACAGTTGGTGGGGATCGATCCTACGCGCGAAAATATCTCGTTTTTCTCCGAGCTTGCTTTCGCGGGCGAGACGTTGGCTGATATAGACGACGGCCGCATCGTGATTGGTGCGGAGTTGGCTCGGCAGTTACAGACCGCGGTCGGCCGCAAACTGGTGGTGCTAAGCCAGGGGGCTGACGGTAAGAACCGCGAGCGCGGTTTTCGCATTGCCGGTACGTTTGACGCGGACGGTACGTCGCTAGAAAAAGCCTTTGCCTTCACTGGGCTTGCCGCAACTCAAGCCTTTCTCGGTGACAGGTCATCTGACAGTGCGCCGCCTCTTGTTACCGAAGTGTCTTTGCTTTTGGCTGACGAGCTTCGACGTAACGACGCCGTGGTGGAATTACGCACGGCCTTTCCCGATAAAGACGTTGCCGACTGGCGGGCGTTGCAACCCCAAGCCGCCGAGATGTTCGCCATGGCGGATGTGGCGATCTATATCATCTTTGTGCTGATGATGGGGGGGCTTGCCTTTGGTTTGGTAAACACGCTTATAGCAGCGGTGATGGAGCGGGTGCGTGAACTGGGTATGCTCCGAGCCATTGGGATGCCACGGCGTGTGGTGCTGGTGCAGGTGGTTGTAGAGTCCATGCTGATCATGTGCGCGGGCATCGTGCTGGGTTTGGTTGTGGGTTGTCTGAGCGTGTGGGCGCTCGCGGATGGTATCGATCTAACTGCGTTTGCCGAGGGCGCAGACGCGTTTGGTATGAGCGCACTCTTGATACCCATATTAAGTGTGGAAGATCTTTGGCTGTTTAGCTGGCTGAGTTTGGTTTTAGGTTTTTTTGCCAGCGTGTTCCCAGCCCTGCGCGCCGTGCGCATAAAGCCCTTGATGGCGATGAATCGTTAATTATCGAACGTAACGCGATACGCAGTAGAAAAAGCGAGATATAAATGCAACAACCTGTGGTGTGCTGTAAAGATGTAAGCCGAACCTACCAGCAAGAATCTGTGCCGGTGCATGCTTTGCGTGGCGTCGATTTAGACGTGCAAGAGGGTGAGTTTGTCAGCTTGGCGGGGCCATCGGGTTCTGGTAAATCGACCTTACTTAATATTATTGGCGGCCTCGACGAGCTCAGTGGCGGTTCGGTGACGGTTGGCGGGGTTGAACTGGCGGGCATGAATCCGGCTAAGTTGTCAGCACTGCGTCTGCAAAAAATCGGTTTTGTGTTTCAGGCCTATAACCTACTGCCGGTGTTGTCGGCTTTGGAAAACGTTGAGTTTATTCTGCAATTGCAGGGCGTTGATAAACAGCAGCGTCGCGAGCGCGCTGAAAAGGCATTGGCAAACCTGGGTCTTGGGGATTTGGGTGATCGCAGACCCGGGGAACTTTCTGGCGGGCAGCAGCAGCGCGTCGCCATTGCCCGAGCCATTGTTACCGAGCCGGTGTTGCTGGTCGCGGACGAGCCCACCGCGAATCTGGACTCGACCACCACAGAAGAGTTGCTGGTGCTGATGAGTAGGCTCAATGCTGAGCTTGGTATGACCATCATCACTGCGACGCATGACCCCATGGTTATGGCGCATGCCGGACGGCAGGTGCATTTGTTGGACGGTCTTATCGATCGCGATGGTTAAGGCGTTGACTGCCTTCGCAAATATTCTTGTTGCGGCGTTGTTGGCCGTTGTTGCGATACAGAGTGTTGCGGCCGATGAATACGCCATCGTGGTTGGCAGCTATGCCGATCAGACCAATGCAGAACGCGCACGAGTCAGTGTAGAAACCCATTTGCGCCAACGCGGCATAAGCGCTCAAGTCCGGCTGTTGCCAGCCAACGGACGCACGCGGGTCGCGGTGGCGGCCGCTACCCAAAACCGGCAGCGGCTGCTGCAAGAATTACGACAGGATAAGTATCCGGACGCATGGTCTCTGTTGCTGAAGGCTCAAGCGCCACCGGTACGAAAAGCCGCACCTATGCAGCAACGGGCAGAGCGTGCATCGCCGGCGCTGCCTAGGAATCCGCCAGCACAGACCGCGCGAGCCGAGACAAAGACAAGCGCCGCGCCATCGCGGCCGGCCCGACGTCAGCAAAGACCCAAGCCCATGGCCCAGCCTATGCAGTTTGACGCCCGCCTAAAGGGCTTCGCATTAGCCGCTGATGTGCCCGGATCCGATTGGCAGCTTAGCGAGGTGGCAAATCCCACCACGGACACGAGCGGTGATCTGCGCATCATGTTGAATAAAACCGTTGGCCCGTTGCAGTTTCAACTGCACCACAGCACAGCCTTGCAAGCGGGCGATGCAGTGCAGTGGGGGCAGGCGGCGATCGCACAAATCGACCAACTGGCGGTCAGTGACAACGGTCGGTTACTGGATATGACCTGGCAGACCGATTCCGGAGCGCGCCATCAGTGGTCACATAGAATTGATCGCTTAAGCGCACAGTGGCGGCAGGACAACTGGAGCGTCACCCTAGGCCGTCAGGCGGTCAGCTGGGGCAGTGGCATCGTGTTTCAGCCGTTAGATCCGTTCAATCCGTTTGCGCCCACAGCAGTGGATAGAGACTATAAGAACGGTGACGATCTCGTGCTGGGCGAGGCGTTGCTGCCGAATGGCCACGACCTGCAAGTGCTGCATGTCATTCGGCGTGACCCACAACAGCACATACGCGAACACGTCAGCAGCACCGCAGCGAAGTGGCACGGTTATGTGTTGAACAGCGAATTTGAACTGATCGTTGCCAACCACTACGACCAAAACTTTGTAGGCCTGAGTGTGCGCCAGCCTGTAGGGCCGGCAGTAATCCGTACAGACCTGGCCTGGCGGGAGGGGCTAGTGAGTGGCGATCGTTGGCGTTTGCTGGGCATTGTTAACGCTGATGTGGCCTTCCCGATCCGTGATCGTATGGCCTACGTGTTCGCAGAATATTTCCATAACGACTTTGGTATGCAGCATATGCCCACTGTCGGAGAGGCATTGCCGCGCCAGCTGCAGACCGCATTGCTGCGAGGCGAAGTGTTCAATTTAATGCGCGACTACCTCGCCCTTGGCGCCAGTTATCAGTGGCACCCGTTAGTAACCCAGTCGCTGTCGGTGATCAATAATCTTAGCGATGGCAGCGCACTGCTGCAGGGTCAGGTCTCAGTAGACGCCGCGCAAAATCAACAACTGCAGTTCGGTTATATCGGCGGCTATGCTGATGCAGGCGACGAATTTGCACCACTGCCCGCGGCGATTAGTCCCCAGGGTGAGATCCTTACGCAAGGCGGCAGCGACCGCTATTACTTGCGCTGGGCTTGGTATTTCTGATTCGCTGCATCAGGCCATAATGTTATCTGCGGTTCCAGCCAGATTGATTAGCTCATTTGCGACTTCCGTCTAAATTTCTATTGGCTTACCGCTCTCATCTGCGGCCGCCACATTGGCTTTTTTCGCGTCGATTAGTTGGGGCACAATCTGGTCCAGTTCGTCCATGCTCCATACGCTGCCGCGCTTCTTAAACTGCTTGATGATCTTCGGTTGCTGCATAATTGCGATGCCGCCGCGACCCGTGTGAAAGATCTCGGAAGTGATACCTGCCGAAGCGTCGCTGGCAAGCCAAGCACAGATGGGTGCGATGTGCTGTGGACCACCGCTTTCGATTTCGCTGTCGCCAACATTCTCGCCGCGGTTTTCGCGCAGGGGTATGGTCATACGGGTTAATGCGCCCGGGGAAATGGTGTTGCTGGTACAGCCATACTTTGCCAGTTCCAGGGCCATGACTCTGGAGAAGCCGGCGATTCCGGCCTTGGCCGCCGCATAGTTAGCCTGGCCAAAGTTGCCGTATAGACCCGAAACGCTGGAGAAATTAATGATACGACCGCCGGTGCGGTTTTCACTGCGGATGTAGTTGGCGAAAGGCCGAGTGCAGCAATAGTGGCCCTTTAGGTGCACGGCGATTACCGCATCCCAGTCGGACTCATCCATTTTAAAAATTGTGCGGTCGCGCAGTATGCCCGCGTTATTTACCAGGATGTCCATACCACCGAAGTTGTCCAGCGCGGTCTGCACTAAGGCCTCGCCACCGCTGACCTCAGCAACAGAATCGGTATTAGAGACAGCCTCGCCGCCTGCAGCATGTATTTCTGCCACGACATCGTCAGCAATTTTGCCGGTACCGGTGCCGTCGGTATTGCCGCCCAGATCGTTCACCACGACTTTGGCGCCCAAGGATGCCATTAATAAGGCGATTTCTTTACCGATTCCACGTCCTGCACCGGTTATAACGGCAACTTTGTCTTCGAGTCTTTGCATGCTGTGTGCTCCCCCTAGCTTTAACTTTCCCCTACAAAACGGCAACACTGCCACTCTCAGCGTTGCTTGGTCTAACATACTAATACCCGAAGCCGAATTACCACAAGGAATGCGATGACAACTGATAGCGTCGACATAGATACCCGTACCGACTACGGCCAACAAACAACGAAGATGGTGAATGAACACTTCGCTAACGGCGGTGCGCGCGGGGTGCTGTTGATGCGCCACTCGGCCCGGGAATTTAATCGTGACATTAATGACTTGCTTAATCCGCTGACGGATCATGGCCGGCAGTTGGCTGTAGCCATGGGTGGCGCGTTAACCGCCGATATTCAATTGCGCGGCTACGCTAGTCCGCCGGAACGCTGTGTAGAAACGGCGGAGTTATTGCTGCAAGGCGCTGGCGGCACAGCTGCAACGGCACCACAGGTGCGAGCAGTGGAAGCTTTGGGAGTGTTTTATGCCCTCGATCATATGCGCATGTGGAAGGGCATGAGTACGACCGAAGGCTTGGAACATTATTTATCTCGCTGGTTCGCCGGTGAGATTGCCGACGACGTGATGATGCCGCCTGAGTTGGCGGTTGCAATGGTGTTACGGGTGCTGCGTGGCAAGTTAGATGCTCCGGCACTGGGCGCTAAACCCCAGCTCGATCTCTGTGTCAGCCACGATATGACCGTCTATACCGTTCGTCAGGGTTCTGGCCTAGAGCCTGTTGCCGCAGCGCCGGTGGAATTTCTCGACGGGCTTCTTATGTACCGCGAACAGGGGCAATTGCTGCTGCGTAGCCAGCATGGAGGTATTGTCGAAGTGGATGAGAACTTGTTGTCGCCCTGAGTCAGGTGCTTTGTTCGTCTAATTCAATCCAGCGCTCGGTTACTTTGTCTAGCTGGGCTTGGGTGTCTGCTAGCGCTTTCAGCACTGGCTCGGTCTGTTCGAATGGGCGTTGAAAGAAATCCGCCGCTGCGGTTTGTTTTTGCAATGACGCCACCTCTTGCTCGAGTGCCTCGATTTGCTCCGGCAGTCGCTCTAGTTCCCGTTGCAGTTTGTAGCTAAGACGTTTTTTCTGCTGGGTTTTTGGTTCTGCTGTCAGGGCTGGGGTCGGTGTGCTGGTTGGCTCCGATGTGGGGTTAGCCGTTGTCTGTTGTTGCTCGGCTCCCGGTGCATCGGCGATGCGGAGATTCCGGCCCCTGGCTTCCCAATCGCTGAAGCCGCCAGGGTAGTCGATGATGTCGCCGTGGTCCTCAAAAACCAGAGTGCTGGTAACCACGTTATCCATAAAGGCGCGGTCGTGGGACACTACGATCAAGGTGCCCTGGAATTCCACCAGTTTTTGCTCCAGCACTTCGAGCATTTCAATGTCGAGATCATTGGTGGGTTCGTCGAGCACCAGTAGGTTATTGGCGCGGGCGAACAGTTTCGCCAGCATCAGCCGATTACACTCGCCGCCGGACAACTTGTGTACCGGTGTGCGTGCCCTTTGCGGCGTGAACAGGAAATTTTTCAGGTAGCCGACAATGTGCCGATCAGCGCCATTAATGGTGACATGATCTCGACCCTCGGCGACATTCCACGCCACGGTCTGGTCGCGATTCAAGGTTTGCCGTACCTGATCAAAGTAGCCTACGCTCAATTGTGTACCCAACGTTACGCTGCCCTGATCGGGCTGCAATTCACCCAACAAAATTTTCAGCAGGGTGGTTTTGCCCACGCCGTTGTTACCGACCAGACCGATTCGATCGCCGCGCATGACTCTAAGACTGAAGTCGCTGAGCAGGGTGTCGTTACCAAAGCTGTGGCTGACGTTTTTTGCTTCCAGAACTTTGCGGCCGGATTCTTTTGCGTCAGACACCTCAACCTGGGCGCGGCCCTGTTGCTCAATGCGCTTGCTGCGCTCGACGCGAAGTGCCTTAAGGGCGCGTACGCGGCCTTCGTTGCGCGTGCGTCGCGCCTTTATACCCTGACGAATCCACACTTCCTCGTCAGCTAGGCGTTTGTCAAAGAGTGCATTGTGGGTTCGTTCCTCTTCCAGCGCTTGTTCCTTTAAGCGCAGGTAGTTGTCGTAGTCGCCGGGCCAACTGATGACCTGGCCACGATCGATTTCAACAATGCGTGTGGCTAGTTTTTGTAAAAATGCCCGGTCGTGGGTAATAAAAACCACGCTCCCCGAGAAGCCGCGTATCTCGTGTTCCAGCCATTCGATGGTGGCAATATCTAAGTGGTTGGTGGGTTCGTCCAGTAACAGCAAATCCGGTTTGTTGACCAAGGCCCTTGCTAGGGCCACGCGGCGGCGCCAGCCACCAGATAACTCGGCCATTAGTGCAGAGGCGGGCAGGGCCAATTGGGTGACGATACTCTCGGCCTGTTGCTCTGGCTGCCATCCGCCCAAGGTGTCGATTTGCGACTGTAGGTATTCGAGTTTGGCTAAGTCAGCATCGTCAGTGGCGCGAGTACTGAGTTCCGTGTACTCGTCGATTAGACGGAACTGATCAGCAAGCCCCGCGCGTACGCTGTCCATTACTGTGGTGTCGTCTGCAACCGGCAGTTGCTGTGCGAGGCTGCTGATACGTAGCCCGCTTCGAGCTTGTACGGCGCCTTGGTCGGCGAGTTGGTCGCCACTGAGAATTTTCAGCAGTGTTGATTTGCCAGCACCGTTTCGACCAATAAGGCATACGCGCTCATTGCTCTCAATGCTCAGCTGGGCATTTTCCAATAGCGGTGTATCACCAAAGGCGATGGATAAGTTGTCGCAGCGAATAAGACTCATAAGACGGTCAAAGTTAGCAAGCGCCGCAGTATAGCGGTTGCGGGGTTGAATAGGCGCGGTGGGGTAGTTTTATAGACTAGAAGTGTTGCGCCAATGCGTGCTGTAGAACTCGGTTAGCGGAGTGTGGCGATACCTGCTCGCAGCTTACGGTGTCGCAGTCTTGGAACTTGGCAAAGTCCGTTAAGGCGGCAGCTAACGCCCGGCACACCGAATCAATGTCTGAGTCCTTGCACTGCAAATGCACGCTTTGTAGAGCCAAACGTCGTTGCGCGCGATGGGCTTTGCAATCTATGCGGCCCACCAGTTCATCCCGGTACAACAGCGGCAATGCGAAATAGCCATAGTGGCGCTTTGCTGCAGGCACATAACATTCGATTTGATAATCGAAGTTGAACAGCGACTGTAGTCGCGCGCGTTGGATAACGAGGTTGTCAAAGGGCGACAGTATTTGCAGCCGCGAACTTAAGCGAGGCAGTGGCTGATCTAATAGCCCCGGACGAGAGTAATAGATCTGGTTGTCTGGTAGCTGCACTTGCTGCAGTTCTCCCATTGCTAGGCGTTTTAGCACTTCAGCCTTTACCGCACCGGTAAGGCCGGCGTGACGTCGGCTATAGGTAATGCCCGGTAGCGTCACCAGACTATGGCAGTTCAATTGCTCGTCAATCAGGTGGTTAGCCCACTCGCTCAGACTTGGCATTGTGGTTGTAACTGATTCAGGCAATACGCGCTCAGTCAGGTCGTAGGTTTTTTGAAAGCCAGCACGCGAGCAGATCATTAGATCACCCTGCAGGTAAAGTCGCTCGGCGGCTTTTTTGGCTGGTTTCCAGTCCCACCAGCCGCTGCGTTTGGCCTCAGGAGTTTCAAGATCTCGGGTGCTCATTGGGCCATCGATGCGAATCCGCTGCATGATTCTGTTCATCAGCTTAGTATCTTTGGGTAGCTTGCTGCGGTGTTCGCCGGCACGCACCCGAGCTTTGTCGATAAGCGAAAAACGAAAGTCTCGCATTGGCATATAGGCTGCAGCATGGGCCCAATATTCGTATATCTCACCCTGTTCCAACATTTCGTTACTTAAACTCGGGTTGAAGTTTGGTACCCGACTGAACCATGTGTGATTATGCGCCCGCTCTATCACGCTGATGCTGTCCAATTGCACATAACCCAAGTGCTCTATCGCAGACAATGCGGCTGCGCGACCCCGGCCAAAGGCGCTGGTGGGGGTTAGGCCCTGCCCGTACAAAGCGAGACGACGGAGTTTTTGCAAGTCTCTTGGTTTTGATAAAGTTAGCATAATTGTTAGGCTGTTTGTTGGGTTAAGCTATTGCCGCCGCGTGGGGCTTTGTTCACAATCCTGTCATTGTACTTCTTTGCAAGGGCGCCCAAGCAAGGCAAAACAGTGGCTGCCCGAGCAGTTTCGCCGCTTACTCAAAGGTTAAAAATTCATGCCTAAATCATTTGTTCGTCGACTCCAACCCTACCTTTTTTTGGTCAGTTTTGGATTTGTTGGATTTGCTCAAGCCGTTGCTCCTAAAGCAGTTATGGATGCAGGCGGCATGGTCGCCTCGCGCTCGGCGCTGGCGTCAGACGTTGGCGCGCAGATTTTGGCAGATGGAGGTAATGCCATTGATGCCGCGGTAGGTGTTGGTTTTGCGATGGCGGTGACGTATCCGTCTGCAGGCAATATTGGCGGTGGTGGCTTTATGGTCATTCATCTGGCAGATGGCACAGTGGTTGCCAATGACCATCGAGAGCGTGCGCCGGGTGCGGCCAGCAAAGATATGTTTTTGGACGATGAAGGCCAGGTGGTAAAGGGCCTATCTACGGCTTCGCACTTGGCGGTTGGCGTGCCAGGCAGTGTGGCTGGGTTGTTAGATGTTTTGGAACGCTATGGGCGCCTGGATCGCAAGCGTGTTATGCAGCCTGCTATTGATCTTGCAGCCAAGGGGTTTGTGCTCGATCGTGATTTAGCCGGGCAATTTGCGCGACGTCAGGAGGTCTTTTCTCAGTATCCGGCCTCGGCTGCGGTTTTTTCCAACGCTGGCGAACTCTATAAGGCCGGTGACTTGTTTGTGCAGACTGATCTGGCAAATACTCTGCGGCGTATTCAGAAGGACGGCAAAGCTGGTTTCTATCAGGGGGCAACCGCAGATTTGCTGGTAGCGGAAATGCAGCGCGGCGGTGGTCTAATCAGCCATGAAGATCTGCTTAACTATCGTTCCAGTTGGCGCCAGCCGATTCGTGGCAGCTACCGCGGCCACGAAATTGTATCTATGCCACCGCCGTCGTCCGGCGGTATTTTGTTGGTGCAGATGCTCAATATGTTGGAGTCCTATGACATTGGCGCCATGGGTTATGGCAGCGCAAAGAGCATTCATTTAATGATCGAAGCCGAGCGTCGCGCCTATGCGGATCGCGCCCAGCACCTTGGCGATGCAGACTTTTATCCGGTACCTATTGCTAGGTTGATCAGTAAAGACTATGCGCAACAGCGGTTTGCTGATTTTGACCCGGCAAGGGCGAGCATTAGTGCAGATATTGGTGCCGGAAATATCCCCTATGAGAGCCCTGAGACGACCCATGCCTCTGTCATGGATGCGGAAGGTAATGCCGTGGCCTACACCACGACACTGAATCTGTCATACGGTGCCAAGATGGTCGTTACTGGCGCAGGGTTTCTGCTCAATAATGAGATGGATGACTTTTCCGCGAAAGAAGACAGTCCCAACGCTTTTGGTCTGATCGGTCGCAAAGCCAATGCCATCGAGCCGGGTAAGCGCATGCTCAGCTCTATGACGCCAACAATCGTGCGCAAAGATGGCAAGCCATTGCTGGTGACGGGTTCGCCGGGCGGTAGCACAATTATCACCACCACTCTGCAAGTGGTTATGAATGTTATTGATCACGGTATGAGTCTGTCCGACGCAGTATCGAGCCCGCGTTTCCATCATCAATGGCTGCCCGATCGGGTAATGCACGAGAGTTTTGCGTTCTCGCCAGATACTAAGGCGCTGTTGCAGGCAAAGGGGCATAAACAATTAATTCAGATACCGGCCTTTTATGGTTCCGGTATTGGGGATGCGAACTCGGTTATGCAGAACGAAAAGGGTCTTTATGGAATGGCGGATCCTCGTAATGCGGGTAAAGCCGCAGGACCGAGCCAGTAGAGTTATAGTGTCAAGCTATGGAACCGTCAGAGCAGTCACCCACAACGCTTAAAGATCGCGTCCGCATCATTATTTTCGAAGCGGGCACGCCTGCTGGCAAGGCTTTTGATGTTGCTTTGATCGTTTTCATCCTAGCCAGTGTCGTTTTGGTTATGGTCGACACGGTGCCTGCTGTGCATGCCCGATATGGTGAGTGGCTGTATATTGCGGAATGGGCATTTGCCACATTGTTTGCTATTGAGTATGCCCTGCGCCTCTGGTCTATTCAGAATACTTGGGCCTATGCCCGAAGTTTTTATGGGCTCGTGGATCTCATGGGTGTCTTGCCCACGGTATTGAGCCTATGGATTGCCGGCTCTCAGTATTTTCTGGTTATTCGAATCTTGCGAGTTTTGCGTGTATTCCGAATCTTGCGCATGGTGCGGTATGTAGGTGAAGCAGAACTGATCACCCAGGCCCTGGCCGCAAGCCGCCGCAAAATTACCGTGTTTATTTCCACAGTATTGGCATTAATGATTGTCTTTGGTTCGTTAATGTACTTGGTGGAAGGCGGTAGTAATTCGCAGTTTGCAAGTATTCCGCACAGCATCTACTGGGCGGTAACAACGATGACCACAGTAGGGTATGGCGACATCGCTCCGGTTACACCGCTGGGTCAAGGCATTGCCGCGTTAATTATGATTATGGGTTATGGAATTATTGCGGTGCCTACCGGGATCGTGACACTAGAGTTGAACGAGGCCAACCGACGTCAAGCTAATACGCGCACCTGTCCGGAGTGCGCGGCAGAAGGCCACTCGCGCGAGGCGAGCTTTTGCTGGCGCTGTGGTGCGCCGCTGTATCGCCGAACTTCAACCGAGGGTGATGGTTCGGAGGGCTGATGCCGCGACAACAAAATCCCGAAGCGGTGGTTTTTGATATGGACGGCACGCTACTAGATAGCGAAACCGCCGCCAGGGCCGCCTTTATGTTGGCGATAGTAGACCTTGGCTTCGACTATGATGCGGACACCTACAACCGCTGTATTGGCACCAGTCACGCTGGCACTGAGGCCATACTAAAGGCTGCCTACGGTGCTAGCTATGATCATGGAAAGTTGCATGATCGCTGGGGCGTGCGTTTTTCCGAGTACAAGCAAGATCATCCGATAGCGATTAAGCCCGGGGTTTGCGAGGTTCTGCAGGTTCTGGCCGCAAGATCCATCCCTATGGCGGTAGCCACATCGAATAGTCGCGAAGTATGCGAGGCGCATCTTGCGGAAGCGGGCTTACGGCGATTTTTTGCGCACTTGGTTTGCGCCGATGAGGCTGGATTAACTAAACCCGCACCAGATCCCTATACCCTAGCAGTGCGCAAACTGGATGCGGCGCCAACCCGTAGCTGGGCTGTGGAAGATACATCCATAGGAGTTTTATCTGCATACCGAGCCGGCCTGCGGGTTTTTCATGTGCCTGATTTATCCATCGAATCAATGCCCGCGAATGATATTCTCCCCCATAGCACCGTGCTGAGGCGGATGGATCAATTGCTTGATTTCATAGAGTTGTAATTTCTGTCCGACCAAAATCTCTCTTGATTTCTGTTTAGACCCAGTCGGTGACCGGTTGTTATCTAAAGGTTGACGGAATAAGGTAGGAAGGAGACTTTTGTTTTTTTATAGAGAGATAGATAGATGAGTTTTTTCAGCATGACGGGTATTTCGAAGCTATTCGGTGGAGCGTCCTTGACCGAGGAAGAAAGGGCTAATTTGGTTAAGGAAGTTATGTTGATGACACTTGCCAGAGCTGCGGCTTCGGATACGAACATTAAGTCGGTTGAAATCGACAAAGTGCAGGAAGTTTTGCAGGCGCGCACCGGGGTCGACGTGCCAACGTCGGAGATCCGTGTCGCGGCAAACTCAGCATTGTTTGAAAAAATATCACTGGAAAAATATCTGACTCGATCCGCAAAGAATCTAGAGCTTGAAGACCGTGTTGACATCATTAAAGCGCTCCGGGAAGTTATAGGATCCGATGACCGCGTAAGCGAAATGGAACAAGATTTCTTCAATATGGTCGTCAAGGCTTTGGATATTCCGGCAGCGAATTTGTAAAGGCCATATCGACGTCTATAGAAAGGCATTTTTTTGCTCGTTTTACAAAATTGTATAAGGAGAGTCGGAGAATGGGTAATTTACTGACGCGCGTGATGGCGCTGGTCTGCGCCGCCGCTTGCGGGC
>CAJXAC010000075.1 GCA_913050035.1 uncultured Gammaproteobacteria bacterium | reverse complement strand
GTGCTGGGCAGGTCTGCCGCTTCGCGCAGCACCGGCCAGATCAGTGTGCGAATTGAATGCAGGATGGAATGGATCGATGAAAAGAACACAATGCGAGCCGGTGGCGATTAGGGTCGACGTACGATGGATTATGGCGCTCGCGCTGGTATTTTGCAGCGCATTGTCTATGGCCGCCAGTGCCGGTGCTAACGAATCGCCTCAGCAGCAGGATACGAGACGTTTTACTTATTCCTGGCAGTTCCACTCAGACAGTGAGTTAGCGCCGCGTGGCGGTACCACCAGGGGTGCTGGGGTAACAAGAGCGCCGCAGCCGAATGCGGCGTGGCTAAGCCTTACCGAAGACGGCTTGAGTGCCTTCGAGCGCGATCGTCTGGCAATCTTGGCTATGGCTGGCGAGTATCAAGCGTCTTTCGATTTTATCGAAACCATTGGTTTTGAGGATGGCTACGTGCCGAAAGCGCCGTACCAGTCATGGGGCACTGAGTATATTTTCGTAGTTGAAGATCGCGGGTCATTCATAAGCCTTCAACACATCCTTGTCATGATCGTGCAAATGCCAGATGGCTCAATGTCGGAGCCCATGACAATGAAACACTGGCGCCAAGACTGGACCTTTGAAGACACCGAAATGAATGTCTTCGTTGGCAATAACACCTGGGAACCGAAGTCCATTCCGGCAACTTCGGCTGCAGGTACGTGGACTCAGGCGGTATACCAGGTGGACGATTCGCCGCGGTACGAATCTTTAGGTAAGTGGACGCATAAATCAGGAACATCTTTTTGGCAGAGCGGTCAGACTCGGCGCCCGGTACCCAGGCGTGAAACCAGTGTACGAAAAGACTACGACTATTTGCTTGGTACTAACCGCCATGCCATTACGCCAAGTGGTTGGACCCAAGAAGAAGATAACCTCAAGGTGAAGCTGTTGGAGAGTGCGACGAAAGGTGGCGATCCGGAGGTGGTGCTGGCGCGCGAGGCGGGTCTCAATAGGTATGAAAAGATCGTTGATTTCGACTTTTCCCCAGCTAAGGCTTATTGGGCCAACAGCCAACGGTTTTGGGATGCGATTAATGCTCGATGGCGACAAATACTCGGCGCCAACAAGGGCTATCGACTTGAGAAATATCAAGGTCAGTCATTTTTGATGAGTGTATTACTAGAGGGCGATCGTGTGTCCCGCGCCGACGTGGCTGATGAGGAAATTGAGCAATTCGTTGACCAATTATTTCAGCGCTTTGTCAAAGTTGAAGGCCAGTAAAGCCCGCAGCACATTGCTCTGATTTATATCCCATGCCGAAGGGCTGCCGACGCTGGTATTAGCTGGCTAAAAACCGTTGCATATTAGCAACTGCCCGCGCCCCGATTTCGACTACAGACTCATCTGTCGTGCGTCGAATTACGCTAAAGCCGTCGAGCCGGGCGTCGACGAGCCATTGCATCAGCTCTTCATCCTGATTCCAGACAATACTATTCAGCGTATTGGCAAGGGTTACCCGAATAAAGTCTTCGTCTGTATCCGGATGTGGCACAACGTTGCATACCGCGTTTTTCTCGGCATCGTCTTTATAGGTCACCTCTGCATGAGCGATAAAAGCCGCACTGAATACCTGTTGGCAGAATCTTACGGTTTGTAAGGTGATGCGCTGATTTTGGAAAATGGCTTGCGCCGGGCGCTTTGCCAAACCGTCTGCAGAACAGTCGATGTATACGGTGTCTTCGGGTAATGCATATGTACCCTCGGTCAGCTCGAGGCCGTTTGCATGAATTCGCTCAACATGGCCCATACGAACAACGTTTTGGACTCGCTGTAGCTGGGTAAACTCCGCAGGTGTGACCGTTGCACAGCGGTACATTGATGGCCAGACCTCCGGATCTAAGCGCCACAGGATGCCGGCGGTATTGAGGCGTGCAAACATGTCCTCAGGTGTCGCAGACTCTGAGATTTCAGTCATCTGGCGTAAAAATGATTCCTGGCTTTTAAGCGCTAATTCGCCGGGTTGGATGTTCGCCCGATTTAAAATCCAGCTGTCGCGAGGCCGCACCCAGTGAACCTTTTGCGGATCTACGTCGTTGGCCAGCAGCCATAAAACCGCATCCATAGCGGTCTTGCCGCCGCCGATGATCGTATAAACACGGTTAGGGCCCGCAACCTTTGGCAGGGCATTGATAGGGACGCAGAGAGCACCTTCGTCAACAGCGTAATCTGGATCCCGGGTGGCGGGCACTTGCACCTGCATATAGCCGGCATCGACGTACCGGTGACAGGTGATGTCTATGATTGAGCCAGTAACCAGAGATACTACTTCGCCCAGTGCATTAACCTCACAGTTCGGAAAGTAGTGAACTCGGCCGCTAGGCAAAAACTGTTCGCGCATCACGCGGTCGTAATAGGCACAAACCTCGCCCTTAGACGCCAGTTCATAAAGGCCCTTGTTCCAGCCAACTTTGTCGATCAGGTCGTCGCCCAGTGCGCGCGAATTAACGCCGTAAAATGCGCTTGGCTGATGTAATCGAACAAAGGGGTAGGCATCATTCCAATGGCCGCCAGGGGCCGCGCGCCGATCCACAATCGCGATGGTTTTGTTGCTCTCGTGCAAGATAACATCGGCGAAGGCCATACCCATGGCGCCAGCTCCACTGATCAAATAATCAACATGTAAGCTCATATGCCCTCGTATTTGGCGATTTCGTAACTGGCAGTCTTGCTTAAATGAGAAATATTCGCAATACGGCTAGCGGGGTTTAGCTTAAACGGCTCCAGCTATTTTAGGGTTTTGATCACATGTCGGAGTTAATGGCCTGAGTAACAGCATATGTGCGGCGACTATTCGTAAACTCAATCTGTGCGCACAATTGACAACTTACGGCCTCAATCCTAATATAATATTCGTATAATAAGGTTGTCTATGGGGGGGTTATGACTTACGCGGAACACCGACGCATTATTGACGTCGACTCGCATGTGATAGAGCTGGATGACTTTTTGCACAATGCCGCTCGGGCTGAGCATATTGATCTGGTACCGTCGATGTTCGAGCAGAAATCCCTGCCGGTCGTTCAAGCAGGTTTAGATCGCGGCCGGGAGTTGTTCGCTAAACGTCAAAGCGATCCCGCAGTTATGAGCAAGTTTGAGGCCTCGCTGATGGACAATACGAAGAGCGGTTGGAATCGGCTTGGTGCATTTGATGCCAAAGAGCGTTCGCATACCCTGGACTTGTTGGGTTTTGAAATGCAGTGGGTATTACCCACATTTTCGTTCCATCAGATGATGCATGCGGCAATAGGCGATGCACTGGCCGCATCGTCCATGACCTTAAACAAAGCCATGGCAGATTTTTGTGCTAACGATTCCCGGCTGCGGGCGGTAGGGTATTTGCCGCTAAACTTGGGGCCTGAGACGGCGCAGAAAATTATGCAGCAGGGGTTTGCCGACGGTTGCTACACTTTTATGGTGCCAACGAACGAACCGAACCCAGAGAACCGATCGTTTACGCACGCGGATTTTGATCCGATCTGGGCAGGTTTTGCCGAGCGACGTACGCCTGTGGCAGTGCATGTTGCAGCGAATGGTAATTACAGTGCCGTTTCGCCGAGCTTTAAGAATAATGGCAAAGACCAAGCGATGTTAGGCGGCGATGCGCCAGCGGGTGAGCTAAATCTCCTAAATATTGGGGCCAGCGCCGAACTTTTTATATCGGCGATGATTTTTGATGAAGTATTTGCTCGCCACCCTAATCTGCGGGTGATTAGTATGGAGCATGCGGCCACCTGGTTACCCTCTTGGTTGCAGCAGTTGGATTTCACCGCAAACTTGTTGAAACGCAAACGCGCATTTGCCGAGGCGCCATCGGAAACAGCAAAGCGACATCTTAAGGTGTCGCCATTTGCTGGCGAGCCCGTAGGCTGGATTATCGAAAATGTTGGCCCAGACATGCTGGTGTTCGCTTCAGATTACCCCCACCCAGAGGGTACGGGTAACCCAATTGCGAAGTTTGAACGTACCATGGAGAACTGTGACCAAGCCACTATGGATAAGTTCTACCACGGCAATATGCTGGAGGTTATGAGCGTCGCCTAAAAGTTTGCAGTGAGCGCTTGGCTGTAATTGCGATGCCGTGCTTACAGCCCAAGCACGGCCTTGGCAATAACATTGCGCTGAATTTCATTAGAGCCCCCGTAAATGGAGGAAGCGCGGCCAAAATTCATATCGGATACAGCGCTTACGGCATAGTCTGGTCCTGGGGCTGGCAGGTTGCTCTCGCCGCGAATTAAGTCTGTATCAAAAGGTAGACTGTAATTGCCAACCGCTTCAACCCGCAGGGACTCCAAGGTTTGCTGCACTTGGGTACCGACGATTTTCAGCATAGATGCTTCGTCCCCAGGGGCACCGGTTTCTTCAACACTGGCAATGACCCGCGCTTCCAAGGCCTTAAGAGCCTGCAGTTGTACTTCTGTTGTCGCCAGTTCCGCCATGAACGCGCTTGAATCAGCCAAGGTGCCACCAAAGCCGTCTTGCTCCGCCTGGCTAATATCCAATAGGGCTTTTACCAGACGCTCAGAATGTGCGACGTTGGCAATCCCCGCTCGTTCGTTGGCGAGCAAAAACTTGGCGTAGGTCCAGCCCATGTTCTCTTCGCCGATCAGGTTAGCTGCTGGCACACGTACATCGGAAAAGAACACCTGATTGAGATGGTGCATGCCATCGATGGATACGATTGGCTTAACCTCAACGCCCGGAGTTTGCATATCAATCAGCAGGAAGCTGATACCACGCTGGGGTTTGGCTTCTGCGTCTGTGCGCACCAAGGTAAATATCCAATCGGCCTTGTGGGCATTAGTAGTCCAAATTTTTTGACCATTTACCACATAGTCGTCGCCATCCCGCACTGCGGCGGTTTTGAGCGACGCCAGATCTGAGCCACTGCCTGGTTCGGAATAGCCTTGGCACCACCATACGCTACCATCTAGAATTTTTGGCAAATGTTGCGCTTTTTGCTCGTTGCTGCCGAAGGAGTAGAGCACGGGTCCTACCATATCGATGCCGAATGGCATGATCATTGGCGCACCAGCCAGCGCGGTAGCGTTGGAATAAATTTGCTTTTGCCGCAGCGACCAACCAGTACCGCCATGCTCTGTAGGCCAATCTGGGGCAATCCAACCTTGCTTATAGACGGCTTTGTGCCATCGTTCGCCGTCTGCTCGGCTAATGCCAAATCCTAAAGAGGCTGCCTTGGCGAGGTCTGGAGTCAGATTCTTCGCGATAAAGTCCTGTACGTCTGAGGAAAATTTAGCAAGGTCTGGGGTATTCATGTATCACGGCCTCAAAAGTAAAAAAGCATAACAATGATAAAGGTACCGAAGAATTAGCACGATGTTTAGCTGCCGATGATTGCTCAGGGTGAGCTTTATTCCAAATTCTCTGTTTGATCCTGTCGGCGGTGAGTGAATTTCGCGCGGCTGTAGGGCCATCCTAGAGCTTTGGGAGGCGCCAACGATTAAACGCTGATCGGTGAGTTTTCTTAGCCGCGGCCATGTGACTGTGATTGTTGTAGGCTTTACCACTTGAATGCCAGCTATGTGTCGCCTAGGGAGAGAATTATGAATGAAATGAAACGCCAGGGCCCGTTGCAGGACTTATTAGTAATCGACTGTACTCGTGCCCTTGCCGGTCCATACGGAGCCGGTTTATTCGCTGATCTTGGTGCGCGAGTGATTAAGGTTGAACCGCCATCTGGCGACGGCTATCGAAATATCCCGCCGTTTCTGCCTGATCATGCACCAGCTTATGGTGACAAGGACGCCGGTTCGGATTATGGCGCACCCTACGCCGCAGTAAATCGCAACAAAGAAAGCGTTTGTCTAGACCTTAAAGATGTTGATGGCAAAGCGGCGTTTCTAAGTTTGTGTGAGCGTGCGGACATTGTTCTGGAAAATATGCGCGCGGGGGTCATGGACAAACTCGGTTTGTCTTATGAATCAATTAAGAAGCGCAATCCCCGTATTATCTATGCCTGCGTTCGTGGGTTCGGTGATCCTCGAACCGGTGAGAGTCCTTATGCCCATTGGCCCTCTCTAGATGCCGCAGCACAGAGTTTCGGTGGCCTTGTGCATGCAAACGACAACTTGGTTACACCTGCCATTGCCGATGTTTTTCCTGGCACTTTGATGGCCTTTGGCGCCCTGGCTGCAGTGCATCATGCACGCACAACTGGCGTAGGCCAGTTTCTCGATGTGGCAATGTACGATGCAATGCTGGGGTTTCAGAAAAGCGCCGTAGCCCAATACAGTTTTACCGGCAAACCCAATCCTGCGGGTTTGCAGCGTGCAATGACGCTGTATCCGTTTGATCTGTTTCCAGCCAAGGATGGGCGTATATCGCTTGCTGTGGGACAGCCACATCATTGGGAGTTATTGTGTGCTGTCATGGAGCGAGCAGATATGATTTTGGATGAGCGCAGTGCGACAAATGCCGCGCGTCTGCAAAACGTTGATTGGGTTGAAGCGCAAATTTGCGCTTGGACCACTCAATATACCCGAGCAGAGTTGATGGCAAAGCTCGATGGGCGTTTGCCTGCAGGGCCCGTGCAGAACATGGCAGATATTTTTGCTGACGACCATGTGCGAGCGCGGGGAATGCTCGAGCCATGTCAGCCGGATGGGGATAATCCAAGTTTCCAGCTAGCAGCTAGTCCTATCAAATTTTCACAAACGCCTACGAATCTTTACCGCGCGCCATCTAAGCTCGGCGCCGACAACGAGGTGATCGCCGCCGAATTTGGTTTTGATGTGCCAAAGCCGGCTGGGTCTTAATTGCCTTAACGAGGCAACTAACTTAACGCGCATGCTTCTCGTTCCTTTAAGCGCGCGATGTAATCATGAAGCGAGGACTCGGGCTCGACGAGCGACAATTTAATTGCCCAATTAACTGTCCAGCTTACGATGATGTCGACAACCGAGAATTCTTCTCCCAACAGATAATCTACGTTATCCATGTGAGAAGATAGAGCTTGCAGTCCTGATTTAGCCATGTCGTTGTTGAAGGAAATAGGGAATTCGCTAGCTTTAAGGTCAGGTAATAAACGAGTCGCACGAAAACTGTGCCAGAGGTATGCCTCTATTTCGGATTGCGCAAATGAAATCCACTGGGTCGCGGATCCCCTTTCTTTTGTTCCACTCGCTGGCAAAAGCCCTTTCTCGGGGTGTAAGTCGCACAACTGCATGCAGATTGCGGCGGACTCAAAAATAGAAGCGCCGTTGATTATCGCGGCCGGTATCTTGGCCTGCGGATGGACAAGGCGCAGCTCGTCGCTACCAATCAGGCCTGAGTAATTTACAAAGTGAGCCTCTATGCCCAACTCGTTCACGGTCCAAATGCATCGAGCTGCTCGATTGCCTCCGGAGCCGTATATGGTCAGTTTTTCTTCCATTAACTTACTAATCTTTCGATGTTCAAAAATTTCGTAGCAAATTAATCGCTCTGCTCAACGGTGAGCCAATGTTTATTTGGTGCAAGCCAAACTTTGGGTTGGGCTAAATGTGGCCACCCTGACCTCCGTCTACTTCGATCGCTGTGCCATTGATATAGGAGGCAGCCTCGGAGCAGAGAAAAACCACTAGTGCGGCAACTTCTTCCGAGGTGCCATAGCGGCCTACGGGTACTCCCTTGCCGTTGTTGGCAATTACCTGTTCGGTGGTTGAATTGCTCGCTTCAGCAATCTCGCCCGCAGCGCGTTCCCACATAGCAGTGTGAATAAGGCCGGGCAGTACGCTGTTTATTAGCACACCGTCGCGCCCGTACTTACGTGCTAGGGACTTTGACATAGAGATCATCGCGGCCTTCGTCGTACCATAATCCACTAAAGCTGCGTTAGGATATTTTCCCGCGGAGCTAGATATCATGACTACGCGTCCAGACTTCTTCTCGCGCATACCCGGCAAAAATGCGCGGGTGCAGCGGACAGCGGACAATAGGTTCAACTCGTGTAAGTCTCGCCAATCGTCGTCGCTCATGTACAGAAAGTTGCGCGACGGCGATGCACCGACGTTGTTAATGAGAATGTCCACGGGTCCAGAATCGAGCACCCGCTGAATGAAGTCCTCCGTAGACTTCTGATTGCCCATGTCGGCAGTGTGGCCGGTTATGTTGTTGTCGGTCGTCAGCGCATCTACCGCGTCAGCACTGCGTGCGCAAAACTCGACTTGGGCACCGTGTTCCGCAAGCATTTTTACTATCGCAGCACCGATGCCTAAGCTTGCGCCAGTAACAACGGCCCGCTTCCCACTTAAATTCAAATCAATCACTAGCTTTTTCCCCCTTCAAATACTCTGAGATCCTATTAACTTGCGGAAGATAAATGCAAGGGTTTTGTGCGGGGCTAGCTTTTGACGCCGCGGCATGAGCTGCTATTTTAGAGATTGCGAGAGCTAATCGATATCATGTGAGGAGGTAAGGATGGAAGTTAACCCAACCAAGGCGGGGTTTTCGGCGACCAAGCTGGGGCAAATAGACCGCCATTTGAACGATAACTACATTAAGCCGAACAAAATATCAGGCTGTCAGGTCATGGTCGCTCGGCACGGCGAACCTGCTTACTTCCAGTCCTTTGGCGACATGGATCGCGAGCGCAGCAAGCCGGTGGCGGACGATACAATTTTTCGCATCTACTCTATGACGAAACCGATTACGTCGGTGGCGCTGATGATGCTCTTTGAAGAAGGGCGTTTTCAGCTCAATGATCCCGTATATCGTTTCTTGCCTGCTTGGCGTGGTCAGCAGGTTTGGGTGCAAGGCGCGGGTGACGATATGGAAACCCGGCCGCCCGCCGCGCCGATGACTATGCGGCATGTACTGTCGCATACTGCGGGTCTTACTTATGGTGCACTGTTGCCAATTGATCCGCACCCGGTTGATGCGGTTTATCAACAGTTAGGTGTCCAGCGTGGTGATGGCGAAACGATCAGTAGTTTTGCAGACAAGCTGGCACAGGTGCCTCTGCGCTACGACCCCGGCACTAAATGGCTGTATTCGTTGGCTACTGATGTCTGTGGCTGCTTAGTTGAGGCGATCTCTGGGCAAAAATTTGAAGACTTTCTGCAGCAGCGGATCTTCGAGCCCTTGGACATGCAAGACACCGCATTTTGGGTCCCGCCAGAGAAAGTCGAGCGTTTTGCTGCTAACTATGAGCGCGCTTCTGATAAATCCCTGCGACTGATCGATGATCCTCTCAAAAGCAAGTATCTGCATGCGCCGAGTTTTCCTTCCGGCGGCGGTGGCTTGGTCAGTACCACCGCTGATTACGCTAAATTTTGTGAGATGCTGCGTCTGCAAGGTACAGTTAATGGGGTGGAAATCATTGGCAGCCGTACGCTAGCGCTGATGACTAAGAACCATATCGCCGGTGGCGCGGATCTAAGTCAGGCCGCGATGGGTGCGTTCTCGGAAACCGCATATGAGGGCGTGGGTTTTGGTCTCGGTTTTGCCTCAACCCTAGACGAGGTGGCTTCGGGTACCGTGGGTGCTGGTGACTATTATTGGGGTGGTGCCGCGTCCACAATTTTCTGGGTTGACCCAGTAGAAGATCTATATGTGGTCTTTATGACCCAACTTATGCCTTCGGCAACCTTTAATTTCCGCGGTCAGCTGAAGAATATTATCTACGGGGCGATTAACGACTAGCCAGCGCTGGCCTTGCGGGGCTAAGTTGCCGGTTCGAGTGCCGGCGGAAACCAAGCGCAGTTAACTACTTCATCGTGGCCCTCGTATACGCGTAACCCGAGCAGGTAGGGGCCCGCAGGAACAGGTAACCAGTTGGCTGGAGCGGCGGGTTTTTCGTAACTCAAGGTAATGGTTAGGCTGCCGTCTTCGTCGTATTTTAGGTCTGGGGTGCGGTCGCTAATAGACCAGCGATCAATTGCATTTTCCACCAGGTACATGTCGGGGCCGTATGCGGTAAGGGACCAGAACGCACTGCATGGTGGTCTGTTGTCGGCCGCAAAACGCAAAGTTAGCGGCTTTGTGCCGTCAATTCGGTTGCCCTGGGCATCGGCTTGGGCAGCATAAGATCGATTCTCTATGGCTTGATGCCCGCCCAGCCCGAATTTGGCACCAACAGCGCGTTTTAAAATATCGTCCCCAGAGCCGGTGGCTGCGCGACCGGAGCTCCAACCATTACGTTTAACTGCGTCGGAGCCATTACCTCGGAGTATCAGTTCCTCCCCTTCTGCGACTCCGGCTGCTAACTCTTCGGTGGTTACACTGCTAGGGTCGTCGACGATCGCTTGGGCTGCTGGCGATAATCTCGGGTGCCAATGCGCAGGCGGATCTAAGTCGATGTAGCGCTTTAGTTCGGCGAAGTAGTCGGCGCCAGCTTGTGCGATGGTGGTGGCACGACCAGCACGTTCGGTGCGGGTGTGTGGATGTGACGCCGGCGCGGTTACCGTAATCCCGTGCTGCAGCTCGCGGGCAGTTTTGATGTCGTCTGGAGACTCCACTAATACTCTTATGATGACCCAGGCAGTGGGCGTGCCGATGCTCACGAGTTCGCTGTCGTCATTAGTTGGTGGTGTTGCGGGATCCATGGTAACGCGAACTTGCGTGCCCCTAACGCCGTGATGGCGGCGGCACACATAAGCTACATGGGTATAGGCGTCCGCGATCATGACGTTCCAATACCGATGCGGATGATCCATTGGTGGCACATCAATGAGCAAATCACCGTGCCTTAGGTCATACCAGCCGGACGAGTATAGCGTGTCATTATTTGGCACCACGATTGCGCGGTCCTTAGGCGTGGCCAAGTCGTCGATATGATTTACTGCGCCGGCGTCGTTTTTTGAGCACAGTAATAACCGTGTTCGGTGCACGGATACCAGGGGAAACCCCCAAATGTAGGCTTCGGCGGCAGGTGACAGGGCAGGGGGTTCAATGTCTGCAGTCATAACTCAGGAGCTGTTTGTCGAGAAAACCGTTGTCAAACGTTGTTGCGAATCTGCTGCCTGCAGTCAGATGCCATACATCTCTTTCAGATGCGCCATAAAGCCCTCTTGATCAGCTGCTGCGTCTGCGCGAATGGTTTGTACATGGGGGCGCTGTTCCATGCGTTCGCAATAAGCGTCTAGTGCCGGAACACTGGCTAACGGGTCTTCCCCAAGAAAGCGTTTGCCAACGCTGCGCACGACCGGCAGGTTTAAAATTGCTGCCACATCCGCGAGGGTAAACTGGTCGCCATAGGCGAATGAATCAAAACTTGAGAGTCGTGCTAATGCCGTGGTCGCCTTAGTAATATTCGTGGCAAATTCCTGCAAGACCGCGGGGTTGGGTTCGGTACCGCCCAGCAGGTTTGGAATCATGCGTCGAGCAGCGAGTTCAAAATAAAGTTCAATAAATTGCGCGAGTTCCTGCACCTTGGCTGCCGCGAAGGGTGATTGTGGCAATAATGGCGGTGTTGGATAGGCGCGCTCGATGTAGTCAAGAATCGCTCGGGACTCACTGATGTAGCCCTCAGGTGTTTCGATTGCAGGGACCTTGCCCAGGGGGCTTTTGTCTAAATACTCAGGCTTATATTTCGGTCCTACCCCGGTATAAGACAGTACCTCCTCAAATTCAACGCCCTTCTCCAGCAGCGCAAGTTTCGGAACGTTGTAGTAGTTGCTGGCGGAAAATCCGTGCAATTTGATCATTCTAGGTTTCCAGTTTCGAGTCCGTTATTAGGTTTCGGGGGACTGCAGTTCAGTATGGCTGTGATCGTACTTTGCCGCGCGCCCATGGATCGCGTTGGCGTATCGTTAATCCAATTGCGCCAATGCCCTCTGCGGCCACGCCATTTGCATGCACATATCATGACAGGATCTACTGGGTATTCCATGGGCTATCCCTAAAATGATCTCTGCATTAGTCTTCAGGGATGATCTCACTACAATGAAGGACTGATGTGATGCGGGTACTGCTACTTCTGCTATTGGCTGTTGCTCACCACGGGTTGGCGATGGAATTAGTCACCCCGAGCGGTAAGCTGCAAGGTACCGCTTCACTGCGATCCGCAGACATTGCGGTGTTCAAAGGTATCCCTTACGCAGTCGCTCCAACTGGTGCTCGCCGATGGACCTACGCTGAGTCGCATCCGGGTTGGCAGGGAGTGCGTAATGCCACCCGATTTAGTCCTGCTTGTGCGCAGCATCCCTATCCAGAAGGTTCGTTTTTTGCACGCTCCTCGGAACCCGCCAGCGAGGACTGTTTGTATCTCAACGTTTGGTCATCTATGCCGGAGGGCGACGCGCTACCGGTAATGGTATGGATTCATGGTGGAGCATTGACCCGCGGCTCTGGCTCGGCAGCTACTTATGATGGCACCGAACTGGCGAAGAAAGGTGTGGTGCTGGTTACCATCAATTATCGCCTAGGTGTCTTCGGCTATATGGCGCATCCAGAATTGAGCGCAGAAGTGCGGTCGAATAGTTCCGGTAATTACGGTACGTCAGATCAGATACAGGCTCTGCGTTGGGTGAAAAACAATATCGCGGCATTTGGTGGTGATCCTAATAACGTCACTATTTTTGGCGAGTCTGCCGGTTCTTGGAGTGTCAATCATTTGGTCGGTTCGCCAGAGGCGCAGGATCTTTTTCATCGAGCGATAGGTCAAAGCGGTGGTAATTTTCGCAAACTGCCAGAGTTGAAGAGCGGTGAAAACTCTGCGGAGACTCGCGGCGTTGCTTTGCAAAAGAAGCTGGGTCTAGCGTCTCTTTCTGCCATGCGGCATTTGGACGCTCATAAACTGTTGCAAGCGGACGATGGCCGTTCTTATAGAGCCATTGTCGACGGCAAGTTCATCCCTGAGCAGCTGTATCGAATGTTTGAGCGTGGCCAATTCAATCGGGTGCCGGTGATGCTGGGCTATAACGCCGAGGAAGGCACTACCCTAGGTGCGCTGCGAATGTTGCCGAAAAGCGCGCAAGCTTATAAAGCCACTCTGCAGCAGCGT
>CAJXAC010000074.1 GCA_913050035.1 uncultured Gammaproteobacteria bacterium | reverse complement strand
CCCACTGCAATATTGGCAGAGAGGCTTGTGGGCGACATGCCTAGGGCTTGCAGGGCCAGCATCGCCAGCCCTATTAGAAGGCCAATAGATACCGTAACCCAGAGCAGAACTCTACGCATACCCAGGCCAGAATCTTCAGACTTCGAGGCTGCTTAGTTCGACTGACGTTCGGTCATCGCGCTGTAGGTCAGCACCTTAAAGTCGTCTGCCAAGCGCGTTCGATGCGGAATACTCTGTACCATGAACAGTCCAATCAACTGCTCTTCAGGGTCTATCCAAAAGCGCGTACCCGCGGCACCACCCCAGTTGTATTCGCCCGCTGAACTGACTTCACCTACATCGCCTGGATTCAGCACCACACCGAAGCCAAGGCCGAACCCAGCTCCCCTGCGGCCAAAGCCCATGGGCATTTCGCCCAAGTGATTGGTAGTCATCAATTGAATAGTTTTTGGCGACAATATCCGAACACCATCGAGCTCACCGCCATTCAATAACATCTGACTGAAGCGCAAGTAGTCGCGCGCTGTCGATATCAAACCGCCGCCGCCACTTTCAAACTTCCCACCGTAAATGTAACGAGCACTGGCAAACGCGTCAGCTACTTCCAAGCCTTTACCGGTGGCAGGCGAAAAGAAATTATTCGCATCCACGCCCATGGGCTTATACATCTGCGCTAAACGATCTTTGTTGCCTTCATTGACTTGGAAATCAGTATCGCGCATGTCTAACGGTGTAAAGATTCGCTGCTTAAGGAATTCACCGAAGCTCATGCCAGACAATACTTCTACTAATCGTCCTTGCACGTCTACCGACACGCTGTAGTGCCATTGCGAACCCGGATCGTATTGCAACGGTAACTGCCCAAGTGCTTTGGTAAATTCAGCTAAGGTCATGTCACCCAATAAACCGGCCTTTCGGTACAACTGATCCACTTCCGTATTACCAAATACACCATAGGTCATGCCTGCTGTATGACGCAGCAGATCACGAATGGTCGGTTGGCGGGTGGGCTTGCGCCACTCCCCCACTAGGCTGTCGTCGCCGCTGCCTACGGTACGACTGGTGGTGCCATCAGAAACTATATTGGTTCCGGCGGTAGAGGTTGCTACCTTGAGGCCGGCAAATTCAGGCATATACATGGCAATGGGGTCATTAAGACGGAACTTGCCGTCTTCATAAAGCATCATCAGAGCCACGCCCGTAATCGGCTTCGACATGGAGTAGATTCGATAAATCGCATCATCCTCCATGGGACGGTCAGCCTCGCGGTCAGCCTGACCATAGGTTTGTTGGTAGATAATTTTGCCGTTGCGCATGATTACGCCCATGCCACCGACCATGGTGCCATCATCAACTTTGGCGTTCATAAACTCCGTAATTTTCGCTAGCCGCTCAGATGAATAGCCCTGGCGTTCTGGTTTTGAGGAGCCAATTTCCTTGGCCGAAGCTGTTATTGAAAACCCAAAGATAAGACCAAATACTAGGCCTCTGCTCGCAAACTTTTTCATCTCGCCCCCTTCTATCTTATTAAAATATCAATCCGCGTTAATTTCCGAACCGGTACCGCAACTTGGCCACGAAAGTATCGATTATTGGATCGTCATAGCTGTCAGAAAACAGCTGCCCCAACTCCGTCTCAGTGGCATCTAACCCAATCGAGTTACGCAGTGAATTACCCCGGTTATAAACGAGGTAAAAATCGGTAAGCGGAGCTATTTCCCATCGATAACGAAGCTGGGTGGTCAATAGCCCTACATCAAAGTTGTAACTCGTTTGAGCCCGCGCCGCGTCTGCCAGTTCGCCGTCGCCATCAGGGATTTCGTAAAAGCCATCTTCTACCGCCCGCACACCGGCCCATTGAAGATTCCAGCGTATTTGGTGACCAGGCGCAATGAACCAATTGACGTCGAAGCTCGGCTGCCATTCGCTCGCATAAAATCGGCCAAAATGGCGCCCGCCTTGGTGCACCATCCAGCCATTACGATCACGATACTGCAGATCAAGTTCCATACTAACCGCGTCAAACGGACGAATAGTGACGCCTGCTTTGTACGTGTGACTCCAGCCGCCAATGGGCTCCCGCACGGAAGAAAGTCCTGCAGAATAACTGAACATTTTTGCCGCATCCGTTGACAGCACAGCCTCCCACCAACCACCAGCCTCAACCCGATATGCTCCGTTGCCACGACTCTCTATATCTTCGTAACGCTCGGGGAAATATCCAACACCCGCGCGCAACGTATTGCGCCCCGGCAAAACTACCGAAGACCGCCACAACAAAGAGCTGTCAGTAATTTGCCCACGGTCAATGTTGTACTGCTGAATAGCGCTCAAGGTAGTTCGAAAATTCGACAAGTTGGAAGTCAAACGATTCTTACTAAACATTAGAGCGTAGCGGAGACGCCCGTAGTTGTTGCGCAGCAAAAATCCTAGATCATTAAAATCGACATTCTCGTCCATATAATCGACTTCGAATTTATGCCGCAGCCCGTTACTCTGAGCGTAGGTGACGTCAAACATGCCTCCATAGCCTTGAATATCAGCTCGATCACTACTGATTAGCTGCACGTCGGCCTTAAACTTTCCCGATCCAGCGCCGTAGTGCGCGTCAATACTGTGAACCGCAGCATCATAAAGTGGGCCTCCTACAAAAGTGCCCATATAACCAAGCGAGCGCCTAGTGCGCCCAATATCTTCGTATGTAAGTCTTGCCACCGCAAAATCACGACCAGGGCCTTCAATATCCGTTGCCAGCCCCGCCGAATCTGAGCCAATCCAACTCACTTCATTTTCTACCGCCGCCAGCATTCCATAGCGGAAATCGCCAGCAGCTCCGGTGACTTTCGCTGCCCCTATAAGATCAGTAGGAACGTCTCGCTGACCTCGATCCGGGGTAACGTCCGCCGGGACGTCCACCTGATTAGCCGTACCACCAATACGACGAGTATTGAGAAGGGATACGGGTAATGGTACATAGTCGCGCAAGTAAACCTGACGAGAGGTCGTCGCATAGTCTTCGTTCACAGCATCCCTATATATGCTCATGAAGTCGTCTCGCGGCATCACTGTGAAAACCTCGTTTCCTTCCAAAAAGAACAAGCGCTTTTCAGGAAAGAAGGTTTCGCTTGCCGTTAGGTTAAGCACAACGTCGTCGGCTTCGACCGCGCCAAAGTCTGGATTCGCTGTCCCCGAGAGCTCTAATTTAGGGGACGGTTTCCAAGCAAAGTCGACACCAACTTTACCAGTCACCTCTCCCGACACCTCGTCTGCAGTTGCGGACGCAAAGGGTATAACGGAAAATTGAGCACGCGGCTGGACACCGACCACCTCCAGCTCGTTCAAAGCCGACACAAATCGTGAGGACGACTGAGGATAGCCAGGCCAGCCGTAGGATTGATTCGTAGCAGAAATATTACGTTTGGCTGCGAAACCGATAGTTCTAGGCCCTTCGGTCTCAGGCATATTCATCATCGACCAAGGTAGGAAAAACTCCACGCTCCATCCGTTATCGGTTGTAGCGGATTTGCCTAACCAAGGGCCATCCCAATCGCGCGCAAAGCGACGTTCTGGCAATACCTTACCATCGGACAAACTATCGCCAAGCGCCACAAAGAACCAATAGGCTACTAATGCCTCACCGGAAGCATCGATCGTGACACCAAAGGTGTCGCGATCAAAAAAATCATCCCGACGCGAGTAGCGCTTTACCAACGACTCTGGCGGTTGCTCCATAACAGAGCTGACGTACAAACCTTTTTCCGTCGCGAATATCCGCATTTGAGTAGCGTATTCTGCAGGCGTCACCAGTGCCGGAATGGAAACCAGCATATTGTCGTAATAAGGGAACTGCTGCCACAGCGCTTCATCCACTTTGCCATCGATGACCACATCTACATCCGCTTCAGCCAGAGTTTGTATAGTCAGACGATGCAGATCTACACCCGCCTCTTGTCCAATGACAGTCTGGGGACCCGCACTAGGGCGCGGTCTGGTGGTTACCGCAGAGGGCGATTTTTTTTGCGGCTGGGCTGATTTTACTTGCGCCAAGGAGGGCGTTGGTGAAGCTGATTCAACCGCACTGCTGGCACGCTGCGCGATAGCGCGCTCGGTCCTCGCAACTGCAGGAACTCCAGTTTGTGCAAGGTACCAGGCATCTGCAAAGCCACGGGCTCGCACTTGGCGCAACAATCCGCGTGCGCCAACTCCAGATCTGGGCAGCACCACAACCCTCGCGGGCGCTGTCGAGGCCTTCGCACCTGTTATCGCAGTCGGTATGACCCGCACTGTGACATCGAGCCCCAAATTCAGCAGTTTGTCGCGGGCCGTCTGTGCCGCTGCTTCGGCATTGCTTTGATTGCTGTAACTGCCGACTACGACGCCAGGTTCCGCGAACGTTGGAGTTGTGTAAAACATGCACAACATTGCGACCGCAATTGCAACACGGTGCGATGCTGTGCGGACAAACTCAAGCGACAAAAACATCGAGGAGTAATTCACGGTACCTCTAATCAAAACAAAACGCGCCATTCTGCGGTACTTCTCTTTGGATGAAAAGATGCCTACCATCAACTTTTGTCGTATCGAGGGGACCACTATGACGATTTCAGCATCCACAACCGAGCAACTGCTGGTAGAACAGCACGATCATGTTTTACTCATCACCCTAAATCGGCCCGACCGCCTGAATGCCATCAGCCGGGAGATGCTCAATGAACTCTCGGCCAAAGTCGTGGAAGCCGATAAAGATCCAGACATTCGCTGCATAGTACTTACCGGCAATGGCAAGGGCTTTTGTTCTGGACTGGACTTGATAGACACCAACGCACGCCGTGAGGACGGCGACGAGGACACCGCGAAAAAGCCCGGCGACAACCGGCCGACGCGGCGTCTATTTGACCTACGAGATGCTCCGATTAACGTAATGTGGCACTGCGATACCCCTATTATCTGTGCCATTAATGGCGCCGCTGCAGGTTACGGAATGGACATGACCTTGCTGTGCGACATTCGCATTATGTCGGAAAATGCAAAACTCGCTGCAGTCACCGCCAAGCGCAATGTCGTACCGGAGAGTGGCGGTACGTGGCTGCTGCCGCGATTAGTAGGCTGGGCCAAGGCCGCTGAACTGTACTATCGGGCGCGCACCGTAGACGCTGCGGAAAGCCTGGAGCTTGGCTTGGTAAATACAGTGGTAACAGCGGACGAACTGTTACCGACCGCTATGACTTGGGCGCAAGAAATAGCCGACAATGCGCCCATGGCAGTACAAACCACCAAGCGCATGATGCGCATGGGCCTTGAAGAATCCTACGATACCGCAGTAGACCATTTGATGGTCCATCTGGCGGGGATGTTTCAGAGCGAAGACTTCGCTGAGGGCCTCAGTGCGTTCCTAGAAAAGCGCAAGCCGAACTTTACTGGACGATAGCGCCTAAGAGCTGATTTACACGGCGATGAAGGCGCTCGCGCCCAAGACCCGACTCACTCAGCGATGATGGCGCTAGGGTAACTTTGCCTCGCGCTTGATAACCACAGCCCCGGCCGGATCGACCGCACGACCGTGAACGATTTCATTATTCGCGTGGCCCAGCTGTTGCAGGGACATCGCCGCCTGCAGAGCTGAATAAAACCCTTGAGCATCCTGAGCTTGATTAACGCTTTGCTTCGCCAAGCGCAGGCCCATGCTGGGTCGCTGAGCAATGCGTGCGGCCAACTGATCAGTAAATTCAGACAGCTCTTCGTTCGCAACAACGTGATTCACCATGCCACAAGACTGGGCTTCCTGAGCGGTCATACGCCCACCAGTAAATAGCAATTCTTTGGCTTTACGCGGGCCGAATTCCCAGGGGTGGGCAAAATACTCAACCCCGTTAACCCCAAAGGCCACCACCGGATCAGAAAATGTGGTTTCGCTGGTCGCGACAATTAGGTCGCAAACCCATATCAACATCAGACCACCAGCAATAACCTTACCATGCACCTCCGCAATAGTCGGTTTCGGCAAATTGCGCCAGCGCCAACATAGCCCCAGATAAATTTCCTCTTCTAGCGCTTGGCGGCCCTCGGCACCCGGCTTTGCGAATCCACCCCAATTAGTAACCGGAGAAAATTCGTCCATTTCACTGCGATCCGCCAGATCATGACCTGACGAAAAATGCGGACCATTGGCGCCCAGTACAACTACTTTGACCTCGTCATCTTGTGCTGCAAGATCGAACGCATCGTTAAGTTCGTAGAGCATTGCTTTATCTTGCGCATTTCGTACATCAGCGCGATCCAAGGTAATGCGCGCGACCCCTTCGTTTACCGCATAATTAACCCTCGAGAAATCAGTCATGTTCCACCCCCTTTTAACAATAATGTTTCAGGTCAACTAAGACCCTGGCACCATGCCGAACTCATAATGGATTTACCCGCGAGTTTTACCACATTTACCTCTAAACTATTCGCTCATGTGCAGGAGGGTATATGCCAGTTCTATCTGTTTTAGATCTTTCACCGATAACCGCCGGAGCCAATCCGAGCCAAGCGCTGGATAATAGTCTGCGCCTGGCCCAACATACTGAAGCTCTGGGTTACCACCGTTACTGGGTTGCCGAACATCACAACATGCCCGGCATTGCCAGCGCCGCTACGGCGGTGGTTATCGGACACATAGCCGGTGGCACCACAAAGTTACGTGTGGGTTCTGGTGGCATCATGCTGCCTAACCACTCACCCCTAATGGTGGCTGAGCAATTCGGCACCCTTGCAGCACTGTATCCCAACCGCATAGACCTTGGTTTAGGCCGCGCGCCCGGCACCGATGGTGTCACCGCCCACGCCCTGCGCAGAACTTTGCACAGTGACCCCAATCAATTCCCCCAAGATGTACTGGAACTCAAAGGCTATCTGGCCGACGCCCAGGAAAATCAGAAAGTGTTGGCAATTCCAGGACAGGGTTCCCACGTGCCGCTGTATATTTTGGGGTCGAGCTTATTTGGCGCCCAATTAGCCGCCATTCTGGGACTACCCTTCGCATTTGCATCGCACTTTGCACCCGCTGCAATGATGCGAGCGATAGCTCTGTACCGCGAAGAGTTCACGCCATCCGAGCAACTGCAACAGCCCTATGTAATGCTGGGTTATAACATCTGTGCGGCTGATACCGAGGCCGAAGCTTGGCGCTTGCGCACTTCTGGACTGCGGGCACTATTGAATTTACGCCAAGGGCGCCCCGGTCCCTTACCGGCACCGATAGAAAACTTTGAAGCGACTTTAACCGCAACTGAACAAAGTATTCTTGCCCAATCAGATGCGGCTGCAGCGGTAGGCAACTTCGATCAGGTGCGAGATCAGGTTGCAGCATTCGTTGCGCAAACCCAGGTCGATGAGTTGATCATCACTTCACAGATCTTTGATCACGATGCGCGCTGCCACAGTTACAGTATTGCTTATGAGGCTTGCGCGAATATTCAGATGGGCTCTGTGGCCTAGGCGCATCAAGGGCGAGTTCTGCTGCGATCAGCGCAGGCATTTTGCACGACTGCAACAACACTGATCAGCGGTTAGGGCATTACTGGCGTTGCAGCCGATTCCGCAACGCCATGGCGCAATACCCTTTACCTAGTACCCATTGCCTAAAGACGCACCTGAGTGCGCGCTCCTATAGCGCTGGATTGATTAGAAACTTCTTGCCTGTGGCCTGCAGAGCATAGGTTTGCAACACATCCACCTGCAGCGCTTGGGCAAGTGAAATTTCCTCGGTGTAGCCACTGGCAAATGTGGTTTTGATCTCATCAGCTACACGTTGACGCAACTCCTGAGCGCGCTCCGGGCCAATTTTTTGCAGAAACGGCGTCAACAACCAACCACCCAAGCTCCATTGCATACCGTAACTTCGGGTTAGCGTCGTGGGGCGCCGTTCTAGTCCGCCGTAGATGTAGACTTGCTTATTCTGAGTCGAACCATAGCGGCTGTATTCTGTAGCCGTCTGATTTGCTGCGGCTTCCATGGCGATCAATATCTGATTGGCCAATTCACCACCGCCGGTTGCATCAAACGCCATATAAGCACCAGTCTCAGCAATTGCTGCAGTAAGGTCTGCAACAAATGAGTCCTGACTGGAGTCGCATACATGACTGGCGCCAATGCCGCGTAACAGCTCGGCTTGCTCGGGCTTACGCACAATATTCACCAACGACACGCCGTCGTTGAGACAAATCTTTTGCAGCATCTGGCCAAGATTAGACGCGGCGGCCGTATGGATCAGTGCGGTGAAGCCTTCGTGCTTCATGGTCTCAACCATGCCCAGCGCAGTAAGCGGATTGACGAAACAGGATGCGCTTTCGCGTGGTGTAACGCCGTCATGCATAGCCAGACACTGGCTAACATGTAAGGTGCGATATTCACCGTACATTGCGCCACCAAGCACTCCCACAGTCTTACCCAGCAATGCCTGAGCTTCGGGGCTGTCTCCTGCTGCAACAACCACACCACCGCCTTCATTACCTACCGGCATGGACTCATCCCAACGCGCTTTCAGATGCGGCAGGATACCCGCAGGTACTTCAGCGGTGATTGCTGGGTTGTCATCGCTGCCTACTTGCTTGGCAGTCGATACGTCGGCCATACCTAACAGCAGCCCCAGATCTGAGGGGTTTATTGGCGACGCCTCAACCCGAACAACAACTTGCTCGGGCTTCGGAGCCGCGGTTGGAACGTCAACAAGATTCAGCTTAAGCTCGCCCGCCGAGGTAACCTCGGTACGCAGTTGACGACCAGTGCTTGGTAAATCGCTCATGTGCTCTCCCATTATTTAAGCGTGATGATGGCTGCGAAGCATACAGCAAGATAGCGACCGCGCCTGACATATCGGAAAAACAACCGTTTATAATTACCCTTTCCCAACCAAAACCAGCAAAATCACTACCGCATCGCTATACTGATGCTGAACCGTTAAGGCGCTTTACGTATTTGCAATCTCTGAGCAAATCACAAATCCGATGCAATCTCTGAGCGAATCACAAATCCGACAATTGTTCCCTGACTGTTCGGCAACAGATTTGGCGCTGCCGGACCTCACCCACGTTGATTGGGGCGTGCTGGATTACTTTGGTTGGCTGCATACCGCTGGCCACTCAGGTTTTGTAGTCTTCGCCGATAGCGACGGCCTAAAAGGCATGCGCCTGCGCCGTAGCATAAATACTACGTCCCGCCCGAGGACTCATATGTGTTCTTGGTGCCATCATGTCTACCGCAGCCGCGGCACAGCCTTGTTCAGCACTACGGTTCATGGCAGCGATGGGCGGCGCTTTATTGGCAACCACATCTGCCGTAACTTGGATTGCAGCTTACGCATTCGCAATCTGGTATCAGATCCGCCCACTTATCTGCCAGAAACGCTGCACATTGAGCACAAGTCGAACCGACTGCGTAATGCGGTAAAAGCTTTTATGGTCAGAGCGAACGTGTGCGCTTAAACTAGACAGCTTTTAGACGGTTCGCTAAAACCAGCCGCTGCTTGGCAAATGATTCAGCATCGCGCCCGCCATGGCGCATAATCGGTGAGCTAGCGAAATTACTTTGTTGATAACAAGAGGTCGGTAAATGGAATTACAGGCATTTAGAGAAGAAACCCGTGATTGGCTTGAGAGCAACTGCCCACAGAGCATGCGCATAGGCGCCGTGCACTTCGAGGACGCGTACGAGCTCTATCAAACCGACGAGGCTCTGGAGTGGCGTGATCGTGCTGCTGTGAGAGGCTGGACTGCACCGGCATGGCCTAGTCAGTACGGTGGCGGTGGCCTGAGCCGCGAGCAACACCAAGTGCTGGCTGAGGAAATGGCGCGCATCAAGGCGATTCCACCTGCCACGGGTATGGGGCTAGCCATGATTGGGCCGACTATTTTGGAAATGGGCACTGAAGAACAGCGAGAGCGGCATATTCCACGCATCGTTAGCGGCGAAGCCCAATGGTGCCAAGGCTATTCAGAACCCGGCGCTGGATCGGACCTAGCCGGATTGCAAACTAAGGCGGTACTGGAAGGCGACGAATTTATTATCAACGGCCAGAAGATTTGGACCAGTGGTGCACAGTACGCTAACTGGATGTTCGCCTTGGTAAGAACTGATCCAGACGCACCGAAGCATGAAGGCATTAGCTTTGTCCTGCTGTCTATGGATCAGCCCGGGGTAACCGTTAAACCCATTAAATTAATTTCTGGCTCGTCACCATTTTGCGAAACGTTCTTCGACAACGCGGTAGCGAAGCGCGAAGACTTAATCGGCGAGCTAAACCAGGGTTGGACAGTGGGCAAGCGCCTCTTACAGTACGAGCGCAATGCCACCACTCGCAGCAAACCAAAAAATAACGACAAGAAGAAAACTGCGGCGAAGCCACAGGCTAACCCCTACGCTGAGATCGCGAAAAAATACGTCGGTGTTGATGCCCAAGGTCGCATTAACGACGACGCCAGTCGCGAAGATGTCCTAGATCAAGTAATGGCAGAGCGCGCTCTAGCGCTTACTACCCGCCGCGTAGTGGAAGAGAGTAAATCCACAGGCGCACCGGGTGCCGCAACATCAATTTTCAAATTGGTGGGATCTTCACTATCACGCTCTGGCTCGGAACTGAAGTCGCGGCTGCGCGGCACCGCCGGATTGGTCTGGGAAAGCAACGAGTTTAGCGCGGACGAACTGGAGTCCACGCGCAGCTGGTTGCGCGATCGAGCGGTAACGATTTACGGCGGCACCAACGAGGTGCAGCAGAATATCATCGCCAAGCGCGTATTGGGTCTACCCGACTAGCCCCCACAAGGCTTACCGTCTGCGACCGCAAATGCGCGGTTCGTAGGCGGGCGCTGGCCCCACCTGCCTGCATCCCCTACTGCCTTCGAATTTCTGCATCCGCGTGATAAATCAATGCACCATTACCCACCGTCATTAGCACTCTAGTATCGGCAACCCGATCAAACAGTCCGCGCCACGGCTTCTGCAGCACGCAGATATCTGCATCACTACCAACAGTGATACTACGGAGC
This sequence comes from uncultured Gammaproteobacteria bacterium, assembly GCA_913050035.1. Taxonomy (GTDB): domain Bacteria; phylum Pseudomonadota; class Gammaproteobacteria; order Pseudomonadales; family Azotimanducaceae; genus UBA4421. The sequence goes on along the minus strand of CAJXAC010000074.1, from coordinate 2,307 downwards.
GGTGCTGTAAGACTATGGGGTTGACGTAAATAGCTCACCAGCGCCGTCTCCGCGGCAATGCCTTCATCAGCACCAATTATCTTGCCCTCACTGGTTCTGCGCTCAGTGGCGGCATGGATCACTTGCCAGGGATTTAGCGGCCCATAGGGGGCGTCGCTACTCACCACAACATTAATGCCGGCGGCGGCTATGCTGGCATGGCGATAAAGATGATCGATCTCATGACCGCTCAGGGTCTTTAGGTAACGCTCTCCGCGCTGCCACAAAAATCCAGGCTGAGTGACCACTGATACACCGCTGTCGCGTAATAGCGGCATAACCTCATCAAATACCACCGAGGCATGTTCGATTCGATCACGCGGATCCGACTCAACGGCTTGCAGGGCGCTAAGTGCAAACAACAGTTCAACATGGGTAACGCAATGAAACGCAAACGAGCGGCCCACTGCCCGGGCCCGCTCTAAACGGGCCATTAAATCTGGTAACGGTGGCAGTGCGTCCTCATCAAGTATCACTTTTAAGGGGCCGTTACACAGTTCATCACCCCCCATCAGCAACTGCCGCTGGCGCAAGATTCCCTGGCTGTGCCAGTCGGCAAAACGCGCTGCGGTTGCGTCTGTATTGGTCGCGGAGGTATCGGTAAAACCGGTAATCCCATAACTCGAAAGTTCATCGGATAGCGCTTTGATATCCGTGACCAGATCACTGGCGAGGCGTTCTCGGAGCCAATCATCCAATCGAAATAATCGACCGGTGACCACGCCTTTAGCATCCACTTCCACACCGGGCTGGCTGGCATGGGCTTGCAGTTCGATACGCTCCACAGCGGCAGAATTTAGCATCCATACTTTGCCGCTACGGTGCTGAATCCGCACCGGACGTTGATCAATCAACCCATCAAGCTGCCCACGCAACAATTCTCCAGCTATGGATTCATCATAGTTCACCCCGCGCAACCAGCCGTCTCCGGGATGTTGCTGCAAAACCCGCTGCAACCCTTGTGCATCTGCAATCTGGGTATCACCACAATCGACAGAGTTGGCCCAAGCGGCCGTTGCAAGGAAATGCATATGGTGATCGTGCAGGCCGGGCAACACCGCCCCACCCTTGGCATCGAGTACCCGCTCACCGGTTCCTGGGATCAGGCCTGATGCAATTTCGTCGATATGCTGATCAAACCGAATATCGACTATGCGGCCCTCTAGATCTGCATTAACAATTAACATCGTAAATTCGGGTATTTGCTAGCACTCGCTAAAACACCACCACTGTCCTGTATCCAGTTGACGCAGAACTTTGCTGCTCGAAATAACGAGAAATCTACCACACCGCCCATCTGTCGCTGGCGCAATTGCAAGATAATCAGCGCGCCCATCAATCCACTGAGCGGATCAGCGATCGCATCAGCAATAAAGCCGGGCTGTTGCCGGGCGGTCAGAGCACATGCCCCAGCGGCAATAGCCACATCGTCGCCAAAGCCAACCCAGTTCCCATACGGCGACTGCCGGCCGTAGGCGGTCAGTGACAACCACAACTGTGAGGGCGCCCCTGTGCGCGTGCTGTTTTGCAGGCTCTCACGATCCAATCCTAGGGCGCGCAAGGCGCGCGGTCTGGAGCCTTCAATAACCACATCTGCGCTAGCCAGCAGTTCACCCAGAGTCTGCAACTCTTTGGCATCGGCAAAATCGAAGCGACGCAACTCTTTGGCTTTATGCAGGGCGTTAAAATGCATTGGGCTGCCCTCTCTTGCTCCATCCGGCCGCTGTATTGATTCGACTTTGATGACACGAAAACCGCATTGCTGTAATAGATGAGAACAAAGAGGCCCAGCCCAGAGTGCCGATAAATCGACGACTAAAGGCGCCGAGGACATAGTACCTGTTGCATCATTAAGCTCATCGAAACACTCAGGGGTGTGGGCCTCATTGGGTGTTGCAACCGCAAGACCCATCAGACGCCCACGCTCAAGCAACGGTATGGTGGCGCGGTCTGCCACCTTCGCAGCAAGTTGCGGCCAATCTGCCGCTGGTTGTTCAAGCCATGCCGGCAGCAGCGACCAATCCTCTGCACGGGCAAGGTTTATGGCGATATATCCATCGCGAGTAGGCAAAAGGCGGCATGAACTGTTCGCGGAGGTTTGTCCTTGCGGCACGATGCTTAACTCAGTGGCGCGTTCCCAGAGTAGGTCCGAGCCTGCACTGCCCGCTAATAAATTATTATGAAATACACGTAGCCCGTGCAGTAGTGTGTCCGCGCATTCATTGAAATCGCGGACAGGTATACTGCGTATATCTGAGAGGCATCGAG
>CAJXAC010000073.1 GCA_913050035.1 uncultured Gammaproteobacteria bacterium | reverse complement strand
TAGATGCTGCGCACTTGGCCGCTCTCGTAGGTGAGCCCGGAGTAGTTGCCGCCGGCAAGAGCGGCGATGCTGTCCATCGCCTCCTGATAGTCGACGTTGAGCGCCCCCATCACATCGCGGTTCACCGACAGGCCGACGGCTGGAGAGCTGGGGTTGAACTGGGTGTAGAGCGTGGAGAAATCACCGCTGGCATTCCCCTCCTTGATTAGTTGATCCGCCAGATCCGACAGCTCATTGAGGCTGTACTGGCCGTTGCTGAGGTCGTTGAACTGGAAGTAGAAGCCCCCCTGCGGTGAGAAGCCCGGGACCGCTGGTGGTCCGATCGCCACCGCCATGCCGTCGCTGAGGGCCACCAATTTCTCGTTGAGGCTTTTCAGCACCGCGTCGGCGCTCTGATTCGCGGACTTGCGGTCCGACAGTGGTTTCAAGCCGAAGAAGAACAGTCCTTGATCAGGGCTGGAGCCGTTGAAGCCGGAGCCGTTGATGATCGAGGCGTTGGCCACGTCGTCTTCTTCGCTCAGCACCTTCGCGATTTGCATGCCGAGCTGTTTGGTTTCCACCAAAGAAGCACCGTTCTGGAGCTGAAAGATGCCAAGGCCGTAGCCCTGATCTTCATCGGGAATGAAGGCGGTGGGCAGGGCTGTGAAGGCGAAACCGGTCAGCACGATCCCTACGGCCAATCCACCGAGGATGAGATGGCGCAGGGCGATCACTCGGGTGAGCAGAGTGGCGTAGGCCCGTTGCAGGCGGTCAAAGGCGGCGTTAAACACCGCAAAGATCTTGGGCAGGTTGGCCCCGGCCAGTGCGCCGATGCCCACGCCCGCCAGGTAGGTCCAGCTGCCGAAGGCTGCGGCACTGAACCGCCCGAAGGCCAGACCCACGATCACGCCCACCACGATCCAGGCGCGACCGCGCGGTTCGGGGGGTTTCTCCTGGGGCAGGATTAAACCCGAGAGCATCGGCGAGAAGCTGAGGGCGTTGAAGGCCGAAATGGCGATCGAGAAGGCGATCGTTAGGGCGAACTGCTTGTAGATGATGCCGATGCCTCCGGGGTAGAAGGCCACGGGAACAAACACCGCCATCAGCACTAGGGCTGTGGCCAGAAGGGCACCAAACAGTTCGCCCATGCAGGCCAGGGCCGCCTCACGGGGTTTCATCCCCTGCTCGATGTTGGTGGACACCGCCTCGATCACCACGATGGCGTCGTCCACTACCAGGCCAATGGCCAGTACCAGTGCCAGCAGGGTCAGCACATTGATCGAGAAGCCGAGCGCGCCCAAGAACTCTTGCTGAGCCAACAGCTTAATGTCACCCGCGACACGCGCAATCTATATAAGTCTGTTACCACTGACGTTATTCGCGTGCGCGCAAGACTAAAAGCCATTCGCTCTGCACAATCCGCACTTGAAGCAACACAAACTGGCTATGAAGTAGGCACACGTAACATCGTCGACGTACTTCAGGCGCAGCAGCGCCTCTACTCGTCGCAGTTCGACTACGCAGATTCTCGCTATAACTACGTGCTCAATTTGATGCGTCTAAAACAGGTGGTCGGCACTCTCAACGTGGAAGATTTGAACGAACTCAACTCATTCATGGACCCGAACAATCAGGTCCAACGCGTCGTATCACTGCGCAGTGTCGCCGATCAACTCAATTAATCTCTCGGCAACACGCTCACTAGCACCCTTATTCGCCATTGCTTCAGCATAGCCCGCCGCACCTGCGCGTGAGCGCAGCTCTGCATCATCGAGTAATTTCGCGATCGTTTCAGCAAGCGCGGCGACTGAACTCACTTGGAACATCGCACCGACGCTCACTAGCTTTTCTACAATCTCAGTAAAGTTGAAACAGTGCATACCGCTAACAACGGGCGTACGCATTAATGCCGGTTCAATAGGGTTCTGGCCACCAAAAGGAATCAAGCTGCCGCCAACAAACGCCACGTCGGCCAAATCATACAACGGCAGCAACATACCCATTTGATCGACAATCACCACCCCCGCCGGAGCTTCTAATGGCGACTGGGTAAGCGATGATAGACGTCTGGGTTGAAACCCTGCAGCTTCGCTCAACTGCACTAATTCCTCAGCCCGATGGGGATGCCGCGGCGCCAAGATCAATTGCAACTGCGGAAAACCTGCGCGCAATTGCTCATAGCACTGCAGTATTTGAGCTTCTTCGCCACTGTGGGTAGATGCCGCCAGCCAAATCGGCCGCCCTTGCAACCGGCACCGGGTCATTAAATCATCGCGCCGTGCAGTCAGATCCTCTGGGATCGCGCGATCAAACTTTAAGTTGCCCGCAATGCTCAGGCGCTTGGAGTCGACGCCGAGACTGCGAAACCGCTCTGCATGTGCGGGATACTGACAACTGACATGAGTCAGCTGCGCCAGCATAGACCTGCTGAGCGTTGCCAAACGCCTATAGCCCCGTGCCGAGCGTTCCGACAAGCGAGCGTTGATCAAGCAAATAGGCACAGACTCGGTCGCTGCCTGATGAATAAGATTTGGCCACAGCTCTGTTTCCATCAACACCAAGACTGCGGGGCGTACCTGCTGCCAATAACGCTGTACTGCAAACGTCATGTCATAAGGCGCATATTTGTGCACGACTGCATCGCCTAGAAGCCCCCTGACCTGCTCAGCACCGGTAGGAGTCATCGTAGTGACCAACACCTGATGCTGCGAGTGCTGCTTGGCAATGCGCCGAATCAACGGCGCGGCAGCGATCACCTCCCCGGCAGATACGGCATGAAACCAAATTATTGGGCGGCCGTCGGGGAGCTGCACAAAGCCAAAGCGCTCGCCAATGCGCCGGCGATATTCAGGTTCGCGGCGACCGCGCCACCACAGCCGCAGGAGTATAAAGGGCGTCGCTAACAGCAATATTCCGCGGTAAATCCGTAGCGCCGGCGTAACCTTGGTAGCTACCGGCACCATTAGCGAGTGAATTGACCGAGGTTCGAATCGTCATCTATCGATTGCAGATGATCCAACTGTTGTCGTAACAAGCCTGCTTCAATCTGCGGCCCGACTGGTATCACCCGGGTGGCTTTTACATAACCCTGGTGTAGGCTGGCTGCGCAAAGCGCTAGGCTTGGAATGTTCATCTGCTGGGCTGCAAAAACCGCCGCTCGAGGATCGCCCATCGAGCCAAAACCTTGGTCTACAATCACTAAAGCACAGGCATTACGCACCGCGCGCTCCACTCGATTTTGTAGATGCGCTTGATATTCGCTCATGCCATTGAACGGCAAGACCCGCTGTTGTTCGGGCTGATCTGGGTCGAGCTCGGGGCCAACGGTATAGCTGGACCAATCAGTAACAGGCAACACGTCCAGACTGACGCCAGAGTTGCGTAACTGGTTTTGCAATATCGCACCTGTGTCATCATCCCCCACAAATCCTATAAGCGAACAATGCTGGCCAAACGATTTCAATAATAATGCAACTTGAGCAGCCGCTGCGGGAATAACCGCAGCATCTGCCGCCGGCATAACCGCGACATCACCCACAACCAATACATGGCCGTCGGGGTGATCTACTGCATCAACATTTGGGCTAAACAAACGGTTCACATTGCGCTCTTTTTCATAGCGTCAGTTTAACAGGGATCGCAACCACTAGGCGCTGACGCTATCATCGTCCCAATGGCTCCCTCCAATTCCTTTCAAACCACCATGCTTGCACCCAAGTACTGGCTTAGCTGGGTACTTGTGGCTATGGCTTGGTTAGTCGCACGGCTGCCTCTGACTTGGATTCTGGCATTGGGCCGGTGTCTTGGTCATATCGTGTATCGTCTTGGCGGCTCACGACGGCACATCGCCGAGGTCAATATAGAATTGTGCTTTCCTGAACTCAGCGACTTGGAACGCGCGCAACTGGTCAAAGAAAACCTACTGCATACCGGCATGGGCCTAACAGAAGCCACAATCCCATGGCTCAACCCCAAACGCGATTTGCGCAAGCATACGACGGTGATCGGGCTAGAGCACCTTGATACCGCGAAAACCGCCGGTACCGGCGTATTGCTGTTGGGCGGCCACTACACCTGTATTGACATAACCTGTCAGCCCCTGGGTGACGCCGATATCGATGTGATGTATCGAGCCAACAAAAATTTGGTATGGGAATGGTTACAAGTACGTGGACGCAGGCACTTTTTTGATCATGTGATTGAACGCAGCGACATGCGCCAAACCCTGAGTCTGCTCAAATCTGGTCGCGCATTATGGTACGCCCCCGACCAGGACTATGGCCGCAAGCACTCAGTATTCGCACCTTTCTTTAACCAGCCGGCAGCGACTATCCGAGCAACGTCACGGCTAGCCAAAGCCACCGGGGCAAAAGTTCTTATGCTGAGCGTATTTCGCGATCCGCATCGCGCCCATTGGACACTGACCTACGATCCCGTTTTTACAGACTTTCCATGCGGTGATGATGTTGTCGATGCGAGCCGGATTAACCAGCTTTTGGAAACGCGCATTCGATCTCACCCAGCCCAGTATCTGTGGGTCCACCGGCGCTTCAAGACGCGCCCTGAAGGCGAACCACCAGTCTACTGACACCCAGGTGCGTCTGCTCAACCTTGGGATTACAATGCGCGGCTGCTACAACGCGCCATTATGACTGGGGTCTTACGTGTTACCTAAGTTCGCTGACATGCTTAATCAACTGGTGGCAGAGCCGTCCATCAGTTCAACTACTGCAGATATTGATCGCAGTAATCTGCGCGTGGTCGAGCATCTGGCCAACTGGCTTGACGATTTGGGCTTTGCCACCGAGCTTATGCCGTTGCCCGACCGGCCAGATAAAGCCAATTTAATTGCCACACTTGGGGCAAATGGTAAATCCCATCCTGGCGGTTTGGTGCTGGCGGGACACACCGATACGGTACCGGTCGACGAGGCACTGTGGCAGTCCGACCCCTTTCAGCTCAAGGATAAAGATCAACGCTTCTATGGCCTTGGCAGCTGTGACATGAAAGGGTTTTTCCCCGTGGCATTACAGGCCGCTGCTGCATTCGCTGACAAAACCCTTTCATCACCGCTAACCATCGTTGCAACCTCCGACGAGGAATCGTCTATGGCAGGTGCGCGCTACTTAGTGGAAAGCGGTCGGCCGAAAGCCGATTACGCAATCATAGGCGAACCGACCGGCTTGCAGCCAATTTACGCCCATAAAGGCGTTAGCATGATGAGCGTAACCGTACACGGCGCGGCAGGACACTCCTCTGATCCGAGTCTGGGCAACAATGCCTTAGATACTATGCATTCGGTGATGGGCGCACTGATGGTCTTCAGAGAGGAACTCGCTCACCAGCACCAACATCCCGGCTTTACCGTACAGGTGCCCACGCTGAACCTCGGCTGCATGCGCGCGGGTGATAATCCCAACCGCATCTGTGGACATGCTGAATTACAGATTGATCTGCGTCTGCTGCCCGGGATGGATTCGGACGCCGTTCACCGACAGCTTGAACAGCGCTGCCAAGAGGCCGCCGCTGGTTCTAATACGCACCTCACAGTGAGTACGGCGTATCCACCGGTACCGCCATTTGAATCACCTGCAGATGGCGATCTGACTGTCACGCTGTCCAAACTGTCCGGTCATGCACCGGGTACTGTGGCATTTGGCACCGAAGCGCACTTTTTACAAACCCTTGGCATGCAAACCGCCGTATGGGGGCCAGGCAGCATCGATCAGGCCCATCAGCCTAACGAATATCTCGAACACGCGCATATTCAACCCGCTATCGATACCCTGCAGCAGATCATTAGCCGCTATTGTCAGGCTTAGAGCATGAACATATCTGAATTCAACCCAACAGCAGGGTTCGTATTGAGCGTAGAATACGCGCCGCAACAGCCCCCAAGTGATTTGGAAGATTTGGTTTGGACAGTTTAGAACGCTATACAAGTTGGTTCCGCGGTTCTACGCCTTATATCAGCGCGCACCGCGGTAAGACCTTTGTGGTATTTCTAGGTGGCGATGCGCTAATGCACAGCAACCTGGTGAACATTGTCCATGATTTGGCGTTACTCAACGTGCTAGGGGTCCGCCTGGTAATCGTGCACGGTGCACGGCCCCAACTTAACGAAGCATTTGCCGACAGCCTTTTTCATAACGGCCGCCGCATCACTTCAGCCGGTCAAATGCATGAGATAAGCGGCATATTCGGGGCGCTACGGGCAAATTTAGAGGCACTATTTTCTACTGGCTTACCGAACACGCCGCTGCACAATGTTGAGGTCAATATCGTGTCGGGCAACTTCATCGCAGCTCAACCGGTAGGCATCGTAGATGGCATCGATCACCAATGCACTGGTCGCTTGCGCAGCGCTAACGTCGACGCCATGGTAGAACTATTGGATACCCAAGCGATTGTTTTACAGTCGCCGGTTGGTTTTTCTACGTCCGGACAGGCGTTCAATCTTGCCGCCGAAGAATTGGCCACAGAGCTGGCTGTGGCGCTCAGAGCCGACAAGCTGATTGTTTTTAACGACCCTGGTCAAATCACCGATGCTGGGCGACAACGCATCAGCCGCATTACACCAGAGCGGCTGAACGGGCTTTGTGCTGATCTAGATCCTATTACCGCAGCGCGCTGCGAAGCCTTAATTGCCGCAAATACTCAGGGCGTGGAGCGCGCTCACCTTGTCGCTTTCGCTGACGACGGAGCCTTGCTGCAAGAACTGTTTACCGCCGACGGCATTGGCACTCAAGTATCTAGGCACGACGAGGACTTAATTCGTCAGGCTCAACTCGAGGACGTGGCGGACATTGTAGAAATCATTCGCCCCCTAGAAGAAGACGGCGTATTGGTACCGCGCTCCCGCGCCCAGCTGGAGCAGGAAATCGAGCAGTTCTTTATCGCCGAGCTCGACGGTGTTGTGGTGGGCTGCTGCGCGATATATGCCTTTGCCGATGCCGCAGAACTGGCCTGTGTTGCGGTGCATGAAAATTACCGCCATCAATACAGTGATATGGGCATTGGCAGCGCGTTATTAGAGGCTGCAGAGCGAGCGGCGTCTGCCCATGGCGCGAAAAGTTTATTTGCACTGACAACCCAGACTCAGGAGTGGTTCGTAAGTCACGGCTTCACACCCGCCGACGTAGAATCGCTGCCCAGCAGCAAACAGTCTTTGTACAACTGGCAGCGCGGTTCGGCCGTGCTGCAAAAGCCCCTTTAATTTTAGTAGGAATACCTCATGGCGAACGAACGGCCCTATAGCAGTCAGGTTGTCGATGGCGTAGAGCAAGCGCCGAGCCGCGCTATGTTGTACCCAACTGGCTTCAAGAAAGAAGACTTCAGCAAACCGCAAATTGGCATAGCGTCCACCTGGAGCATGGTGACTCCGTGCAACATGCACATTAATGAGTTGGCAGAGGCCGCCGCTATGGGTGCCGACGAAGCCGGCGCGAAGTCCGTTTTGTTTAACACCATTACCGTATCGGATGGTATATCTATGGGCACACCGGGTATGCGTTACTCCCTGGTATCCCGTGAAGTGATCGCAGACTCGATCGAAACTGTCGTTGGAGCTCAGGGCTTCGACGGCTTTGTCGCCATCGGTGGCTGCGACAAAAATATGCCCGCCTGCGGCATTGCAATCGCGCGCATGAATCGCCCCAGTGTTTTCGTCTACGGCGGCACCATTTTACCCGGCGAGCAACGCCGAGATATCGTATCGGTATTCGAGGCTGTGGGGGGACACGCTGCCGGCACGGTCTCAGACATTGAGCTACAGGAAGTAGAAGCTACCGCGATACCAGGACCCGGATCGTGCGGCGGCATGTATACCGCCAACACCATGGCCTCGTCGATGGAGGCCTTAGGACTGTCCCTACCCAATAGCTCTGCGCAAAATGCAGTCAGCGAAGCTAAACGCCAGGACAGTTACAACGCCGGGGCAGCCGTACGTAACCTGATAAAATTAGGCATCAAGCCCAGCGACATCCTAAGTCGGGAAGCATTTGAGAATGCGATCACCATTACCATCGCATTAGAGGGTTCTACGAACGCAGTACTGCACCTGTTAGCCATCGCCCATGCCGCGCAAATCCCACTGACCCTGGATGATTTCAGTCGCGTTGGTAAGCGCGTACCGGTGCTGGCAGATATGCGCCCGGCAGGCCAGTACGCTATGAGCGAACTCATCGAAATTGGCGGTATCCAGCCACTGATGAAGACCTTGCTTGCAGAGGGCCTAATGCACGGCGATTGCCTAACAGTGACAGGCAAGACACTGGCGGAAAATTTGGCGACGGTACCAGACTATCCGGCCACACAAAAAATCATCCGCCCACTCAGCAACCCGATCAAGAAAGACAGTCACCTAGTAGTGCTGCGCGGCAACCTCGCACCAGAAGGCGCTGTGGCAAAAATCACCGGCCATGAGGGCCTGACTTTTACCGGCACCGCGCGCTGCTTCCACGGCGAAGAAGCTGCAATGGCAGCCATTATGGACGGCACCGTAGACAAAGGTGATGTGGTCATCGTGCGCTATGAGGGACCGAAGGGTGGCCCCGGCATGCGTGAAATGCTCAGCCCCACCAGCGCCATTAACGGCCGCGGGCTATCGGAGCATGTTGCACTGTTAACTGACGGTCGTTTTTCCGGCGGTTCCCATGGATTCGTAATCGGCCATGTAACACCTGAAGCACATCTGGGCGGACCCATCGCCCTAGTAGAAGACGGCGATACCATCACTGTCGATGCCGAGCAGTGCACTGTGACCTTGGCCGTGAGTGACGACGAAATGGCCCGACGCAGGGCTCAGTGGACACCACCAGAGCCGTATGCCAAGCGAGGCACATTGGCCAAATACGCCCAACAGGTCAGCTCGGCCAGTGAAGGCGCAGTTACCGATAAATATCTGGACTAAAGTGCAGCCAACCACAGCCTGCACGCTGTGCAATTCGCCAGGTGAAAAACGACACGACGTGCCGATCTACCGATTATTGGTTTGTGATTTGTGCTGGCAACAGGCTCTGAACGGCTGGCCTAAAGAGGCCGAGCCTATTTTGTTCGCAGCGTTGGCCAAGGCCGGTCTGCTGATCCCAGACCGCAATGACCGCGGCTTGTTGCCGCGGCAATATGTGCCACCAAAAGACTACGCCCTGTAATCCGGCCCGCGCCTATGTGCTCAGCTTGTCGGAGTTAGTCGCAGCGCTACCGAATCTTCTCTGGGCGCCATCATGCTGATAGTTTGATCGCGCCAGCCGTACTTATCGCGCATCAGCCGGTTCACTAGTGCTACCCGCTCCGGCTCTGACGCAACCACAAACTCATAGCGGACACCGTTACGCTCCAAGACCACTGGCGTGGATTGCGCGAGCACTCGCTGGGTCCATCCCGAGGCGGCATCGCCGCGCAGCCACATCGCGCCGTCGTGATCCACCACCCATAAGCGCGTTGTTGTTGGAGCACTAGTCGCCTGATCCACTGAAGTCAGTACTACTACCTCTCCGGTTTCCGATGCCACCCCTTGCAGCAAGGCAACAAATAGCAGCAGCGTGAATACACTACCTAGCAGCTTTGCAATCAGTCTCATAATTATTCCGGGTGACGAGTCGACATGCTTTAGCCGGCGCTGTGCTGATGCACAAAATCCACTAGGAACTTAACGTTATCCACCGGCGTCTCAGGAATAATGCCGTGGCCTAGATTAAAGATATGGCCGCCCCGACCCGCCACCTCATTTAAAAGCTGACCCGCCTGCTGGCCGATTGCGTGTTGCCCTGCGCACAATATGATTGGATCCAAGTTACCCTGCACCGCCTTACAGCCGAGCTGCTCCCATGTTGGTACCAGCGGAGTACGCCAATCGAAGGCTAAAACATCGAAGGGTAATGTGGACACGCTCGGCAGCAAATGAGAGTTACCAGTACCGAAATAAATTACCGGTACCGTATTGCCTAAAAGCTGCAACATTTTTTCTAAGTAAGGGTGCACAAAAGTGCCGTAATCCTGAACCGACAAGTTGCCCACCCAAGTGTCAAACAACTGCACAGCTTCCACCCCGGCACTGATTTGCAGCTGCAGATAACTGACCAGTTGCTGCACTAACTTATCCATAAGCTGGGCCCATAAATCCGGGCGGTTGTGCATCATTTTTTTCACTTCAACATAGTTGCGTGAACCCCGGCCTTCGATGGCGTAAGACGCCAGCGTGAAGGGCGCTCCGGCAAAACCAATTAACGCGATCTGTTTTGGTAAATCCGCATTAATGCAGCGCACGGTTTCAGCAATATATGGCGTGGCCTCGATGGCCGGTGCGGTCCGCAGCGCCGCAACATCCTGTTCGTGACGAATAGGATTACTAAAGACCGGACCCTCGCCCGGCAGGTAGTCCAGGTGCAACCCCATAGGCTCAAGAATAGGCAGCAGATCAGCGAACATAATCGCAGCGTCGACACCGAGAATACGCTGAGCGTCTAACGTCGCTTGGGCGGCTTTCTCTGGATTTTTAAAAAAATCCAAGCTCGGCAGGTCACCTTTCACTTGATGATATTCGGGCATGTAGCGCCCGGCCTGGCGATTCAGCCATATAGGCGTCCTGGGGGTTCGTTCTCCTCGACATGCCTGAAGAAATATCTTTTCCTTCATCTGGTTTCTCACCCGAAATCGAAAATGCGCTTTGGATCGACGTCTAATTCATAATCAATGTCATCGAACCCGAAACCGAAGATATTCAAAAAATCAGAACGGAAACCCTCTAAATCGCCTAGTTCATCGAGATTTTCTGTCGTTACCTTCAGCCAATTTTGTGAGACTACCTTTTGAACTTCGGGCCGTAATTCGAGGTCGTCCATTCGAATCCGACCCTCATCGTCTAGACGTTGCTCGACTCCATCCAAAAGTTGCGTGGCGAATAATCGATATATATGCGTAATACAGTCTTCATGAAGATTCATTCTCTTCATCACACGAAACAGCAGCGCAACGTAAAGCGGAACGACTGGAATCGCCGCACTTGCCTGACTAACTATCGCCTTCAAAACAGCGACCTGCGCCTTACCACCAATCGTAGTCAGTTTCTCTGAGATAGCTCTACTCGCTCTATCTAAATCTGCTTTTGCCAAACCGAGAGTCCCATCCCAATAAATAGGCCAAGTTAATCTACTACCAATATAGGTGTAAGAAATCGTTTTTGCTCCCTCCGCCAAGAGGTCTGCTTCTGCCAACGCGTCAATCCAATACTCCCAGTCCTCACCACCCATGACCGCCACTGTTGACTTTGCCTCTTCTTCAGTCGCTGGTTCCAAAGTTATTTCGCTGACCTCTCCTTTTTCGACATGCACCGTCTTTATCTGAAGAACACTTTCCATGGGTTTTATACTTGAGCGGTAAAGCAATCCATCCTTTGGATGTTGTCGCACGGGGGATGCCAAGCTATATACAACGAGATCAATTTTATCCATTTCCTGTTTTATTATATTGATTACGTTTTCGCGGGTGGCGTCAGCGAACGCATCTGCATTTATCGTGCGGCTATAAAACCCATGCTCCTTAGCAAATTGATCAAATGCGATATTGTTATACCAGCCAGCTGAAGCCGTCTTTTCTTCTGCGGGCTCTTTTTCAAAGGAGACGCCCAGAGTGTTTGCGCCAAGGGCAAAGCTCGACACGACTCGAGAGGCCAGTCCATAGCCTGCGGAGCAACCGAGGACGAGAACATTTTTTATCGATTGGCCTTCGCTCATTCCCTGGGATTTCACAAAGTCAATCTGCCTTCTAACATTTTCGGCACAACCCTGTGGATGGGCCGTTGTACATATGAAACCTCTTATCCTGGGTTTAATGACCATGATTTCTCCTCCAGCAATGCTTCATTGGAATGCGAGTGTGCTCATATCTCTAACTCGACCAACCAGTAGGCCAGCCTGCACTGCGGCTCTCATTACGGCAGCAACATCAAAAACTCTGGGCCCATCTCTGCACACCTTGATTTGCGCGTGTTCCCCAGACGAGAGGCGGTGATCTCTGTCACCATCTAAAGCAATTACTCCTGGCCCCAAAAAATCTAAGCTTTGATTTAGCTCAAGCCGAGTTGTTCCCTCAACCGTCACATCACCAAATAGCCCTGGCGACAATGGGACTTTTAAACTCCTACCCTCTCGACCCAACTTTATCGAGAGAGCAAAGTCATCCTCACAGAAGACAGGGTCTAAATAACCACCTATTGGAGACATCCCGATCCCATCCGGTTCAGCTCTAGCAAGGACTAACTGCATGATTTTTTCAGCCGCAAACGGAAGGAGATTGCCAACATGATCGTCTCTAAGCAAAACAGCATCAACTAGAGCCAAGTCGTTGAAATTCTGGCCGGTGACTCTTATCACTTTTACCTTTCTGCTCAAAGCGTGCCTTGTCAATTCATCCAGAGACTCGCTCGCTACAAGTGAAGCGGCCATCCCGACAAGCGTCGGCTCGACCATCATCGGGAACACGTTGTTGGTTCCAGTCGATATTGGCAATAAATTGATATTTGGCTGTGACCTGACGATTGCCCGATTTGTGCCATCTCCACCCAAAGAAACTATTGTTCTGCATCCCAAATCGATAAAAGCGTTTACCGCATTCTCCGAATCCTTTGCTGAATTCGTGACCGGCAGATCCAGCACCCTGACCTTTGCCTTAAGTTTCATATGCTGTAAAGCCTTTTCTGCTATCGAGAACGGCTCCCTGACGATTAAGATCTCATCGACTCCAAGCGCATCAGCACCGGCGGCCAAACGAGCGACCATATCTCGCTTGGCCTCATGAGTCATATTACTCGCTCTGCCAGCCAATCTCCTAACGTCACGACCTGACATCGGATTGATACAAAAACCAATCCTAGCGCTCATAGATTTCAATAGTGTACGAGGCTGAGTGGAGCTGATCCGATTCAAAAGCGGTGTCACTGATGAGGTTCCACTCATCGACAGCAAAATCAGGGAAGAACGCATCTCCGTCGGGCTCGGCATCTACCCTTGTTATGTAAGCTTTACTTGCTAATGGAATTGCCAATTCATAAATGTTCTCACCGCCAATTACAAAAAATTCGTTGCCGCCCTGCTCGGCAGCGTTTTCTCTCGCAAATTCCACGCTATCGTCAAAATCGGTGAAAATGACTAGACCCTCACGAGTGAAATCTGTTTGCCGAGTTAAAACAATATTGGTCCGGCCAGGCAGAGGCCTTTTCATCGACTCATAGGTCTTCCTGCCCATAATCACCGGCTTCCCCATTGTGGTCGACATAAAGTGCTTCAGGTCACCCGGCAACTTCCATGGCAAATCTCCGCCCTTCCCGATAACTCCATTTCTTGCCACGGCCGCGATGATACTCAACCCTGGGACAATATCTTTTTTCGTCATGGATAACTCAGGTTAGACTGCGATCGGAGCTTTTATGCCTGGGTGAGATTCATAACCGACTAATTGAAAGTCGCTATACTCAAAGGAGAAGATATCCTTTATCCCTTCCTTAATAATCATTTGCGGTGGTGTTTTGGGCTCTCTCGCTAGTTGCCGGTCTGTTTGTTCCAAGTGGTTCGCGTAAAGATGGGCATCACCCAGCGTATGAACGAAGAAACCTGGCTTCAAATCGCATACTCTCGCGACCATCAGCGTTAAAAGAGCGTATGACGAGATATTAAA
>CAJXAC010000072.1 GCA_913050035.1 uncultured Gammaproteobacteria bacterium | reverse complement strand
GTGAGCGATGTCGATCGTGGAGCCCCTCCCGCGGGTGGAGACGGAAACAATACCGCCGGGGCTGGCGGCGTTGGTGGGTATAACGCGTTTTACATTGATATCGGACAAACCGCCTCTCAAATTGACGGGAAAGTACCTACGTCAATATTGTACGACCCACCTAACGGTCGGCGTCCAGCTACCTTGGAAGGGGTTAACGCACGAATGGGAGACGTCTACCAAAGCTTTATACATACGAATACGGGCACTGCAACGTGGCTAGACAAAGATGGCCCAGGGCCATTTGATGGTCCAGAGAGTCTAGCACCTTCAGAGCGCTGCCTTATTAGCTTCGCGGCGACGGTGCCGACGTTGCCCAGTCTCTACAATAACTACAAGCGCATCGTGCAGACAGATGGCTATGTGATGATCCTGCAGGAAATGGTTCATGACGCCCGGATTATCCGAATTGACGGCGAACATGCCCATCCGGACAACAAATCCTGGTTAGGCGATTCGATAGGACGCTGGGACGGCGACACGCTGATAGTGACCACGAAGAACTTTAAAGCTATCAGTGGGCTTGGCGGTTCTGATGAAAACCTACTGGTTGAGGAGCGCTTTAGCGTCGCCGAGGACGGTAATCTGCTCTACGACTTCACCGTTGTTGACGAAACTGTGTGGGAGGCACCTTGGAGCGGAAAATATGTTTGGACTAAGAGCCAAGGCAAGGTGTATGAGTATGCGTGCCATGAAGGCAATTATTCCATGGGGAATATTTTGCGCGGGGCGCGACTTCTCGAGCGCGAGTGGCGAGCAGGTGAAGCGGGGCAATCTTCAGCCGGACAGTAGACCAAACAAGCACTATTAATGCTTGCTGAAAAGCCCATTAGACCTATGCAGGCGTCATTGCTTTGGCTGGGCATCCTAGTCAGTAGCGTTGTCGTTGCTCAAGAGCCATTGCATGAGGTGATAACCCACGGGGGCTTAGAGCGCCAGTTCATCGCACACGTGCCGCAGAATTTGCCTCCGCGCAATGCTGGGCTGGTCATTGCAATGCATGGTTACGGCAGTTCGGCTGAAAATATAATGGGCTATTCAGGGCTAAATGCCCTAGCTGACCAGCATGGCTATATTGTGGCCTACCCCCAGGGCACCCAAGACCAGCAGGGTAACGCCTTTTTCAACGTAGGTTATGCGTTCCATAGCGATTCCGCAGTGGACGATGTGGGCTATATACGCGCGCTGGTCGCGCGGCTTGTGGAAAGTTACCAGATAGATCCACGCCGGGTTTACGCTACCGGAATGTCAAATGGCGGCGATATGAGCTACCTGTTGGCCTGCAAAGCTGCCGATGTGTTTCGTGCCATTGCGCCGGTTGCTGGAACAATGATGCAGGCAACGGCGGATAATTGTGCACCAAGCGCGCCAATGCCTGTATTGGCCTTAAATGGCACTGCCGACAACGTTACCCGCTATGATGGCGATTATACCAATGAGGAAGGGTGGGGAGCCTATATCAGCGTGAGTGACGTTATTGACCTATGGGTCCGTCATGCCAGGGCACAAGCACAGCCTCCCGAAGTCCTAAATTACCCCAGCGATCAGAGCATTACCTTGGTTGAGTACACGGCCGAAGGTGGGTCTCCTGAGATCATTCTGTATCAAGTTGAAGATGGCGGACATGACTGGCCCGGAGCTCGTTTCGCCTGGTGGGATTTGCGTCGCTTGTTAAGCGTATATGCCATGGGCTTTGGCGAGCACAGAAGCTTTGATACAAGCGCGTATATCTTAGAATTTTTCAATAAAAACAAGTAATTATTGGAATTATGTAGAATATCTGTCGGGATTTTCCAAGTGTCGCAAATGGCCTGTTTACTCCGCTTCAAGCATATGCAGGCAGCGACGCCAATCCGTTGACGGCGATTGTTCTGTAGCACCCTGATTTTCCTCAAAGCAAGAAATGAGTTTTGCACTCAGTCCTTCGGTTATTGGCGGGGCGTTGCGCGCTAATGCCTCATCACAGGCCCGCAACTCTGCATCTATGCAGCTAGGGCCAACCTCTCGGCAATAACTCATTGCACGCATGAAACAGGCTTGAGCATCGGCTTGTTGTGACTCAGGTGCCAATGGATTCTCTACGCACCCGATCATCAGAGGCCAGCACAACAGGCCTACAGTCAGACTTCGTAAATGGGGCCTGGGGCAAGATTTTCTGACCTGATTCCAGGCTGTGTGAGAGTGCTGACCGCCTTTTAAGTTGATGTGTAAGCCCATCCTGTTCCCCCGCTGTGCATTGTGATTGGCACCACCGCCAGAATTTCTCATACAGACATTCTTCAGTGAAAAATAAGCAGCGCGAAGAAACTAAATCTAATAACTAAAAGCCCAGCCATTCTGCTCGCCTTGGAATGTTAGTAGAGAATACTTGCTTCATAGACATCTTGCCGTCTGCAAAGAGGTTTTCCAAACTGTGTGCTTTATCGAGGTCTGATACCTCAGCTTGATAAATGAGCACCTCGGTTACACCCCTGTGGTCTTCAGCTTGCCAAGTTGCGGGGCGGCAAACGCCTTCTAGGCCCACAGGGACCCAATTTTCCTTCGCGTACATGGCGGCTTTTATGGAAGGTCCGGAGATTTCTCCTTGCTGGGCTGCAATTTCAATGGCTTCTTTAAGATAGAACATCGAGCAGACTCCTCGAATGTAATGTACAGATCGGTATTTTGTTTGTTCCGGGTCAGACATCATCGACACCTGCCTGATGGTATACATACCGGGTCCGCTGGCGTTCCAATGAGTAGCTCCCATAACCCAGACAACCCCATCGGCTGCAGTTCCTGCTTCGCGCATTACATCCTCGTCAAAGCCCCATACGTTGACCATGAAGCGCGTTGCAAGATTGTTCTGGGCGCATTGTTTCAGCAGGGCGGTCACGGACTTATCCAAATTTGCTAGAAACGCATAGTCGATTTGTCGTTCTTCCAGTGCTCGGCATTGCCGGCTGAAATCTTTTGGAATAAGAGAGAATACAATCGGCGAACCTACCTCAAATCCAAGCTCTTGAGCGTATTCTTCGCAAGCGGCTTTAGGAGAATCAGGATAGGGGTGCTTATCACCCATGTGCACGTACGACGGCGCACCTGGCCGTTCTTTGCTCTGCCAATCATCCTTCGCCCATTCAAGCAGACCGCGACAAGCATCAGAGTAGGATGGGCCGTAGAAGAAGCTGTAGGGCGCTGGTGTAGCGACTCCGGGGCCGCCATTTGGGGCGGTGAATGAAGCAGCCATCGCAGAAGAAAAGTATGGGATTTCATTGGCCGCAACTTTATCTCGCAACGCCAGTCCGATATTGGTACCAAAGCCCTGGATCGCCAGTACGTCTTGAGTCAGCCATTTTTCATAAGCAGGCAACGCTCTTCGCACGATGTACGAGGTTTCTATTGTGTCCAGATCGAAAAGTTTACCCGCCACACCGCCGTTTTCATTAACCCAGTTCGCGCTATCAATAATGGCTTGCCCCCAGGCCTGGCCGCTGCGACCCGTGGCGCCGGTAAAGTCTACTAGGTTGCCAATAAGCAGGTAATTGGAGGCAGCGCTCGGTGCCATTGCCGGTTTACGCGTTGGTTGTTGCTGAGCGATCTCCGCATCGGCGCGGGCAGCGTGAGTGTTTGGCGAATCTCGGTCATAGAATATAAAGGTTGTGCCCAGAGCTGTTGCTAAAACAATAATGATTGCCGTGTCGATCCGTTTTCCGGAATTTTCTGCCGGACTGTCACCGTTAGCAGTAATCGCGCCTTGATTAGAGGCGTCAAAAACCCAGGCGAGCAACAATACGAATGGGAAACCAAGCGCCAGAATGACGACCAAGGCTCTGCCAATCCACAGTGGCAGTTCCATGATCTCGATCATAATTTCGCCAAACTGCAGTAACAGCCAGGACCCCACAACGTACATAGTGCCTATGCGGAATACGTTGCGCTGGCGTAGGCGGCTGAAAAAGTTTGCTTGGTCTTGCATTGCTGACGATCACTCCAGGGGCGTATGACTAACTGTGCTAAACCTTAGGGCGTGACACAACCGTGGGATACAGCAAATATCTTTTAAGAAGCATTAATTTATCGCGATGACTAAACGCTCTATCAGGTCACCGCAATCGTCAATCATTGCAGATCACTGCGAAACTGCTGGGAGCGCTACGAGCTGAGTAGTCTTTGCAGTTTTGGTCGATAAGCTAAAAATTTGATGTAAGCCCACTCGAGCACTTTGAGTACAGTGGGTATGCGTGCTAATTCCCCGATTGGTCGCAGCAAGGGCAGCTGTCGCCATAACGCCGCGAAAGCCGCAGCGCCACTAATGATTGGGCCGTTGATCTCCTGAACGTGGAAACGTTGCAAAAGTAACTGCGGCTCCAAAGGGCAGGTTTGAGTTGTATAGATATCAATAAAATCGACCCGCTTAAACCAATCGAGGCGCCGCATTAGGGCAATTTCGCGAATGCATAGGGGGCATTGACTATCAAACCAGACGGCGATTCGAATCTGCTGTGTGGACATTTATACCGGTGGGTGTCTTAGGAGTGACAAAGATACCGCGCCGAAAGTGAAGAAACAGTAGAAAGGCTGTCACGTAAGTTTCCCTAGCGTCCCAAAGCTCCGCTGTTAATGCCTGATATCGGCGATTAAAGCGCTTTAGCCGATCTTGTTGCCGTTAACCGCGACTTGGGTGGGTCTCTTACCATTTGGCCCATAGAGGTTGACCTGCAAGCTTGAGATCGCATGCACCAAGGCGTTAGGCGCGATGGTTTGCTTGCCAGTCCAGCTAATCTGCGGAAAACGTTCGAAAATACGCTCAAAGGCAAGCCTTAGTTGCATCTTGGCAATTCGTGAGCCCAGACATTTGTGTACCCCATGACCGAAGGCAATGTGCTTATCAACATTCTTTCGGTGCATATCAAAGGTATCGGGATTAGGAAAAATATCCGGGTCGCGGTTAGCCGCTCCGTACCACAGCACTAACTTCTCGTCTTTGGCGATTTGTTGCCCATTGAGCTCGGTGTCCTCCGTTGCGGTGCGGCGCATATGAATCACCGGCGATACCATGCGCAGGGCTTCTTCGGACATATTCGGAATCAGGGTCGGGTCTTCTAGCACCATCGCGCGCTGATCTGGAAACTCATCCATTAGGCGTATGGTGCCCGATAGCGAGTTTCTCGAAGTATCGTTACCAGCGAAGACAATGAGTAGCCAAGAGCCATCAAGAAACTCCTGGGGCAGCAGTTCACCGCCTAGTTTGGAGCGCGCAATAACCGTTAACAAATCCTCCCGTGGCTGAGCGCGTCGATCAGCCATAACCCGCTCACCATAGGCAAACATGTCCTCTACTACCGAATTAAACCGAAAGGGAAACATGGGTTCGGAGAAAAAGGTCTGCCAGGGGTTTGCCAGAAACTGTGCCGCCAGTTCAAGGTGATGCATCCATACCTTAACCTTGGGCCGGTCGTCTTCGTCAACACCGAGCATTTCGCATAGGGTAAACAGCGGTAATTCTTCGGAGAACATCTTGACGAAATCCACTACCGGTCCTTTGCGCTCCATCTCATCCAATAGTTCATCAATTCTGGCGCCGACCCGGTCACGAATTGTTGCCACATAGGCTGGAAAGAAAAAATCGTTCTGCTGCATACGCATTTCACGATGTAACGGCTCGTCCATATTAATCAGCGAGTTCAGCGCAGCAGGCATAAGCTTTTTCGGCCGCCAATGTTTACGCTCAGGCACCGCCATATTGATGCCGCCGCGTTGCGACGAGAAAACATTGTGCGCAAGCTCCGCGGCTTTAATGTCTTCAAAGCGCGTAAGAGACCAAAACCCCGAGATATCATTTTGTCCGGTTGACCACATCACCGGCGCCTGCTCGCGCATTTGTTTATAAACGTCGAAAGGATGCCCCTTGGTCCATGACGCTGGATCACCAAAGTCAAAACCGTTGAAAGACGGATAGCGCGCCGGGTAAGTGGGGTGCTGTTGTCCCGAATCGATTAGGATTTCGTCACTGATGAGCTGCAAAGTTGGGCTCCTTGTTTCTCTATTTTAGCGCGCGAAATACGCAGGATATCGAAAAGTGTACTGTGTTGGCAGAGCTAAATGTTTTGACAAAAAAGCTACAGAGGCTCGACCACGGCAGAAAACAGATGTATGTCCCACGGCTAAATGTGCGGTATCTTTTGGTGTTCAAAGGATGCCTGTCGAATACGTCTATAAGGTGTAAAAAAACTATGACCGCCACGGCAAAGCTACTTGGCCGCTTAAAGTTCTTAAAACCTGAGACTCAGTCATCGCTTTATCGCAACGATCTTGTGCGCATGGTTAGGGACCATCGTGGCAATTTCGTTGAAAGTTATGGCGTTGCCACAGAGCCACACGAGCTACAGATCGCCGATGCCAGACAATTGGCACCGGCTGCTCGCATGGCGTTTGAGAAAAACGGTTTCGAACTGGTCGATGCCCCAGTTATAAGCTACGACTATTTAGACCACGAGCGCATTACCGGCCACTATTATCGCGATTGTGAGGATCTTGTTGCCGCGCAGACAGGAG
This sequence comes from uncultured Gammaproteobacteria bacterium, assembly GCA_913050035.1. GTDB lineage: Bacteria > Pseudomonadota > Gammaproteobacteria > Pseudomonadales > Azotimanducaceae > UBA4421. Next base: position 7,075 of record CAJXAC010000072.1, on the reverse strand, counting down.
GGCGGGTCTGGGCCTTCGACCACAATATACGATCAGCAAGTGGGCAAGCTGAGAAGCGCCAGGAAAAAGGCGGGCAAGATGTGCAAGCACCAGCGCATATTGTTCATGGCGACTACACTCTCCGTTCGGCACCGGAGCGATTGCTGCAGCTCACTCAAGCTCCTAACGTAAACGACACCCTTAAAGCGGACCCAAGGGCCAAGCAAGGCCTGATCCCCGACGATTTAGCACAGCACGCGTTATCTGCAGATGGGCGTTTTTCCATTATCAATGTCTGGCGCAATATTCAGCCGCAGCCAGTGTTAACCCACCCCCTAGCGCTTTGCGATGGGCTAACTGTTGACCCCAAAGACCTAGTGGTGTTCGAGATTCACATGCCGGATCGAGTTGGCGAGAACTATTGGTCTAAATACAACTCTAGGCAAAGGTATTACAGCTATCCCGAGATGACCCGCGATGAAGCGCTGCTGATCAAACAATGGGATTCCGCCGGAACGTTGGCGCAAAGTGGTGGCGCGAAGTCGGATCATCAGGGCGAAGGAATTTGTACCTTCAGTTTTCATAGCGCCTTTCATCAATCCCAGACCCCGGCCGATGCACCGGATCGCTGGAGTATTGAAGTTCGCTGCGTGGTGATTCACTAGAATGGTTGCACAAACTGTTCGATAAAATTTTGAGATAAGCATTGGTTAGAGGTTGATATGAGCAGTACCAAACATTTATTGGACCCGGAACTACGGGCCATGGCAGATGGCCCGTTTTTGCAAAATTTAAATGACGCCAAAGTTGCCCGGGTCCGGGAGGCGATGGCAGACCAGGTTCCAACGCTTGCTGATCCGCAACCCCACGGTTTATACCGAAAAGAAATTCTCGCCCCACAAGACAGTGGACCGGCGGTGCGATGCCTACTTTATGGCCCCGCTGAGCGCGAAAATGCAACCGCAACTGCGGCCTACCTGCATGTTCATGGGGGCGGTTATCTATTTGGGAGCCCCGAAGGATCAGATCCAATGAACAGGTATATCGCCAGGGAATTGGGTATTACGGTGTTGTCAGTTGATTACCGTTTGGCTCCGGAACATCCAATACCCGCCCCGCTGGATGACTGCTACGCTGCCTTAAGCTGGCTGCATGAAAATGCCACGGACCTTGGCGTTGACCCACAGCGTATTGGCATTGGCGGCGAGAGCGCAGGTGGGGGCTTGGCCGCAGCATTAGCCATCAAAGCCCGAGACGCGGGTGAGTATCCGATCTGCTGGCAAGCATTAACCTATCCCATGTTAGATAACCGCACCGGCAGCGAGGCATATCCTGGCGATCCTCTAGTGGGCGAATTTGTTTGGACCCGCGAGTTGAACCAATACGGCTGGCAAAGCTATTTGGGGCAGGCAGCGCCAGAGGCGCCACAAGTGCCCGCACGGCTACAGTCATTTGAGGGCTTGCCGCCGACGTGGATGTTCACAGCCACCCTTGATCTATTTCGCGATGAGAACATTGAGTATGCGCAGCAGCTTATGGCGGCCGGTGTGCCCTGCGAGCTTTCCGTCTACCCAGGAGCTTGCCACGCCTTTCAAAGAATAGAACAAGCCGGCTTGAGTAAGCGTTATAGAGCAGACTTATTGGCAGCGTTGCGCAAAGGGTTAGGGTGCTGACCCCTAACTTGTTTTAGCTGGGAGCCGTTTGACCAAAGCAAAACCTATCCAAGTGTGTTTTCGCTCACCTTTGCTTGATAGGCTGTGGTTTTTATTATTGAGCAAGAAATCGTGACCGACCTCATTCTTCATCAGTACGCCTCGTCACCGTTTTCGGAAAAAGTCCGATGCTTACTGGGCTACAAAAAAGCCAGCTATCAAACAGTAGAAATCCCGGTGATTATGCCTAAACCGGATCTGATGGCACTCACGGGTGGCTATAGAAAAACTCCGGTACTGCAGGTGGGTGCGGACATTTATTGTGATTCGGCGCTAATTTGCCGCCTGATTGATCGCGTGTATCCAACGGATTCTGTCTATCCAGCCGACCAAGCGGCAGCGCTTGGTGCAGCCGCGCACTGGACCGATACGTTTTTATTTAAAGTCAGTGTTGCTGTGGCGTTTCAGCCCAAGGTTCTCGCCGGTAACGAAACGTTTAGCGATCCGTCTATGGCTGCAGCGTTTATGGCGGATAGAGCAGAACTTACCAAAGGCTCTACTGAACTCAGTATCGATCTAGCTATTGCAATGCCTCATTGGCTACTGCACATGCGCCGTTTGGATACCCAATTATCCAGCTCCGAATTTCTTGGCGGTGCTAGGCCAAATATTTTGGATTTTTCGACTTATCATTGTTGTTGGTTTGTCTACAAAAATGATGCTTTAAAACCGGATCTAGAGCCTTTTCCCGCCATTACGGCATGGATGTCACGCATGGCGGCCTTTGGTCATGGTGAAGCAAAACCGATGTCCGGCGAAGCAGCCGTGGCAGTCGCACAAGCCAGTGAGATTAGCACTGCAGCAAAAGCCACCGACTTTGTGGATTCCCAACTTCAGGTCGGATCGTCCGTGCAGGTTATGCCTATCGACTATGGATTCCAGCCCACCCAGGGTGAGCTGTTATTGGCGTCCAGTGAGGAAATCGTGGTGCAACGTACAGACCAGCGCGCGGGTCCTGTGGCCGTACACTTTCCGCGCTTAGGCTTTCAGGTCGAAGAAATATCCTAAGCGGGAAAATAGACAGGGGCTGACGAAGTTCAGCCCCGGGGTGTGCTACCTATGCCTGTGGCAGCAGAGTCCAAGAAGACGCTTGCCCCTGGCCCCAAAGGTAGGTCTAAGATCACCCAGCCTATGGTCATAGCTAAACCGGCAATCATAAGAGCCAGTGAGTAGGGCAGCATAGTTGCGACCAAACTGCCCAGACCAAAGGTGTTTTGCCAGCGCTGGCAGAAGATCAAAATCAACGGAAAATAGACCATCAGCGGCGTAATAATATTCGTTGCACTGTCACCCACTCGGTAGGCCGCAGTAGCCATTTCCGGTGAGATGCCCAGCAGCATAAGCATTGGCACCATAACCGGGGCAATTAACGCCCACTTCGCGCTCGCTGAACCGACAAATAAATTGAGTAGAGCAGAAACCAAGATAATTAAGGCGAGTAGGACCGATGCGGGTAGATCAGTGCTGCTAAGAAAATTCGCGCCGTGGACGGCCAGAATCAAACCCAGATCCGACCAAGCAAACATTGCTACAAAGTGCGCTGCAGTAAAGGCAAGCACTAAGTAGTAAGCAAGATCTTCCATGGCGCCAGTCATCATGCGCACCAAATCTCGATGATCGGAAATCGTGCCGGCACCCTTACCATAGGCCCAGCCCGCAAGCAGAAACAGTAGGAAAAAGCCCGCGACTAAGCTTTTATAAAAGGGCGCGAACTGCGCCTCTGCAGCAGCGCTTTCGTCGATTAGTGGCGTACCCGGCCCAAAGGCGAAGAATATCCACAAACCCACCACGGCCAGTGCAGCCCATCCGGCATAGGCCAAACCTTTTCTCTCACTGTCAGTAAGAGGTTGATCGCTCTCGTCTCCAGCGCCGGTTGCCGCAGCAAGAGAGGGGTCAAATGACCCTAAGCGCGGTTCAATGATTTTGTCCGTTACAAACCAAATAACCGGTAAAAAGATGAAGGTCATTGCCGCGATGAAAAACCAGTTACCGGCGATATTTACGGAAAAATCCCCAAATACCGTTTCCACGCTGGCCTCGGTAATGCCGAACAGTAGGGCATCGAGCTGGCCGGGTAATAGATTCGCCGAGAAACCGCCGGAAACCCCAGCGAACGCAGCCGCGATCCCCGCAATTGGATGACGGCCCGCCGCGTGAAAAACAATGCCCGCAAGCGGAATCAGAACCACATAGGCCGCGTCCGCAGCCAAGTTACCCATCATGCCAGCTAGGACAACAATAGGTGTCAGTACCACCTTAGGGCGATTCCGTGCAGCGGCGCGCATACCGGTACCGAAAAGCCCCGCGCGCTCGGCAACCCCAGCACCCAGCATAACCACCAGAACATAGCCAAGAGGATGAAAGTGGGTAAACGTTGTGGGCATATCAATCCACAAACGGGCGATGTTGTCCGGTGACAGCAGACTCGATGCAACAATAACGACATTATTGCCAGTGGCAGGATCAATCGCGGTGGGATGCGCCGCAGACAGTCCAGTAAGGCTGGCAACGACAGAGATTACGACTAGGCCCAGAATCAACCAGAGAAAAAGAAAAACCGGGTCTGGTAGCTTGTTACCGCTTTTTTCAATCCAGCCCAGAAAGCCGCCGATCTCGTTTTGCTGGTCGCCAGAGTTCAACTGTGGTGATTGCATGGCTCAGTCCTTAACGCGCTCTGTAGTGAGGGCAAATACTAACATCGCGTCCATGATAGGGGGTGATCCCAACAGCTCCTGATCGATCAAGCGATTTAGGATTAAGGTGCCTCTTAATAGTAGACAGCATTGCCGGATCCGCCGCCGGCCATGATGACCTCGCCGGTTATGGCCCATGACTTGTCCGAAGCCAAATAGGCTGCCAAAAAGCCGATCTCAGAAGCGTCCACCATGCGATTAATGTGGTTGCCACGGGGTGAGCCATCGGCGTAGTCCAATGCCTCTGCCTCCTGCGGGGTAACGCCCAACTTCTTCGCGCGGGCCTCCATCATTCTCACAGTGCGCTCGGTTCGGGTGATGCCGGGGTGGATACAGTTCACAGTAATCCCGAACTTACCCATCTGCACCGCTAGGGTCTTCGTGAGATGGACCAAGGATACGTTCCGAGCGCCGCCGCTCAGGTTGCCAGCGATTCTGGCATTACCGCCACTGATGTTGATGATCCGACCCCAGGGTTGCTCCTTCAGGTAAGGGATAGCGGCTCTCGCGCAGCGCAAAGCGCCGACATATTTCGTGTCGAAATCGCTAAGCAGCGCATCCTCGTCTAACCCATCGATTGGCCCAACCGCAGAACGGGAACCCCCAGGCAAAGACGCACTGTTGACCAAAATGTCGAGACCACCCAATTGCTGAACCCCTTCAGCCATGATGCTGTCGACCTGTTCGCGGGAGGTTACATCCAGCGCCAAGGGAATTATCCGGCGCCCCGTGAGGTCTTCGATTTCTTTCGCGGTTTCCTCCAAAGCCGACTGGGTTCTAGACGCAATGACCACATCGCAACCTTCTCTAGCCAGTTCTATGGCTATGGCTTTGCCGATGCCGCGGCTGCCTCCGCCAACAAAGGCGCGCTTATTTGTCAGTCCAAAGTCCATTTGAAGAGTCCTTTAATTTGTTTTGTTTAAGTCATATTCGCTAGAAAGACGGTCCTTGGCATCAAGGTTGTTTTCGTCTTTCCCAACCCAATGCTCGGAGTAGCGACACATCAAAGATCGATGAGGCACCATCCGGTTGCTAAAGATCGAGTAGGGCAGTTGCGAGGGCAGACCACATAACTATGGGAGCCTAAGCAGACAATGCTGCAGAAAAAAGCCTAGTGCAACTGAGCTCGTGCTACTTGCATTCCTTATTGTGCAGTAGGACCGGAGTGTTTTCGGAAGTGATTTGTTTGCATTGAATTTCAGGGGAAATATAGCGGAGGGACAGGGACTCCCCACCTGATATGCTAAAGCCCTATTTATATTGGTATCAGGCGTAAAATAGGTGTAATTACAAAGCTATAGCTACAAATTCATGTCTAATCTGGTCAAAAGAAAAGGCGTCTATTACGCAGAAGTTAGAGTACCTCCAGACGTTAGAAATATCATTGGAAAAGCTGTTTTCAGGCGTAGCACTGGATGCAGGGATAAGCGTAATGCAGAGCTAGAAGCTGCTCCATGGGTGTCTGAATGGTGGAAGCTCATAAAGGCATCCAGAGCCAACCCTGAAGAAGTTACAGAGCGCATAGCTTCTCTAAAGGCCCTCAACACTCAGCAGCAAGAAGACCGTGAATACGCAGCTATTGAGCATGAATACGGTGCAGATGGTCAGAGAACAGGTAGGTCAGTTGGGTGGACTGATGCTGAACTTGCTATGGAAGATTACCTCTGGGACTTACAAAACAAACTGTCCCCAAGCGAATATCAATACTACGAGAGCATCTACACAGGCCGGCGGGGTGTCCCTATTGGTTTGTTTGCTTCTGCTTGGGTAGAAGACGAATACGCGACTAACACTCCAAGGACGCAGCAGGAAGCTCATACTGCAATCAAGCATGCTGCTAAATACTTCCCCACCATTAACGACTTAACGGTATCCAATAGGCAAAAGTGGTTAAAAGAAGACTCTAGGGCCAAAAGCACTGTGCAAAAAGAGTTGGGTTACGTAAGGAGTTATTGGCTTTGGCTTCGTAACAATCAGCACATTGGCCAATCCAAAAGAAACCCATTCCTCAAGGATGACATCAAGTGGCCTAAGAAACTCAAAGAGAAGCAATCTTGGTTGCCATTTGATGTTCCAGAGGTAGTAGCTCTCAGGTCAGCTGCAGTAGACAAAGGTGACCTTGTTCTAACGAGATTCATAGACATAGCTCTCTATACGGGTATGAGGTTGTCTGAGGTAGCACAGGTGTCTAGAGATTCACTAGAGGACATTAATGGCATTCAGTGCTTACGGGTCAGAGATGACGCTAAGACTGCAGCTTCCAGCAGCAGGCTAGTACCATTGGTAAGCACTTTGGCCAGTAGGGTGGACTTCAGTTCCATTGCTCCAGCTGATGCTGACGATGCTGGACAGGCTGTAGGTAAACGTTTTGGTCGCCTAAAGACTTCTCTGGGTCATGGGAAGCTAAAGGTCTTCCATAGCATCAGGAAGACAGCCACAACAATCTTTGAGCAGGCAGGTGTCCCTGAGGGAATCACAGCGGACATTGTTGGACATGAGAAAGCGACTATCACCTATGGTCTATACTCTGGTGGTACGTCCATAGAGCAGCGTAAGGAAGCTATGGAAAGCTTTGAAGCTCTAATGCTTCAGAGGGAAGCTGAAGTTTCTGCCTGAGTTAGATAAGGGCAGGGGCGCTTTAAATAGGGGCCGGGGGAGCAGTCTGGGTTGTCTAGTTGTTATTGGTTCTGG
>CAJXAC010000071.1 GCA_913050035.1 uncultured Gammaproteobacteria bacterium | reverse complement strand
CGGTAAAATTTTTGTCACGTTGCTAAAAATGATGGTTGTGCCCTTGGTCTTTGTATCATTGGTCTGCGGTGCGAGGAGCCTTGGAGCAACCGGTAGTGTTGGCCGACTGGGTGGCAAGACTATTGGTTTATATCTGCTCACTACCGCGTTAGCGGTTTCCTTTGCGCTAATGCTGGCACTGATTGTGGACCCTGGCTTGAGCGCCAGTGACGAAAACCAAGCAGCACTCAGCTACGATGCCTATCAAGCCCAAGAAGCCCCCAGTGTCAAAGACACTCTAGTTAATATCTTCCCTGCTAACCCGATTCAGGCGATGGCAGAAGGCAAAATGCTGCAGGTGATCGTTTTCGCCTTGCTGTTGGGTCTGGCGCTGAGTCGAGCGGGTGCTGCGGGGGATCGCATCGGTGAATTTTTTGCCGATCTAAACGAAGTAATGATGAAGCTCATCACCATGGTGATTCAACTTACCCCCTATGGTGTGTTTTGTTTAATGGTGAAGCTTGGTGCCAGCGTAGGTTGGGTAGAAATAGGCAAGGTGCTCGCGTATTTTTTAACCGTCGCCAGCGCATTAATTTTGCATGGTCTCATCGTCTATCCAACCTTGCTAAAAGTCCTGACGGGCATCAATCCGCTGATGTTTTTGCGCAAAATGCGCGAGCCCATGCTGGTGGCTTTTTCCACCTCGTCGAGCGGTGCGACCTTGCCGGTCACGTTGCGCACCGTAGAGCACCGGATTGGTGTAAACAATAATGTCGCCGCTTTCGCGGTGCCTCTTGGCGCCACCATTAATATGGACGGCACGGCGATCATGCAGGGTGTTGCTACCGTGTTCATCGCCCAATTCTTCGGTTATCAATTGGGTGTTGATGCGTTATTGATGGTCGTGCTCACCGCGACGCTGGCGTCCATAGGCACAGCAGCAGTACCGGGCGTTGGGCTTATTACTCTTACTCTAGTGCTCGATCAGGTAGGGCTGCCGGTAGAGGGCATTGGCTTGATCATTGGCGTCGATCGATTACTGGATATGCTGCGCACAGTAGTTAATGTCACCGGTGATGGCACCGTTGCCACGATCGTTGCCAAGAGCGAGGATCAATTGGATATGGATACTTTGCAGAATCCGACTGCGGGAACGGATGCAGAAAATCCAGCGCTGGCACGCTAAACGTTGAGGTGCCGATCATCAGCTGGCGCCCACATTTCCAGTAATTGCTGCAATTCCGCTGCAGCTGCGGAATGTTCGTCTGCCGCCATCAGGGCCTCGCTGCGCTGGATTACTCGCGGCATCAAATGAGCATGCACGCTGAGATCGGCAATACGAAAACTTTCTTCTCCGGCCTGGCGGGTGCCTAAAATATCACCCGGACCACGAAGCTTTAGGTCCTGTTCTGCGAGGTAAAAGCCGTCTTGGCTCTCACGCATGGCGTTCAGGCGATGCTTGGCCGCTGCACTTAGTCCGGGTTTGAAGAGCAAAAAACACCGGCTGGCCAAGTTTCCTCGGCCGACCCGACCGCGCAGCTGATGCAGCTGCGCAAGCCCCAGCCGCTCAGCGTTCTCAATAATCATCTGGGTTGCGTTTGGCACATCTACTCCAACCTCAACAACAGTAGTCGCTACTAAGAGATCGATTTCGTGGCGTTTGAAGGCCTGCATAAGTGCTACTTTTTCGTCGCCCTTCATACGCCCGTGCAAGAGCGCAATGCGATGCTCCGGTAATGCTTGGGTGAGCGCGGCCAAGGTGCTCTCAGCGGACTGGGCGTCTATTTCGTCAGAGTCTTCTATTAGTGTGCACACCCAGAATGCCTGCTGCCGTGATTGCAAAACCCGGTGCAAACGTTCGACCAGCTTTGCCCGATTATCTTGGGACACGGTATGGGTGGTAATGGGCTGACGACCTTTGGGAAGTTCGTCGATTACTGATACATCCATATCGGCGTATAAGGTCATGGTCAGCGTGCGAGGGATGGGGGTTGCCGTCATAACCAACTGATGTGGGTGCCCACCCTTGCCCTGTAGCGACATACGCTGGTGCACGCCGAAGCGATGTTGTTCATCAATGATTACCAGCACTAGGCGGTGGAACGTTACCCGCTCTTGAAACAATGCATGGGTGCCGATCACCACCTGGGCTGTGCCATCTGCGACATGGGCGAGCCCTTCGCGTTGGTGCTTCGCCGACATTTGTCCGGTCAATAATGCGCACTGAATGTCCAAGGGTTCCAGCCATTGGCGAAAGTTCTGTGCGTGTTGCTCGGCCAATAATTCCGTCGGCGCCATCAGCGCGGCTTGGCCTCCGTTATGGATTGCGCGTAACGCGGCAAATGCAGCGACGATGGTTTTGCCAGAGCCCACGTCGCCCTGCACCAGACGCAGCATCGGTAATGGTTTTGCCAGATCTTTGGCGATCTCGTCAGCCACGCGCTGTTGCGCTGCAGTCAACGTAAAGCCCAAATTAGCAGTTAGCTGAGCGGCTAAAGGACTGCTTTCGGTGAGCGCTGTTGCGCGCTCTTGATTGCGTTTTAGGGCGCGGCCCTTCATAAGCACGTAGAAGGCACTGAGTTCGTCAATTGCCAACTGCTCTTGCAGGGCAGGAACAGACTCAAGGTCGGTGGGCGCGTGCAGCGCTTGTAGGGTGGCGTAGGGCGCGCCGGCAACATCGGGCCAGGGCAGTGCGCAAATTTGTTTACAGAGTTTGCGCAAGCGTTGTTGTCCCAGACCTTGGGTAGTTGGATAGACTGGTGTGAGGTCCGGCGTCGGAGCAGAGGGTTCCTCCGCAAAGGTCTGGTATTCCGGATGACTCACGGTCAGCTTATTGCCAAAGAAGCGCACGCTGCCAAAGGCCTGGATATAGTTCGAGCGCTCAATAGCCGCCTGTTGATATTTGGAAAAGTGGAAGAAGCGTAAGCGGATTTCGCCGCTGACGTCGCGCACTACTAGTTCCAGGCTGCGCTGACGTCCGAATATTACCCGGGTAGAAATAATTTGTCCTGAAATAAGCGCCTCATCACCCACGTTTAGGCCGGCAATGGGGCGTACTTGAGATCGATCCTGATAACGAAACGGCAGATGCAGTAACAGATCGATGGGCCTGTGCAGTCCAAGTTTGGCAAGGGTTTGCGCCAGTTGCGGCCCCACGCCATGCAGTTGGGTTATTGGGCCTTTAGGGTCCAGGGCCATGGTAAGGATGCCTGGCCAGTTCAGCTGCCCGGGTTTTGTACCATAATTGCGTCAATCTCGATTTGCGCTTGTTTGGGTAGGGCGCTGACCTCTATTGCCGCCCTTGCTGGATACGGTTCGGCGAAATAAGTCGCCATAATCTCATTAACCTTGGCGAATTGGCCCAAATCGGTGAGGTAAATTGTCAATTTTACGCAGTCTGATAAGCGGCCGCCCGCTGCTTCGGCGATCGCCCGGAGGTTAATAAACACTCTATGAGCTTGCTCCTCGAAGGTGTCGCTAACTAGAGTCATGGAGTCTGGGTCGAGGGGTATTTGTCCGGAAATAAAGGTCATCGTCGTTGCAGGGGTTTGCACGGCTTGGGAATAGGTGCCAATAGCCGCTGGTGCCTCTGGGGTCTGGATGATGGTCTTAGTCAAAGTGCTTTCTCCTCAGTGGCCGCTGCGCGCCAAATTAATCACTACCGCAACATTGCGTAATCGGCGCATAAGCCGCGCCAGGTGCGATCGGCTCCTTACGGTCACGCCAATAACCAATGTGCTGGCCTCGGCATTGCGTTCATCGACGGTAATTGCGTCCACACCTGCATCAGCGGCGGTCACTTCTGCGGCTATCTCGGCCACGACTCCGTTACGGCGCAGCACATTAATGCGCAGTGTGGTCAAAAATTCTCCAGACGTGGTGCTGGTCCAGCGCGCTGGGATGATTTCATGGGGGGTGCGTCGGCGAATTTCCGCCATGTTGTTGCACGCTTCTATGTGTACAACGAATCCTCTGCCAGGGGTCATATGGCCAACGATATGGTCGCCGGGTACGGGTCCGCAACAGCGTCCGTACTGCATCACCAAGCCTTCGCCACCGCGAATGGCTATGGGACCGCCGCCCTCAACCTCCACCGCAGCGTATTCCGGATCGTCAGCTGCCAGTAGTTTTTGTGCAACCACATACGCCAGTAGGTCACCATTACCGATCGCCGCCAGTAACTCGTTCAATCGCCTTACGCCCAGCTCTTTGAACACCCGGCGCAGACGCCGAAAGTCCAGAGTGTTAATGCTGGTATTGGCGTTTGCCAATGCGCGATTCAACAGTTTTCGACCCAGCCGAATCGATTCATCCTGTTTCTGATGTTTGAGTTCGTGACGAATAGCCGATCGCGCGCGTGACGTCACAACAAAGGTTAACCAATCGGGATTAGGCCGCGATTCCTTAGCGGTAATAATTTCCACCCGTTGGCCGCTTTCTAGTTGTTGCGACAGCGGCGCTAGTCGGCCGTCAACGCGGCATGCTACACACTGGTTACCAATATCTGTATGCACGCTATAAGCAAAATCAACGGCACTGGCACCTGTGGGCAACTCCATAATCTCGCCCCGTGGGGTAAAGATATAAACTTCGTCGGGGAACAGGTCGATCTTCAGGCTCTCAATAAACTCCAGCGGGTCGCCAGCGCGTTTCTGCAGTTCCAACAGGTCCTTAGTCCACTGTCGTGCCCTTTGTTGGTTGCTGTCGAAATCGCCGTCACTCTTATATAGCCAGTGCCCGGCGATGCCGTTATCCGCAACGGCATCCATTTGCTTGGTGCGAATCTGCACCTCGATCGGTACGCCGTGCATGCCGAATAGGCTGGTATGCAACGATTGATAACCGTTTATTTTCGGAATCGCTATATAATCTTTGAATCTGCTGGTGACGGGCTTGTATAGATTATGCACTACGCCTAGCGCGCGATAGCAGGCATCTGGCTGATCAACCACGATGCGGAAGCCGAAGACGTCCATAATGTCTGCAAAAGATTTATGTTTGGACTTCATCTTGCGGTATATGGAATAGCTGTTCTTTTCCCGCGCTATTACGTCAGCCGCAATGCCTTCGCGATTCATCGCTGCGGTAATGGTGTCGCGAATTTCCTCCATGAGCTCTTTGCGGTTGCCGCGAGCAGCAACAACGGATTGGTGAATCAAGTCGGCGCGTAGCGGGTAAAGCGCCTTGAAGCCCAAGTCCTCCAGCTCTGTTTTCAGCGTATGAATGCCCAATCTATTCGCGATAGGGGCATAAAAATCTAGGGTTTCTTTAGCAATCCGTCGTCGCTGTGCAGATGACATAACGCCAATAGTGCGCATGTTGTGCAGGCGGTCGGCCAGTTTAACCAGAATCACCCGAATGTCCTTGGCCATGGCCATGGCCATCTTCTGAAAGTTTTCTGCCTGGGCCTCGTCGCGGCTGGAAAAAATTTTGCTCAGCTTGGAGACGCCATCAACAATTTCTGCCACGGAGTCACCAAACTTCTCGCCTAAAGTTTGCTTGTTAGCCGCTGAGTCTTCGATAACGTCGTGCAGCAGTGCAGCCATAATTGTCTGCGGATCCATGCGCATATCGGAAAGGATGTGGGCAACCGCCGTGGGATGGGTGATGTAGGCATGCCCGGTTCGACGAGACTGACCCTCATGGGCGTGGGTCGCATAGGCATGAGCCTGCTTGACTAAACTAAGCTCGTCGTGACTAAGGTAACTGAGGTTGTCTACTAACGAGGCCAGTGTCGCTGGCGCAGCGACACTGGCCTGTTTTGCGTGCTCAGCAAGCTGAGCAACGAAAAAGGATTCAGGGGCATGCTCAGCCGGCTGCTGGCTCATTCGCTCCTGGCTCGCCGCTGTTGATCGCTGCGATGTTAAAGCTCATCTCGATCTCTTCGTCTTCTTCTTCAAGAGAGACTTCTTGGCTGTCGAGAATTTCATGACTGATTAAACCTTCAGCAATTTCGCGCAGCGCGATTACGGTGGGTTTGTCATTCTCTTCGGCTACCAAAGCTTCGGTGCTGTAACGGCGTAATCCGCGCGCTCGACGGCTTGCGAGCATAACCAGCTCAAAGCGGTTATCGACGTGTTCTAGGCAGTCCTCAACGGTGACTCTTGCCATGGCTATTAATCCTTTTGAAAAAGTCTTTAAAAAATAGCGAGATCGGAGCTATTTATGAGCCCGTATGTTACCGCTCGATGCCCGCATGAACAAGGTTGTGTGGCGTTCTATTGCAGCAGTTTTGTTACCTCGGCGCGCTGCAGTTGGCGCTCGCGGCGCAGCCGCGTGCTTTGAATAATGGACAGCAGTTCGCTCTGGGCGCGATCAAAGTCGTCGTTGACCACTAAATAGTCATATCGCGCTGCCTGGGTCATATCCGTTTTCGCCTCGGCGAGGCGCCTTTGGATAGCATCTGCAGAGTCTTGGCCGCGCCCGCGCAGGCGCTTTTCTAGCTCTGCTATGGAAGGCGGTAGAATAAAGATACTCACAGCATCAGCCAACATGCCGCGCACTTGGTCTGCACCCTGCCAATCGATTTCCAAGATTACGTCTTTGCCATCGGCCCGACAGCGGTCTACCTCGTGGCGTGAGCTGCCGTAGCGTTTTCCGAAAACGTCGGCATGTTCTAAAAAGGCGCCTGCAGCGATCATCCGGTCGAACTCGGCGTCTTCGACAAAGTAATAGTTTTCGCCATTGCGCTCGCCGTTGCGCATAGCGCGAGTGGTGTGGCTGACGCAGACAACAATTTCGGTGTCGGCATCGAGTACCGACTTAACCAAGCTGGTTTTGCCTGCTCCGGATGGTGCTGAGATAAGAATTAAACTGCCGGTATTCATTCTATGTTTTGCACCTGTTCGCGAATCTGTTCGATGACAACTTTCAGGTCGATGGCCTTCTGCGAAACCTCGGTTTGCGACGCTTTGGCGCCAAGCGTATTCGCTTCGCGGTTTAATTCTTGGGATAAAAAGTCTAAGCGGCGCCCGTGGGGTCCCTTAGCGCTGAGCAGTTGGCGCGCCTCTGCGACATGAATGCCAAGTCGATCCAGTTCCTCTCGAATGTCCGCGCGCTGCGCCAGGAGTGCGATTTCTTGCTCCAAGCGTGCTGGTTCTGCCTGCGTCTGTAGCTCTTCCAGCCGACGCTGCAGACGCTGCTGTTGCAGCTGCATGATGTTATCGCCCAGTGGTCGGACGAAGTTGACGATTTCCTCGATGCCGGTGAGTTGATGTTCGAGCAGACTAGCCAAGCGTTTGCCCTCGGAATTACGCGCTTGTACTAGCTGTTCCAAGGTGCTCTTGAAAAGGTCAGCCGCGGTGCTCATCAACTGGGCCTGATCAGCTTTGGCGTTCGTAAGCACACCTGGCCACTTCAAGAGATCAAGTGTGTTTGGTGGGGTGGCGCTTGGGACTGTACGACTAATTTCCTCGGTCGCAGCGACGACTTGGCTAAGCAGGCCATTATTCAGCGCCAGAGTTGGCTCTGTCATGTCGAGTTCAATCTTTAATGTTGCATCAATCTTGCCGCGTTTTATGTGCTGGCGGATCAGCTCCCGCGCGGTAGGTTCTATGGCCCTAAGGGTTTCTGGCAGGCGAAACTGATTTTCTAGGTATCGGTGATTGACGCTGCGTAGCTCCCAACTTATCTGGCAACCGTTGCTGACCGCGGTTGCTTGGGCAAATGCTGTCATGCTCGAAAGGTGGCTCATAGAATCTTGCCAAGGCGCAAATATAAAGAAGGGATTATCCAATCATTGGTCTGCACTGTACATTGCTTACTGCAGCCGTTGGTGCAATTAGTGCCGAATTTTCTGACGAGTCAACGAACATCAAACTATAATGTGGTTTTCACAATAAGGATTGCTCATGCGCCCGAGCGGACGAATCGCCAGCGAACTGCGGCAGGTCAAATTTACCCGTAATTTCACAATGCATGCGGCCGGCTCGGTTCTAGTGGAGTTTGGTAATACCAAGGTTATCTGTACGGCTTCAGTAGAAAACTCTGTACCTGGATTTATGCGTGGCCGGGGCGAGGGCTGGATCACTGCAGAGTACGGTATGTTGCCGGGCGCTACCAATACGCGGAACGACCGTGAGGCGGCGCGAGGTAAGCAAAACGGTAGGACGGTAGAAATCCAGCGCCTTATCGGCCGCTCGTTGCGTGCGATGGTAGACATGACCAAACTTGGAGAGCGCACTATCAGGTTGGACTGCGATGTTATTCAGGCCGACGGTGGTACTCGCACAGCATCAATAACTGGAGCAGCGGTGGCCTTGGTGGATGCGCTGAAAAAAATCGACGCCGAGTCGGCTTTAGTGGCTTTAGTCGCGTCTGTTAGCGTAGGTATTTACAACAATACGCCGGTATTGGATTTGGATTATGCAGAGGATTCGAAAGCGCAAACAGATATGAATGTGGTCTGTCTCGGTAGCGGCGGCTTTATCGAATTGCAGGGTACTGGCGAGGGCGCGCCTTTCAGTGGTGACGAATTGCAACAGCTGATCGCGTTGGCGGAAAAAGGCACGAGCGAACTGTTGGCATTGCAGCAAGCAGCTCTGGCCTAGGGGGATCTATGCAACGACAAACCTTCATCGACTTCCTGGTTGCGCAAGGGGTCTTAAAGTTCGGTGAATTCACCTTAAATTCGGGGCGCGTCAGCCCCTACTTTTTTAACCTTGGGGCGGTTAGTGATGGAGCGGGCTTTGCTCAGCTGGGTCGCGCATATGCCGATGCAATCTTGGCCGCCGAGATCGAATTCGATGTGTTGTTCGGCCCTGCATATAAAGGCATACCCATTGCAGTAGCGACTGCCACGGCCCTTGCAGAGCGTGGTATGCATGTGGGCGTTGCTTATAACCGTAAAGAAGCTAAGGATCATGGCGAGGGCGGTATGCTGGTAGGTGCCGAAGTCGCGGGTCGGGTTCTGTTGGTCGACGATGTGCTGACGTCTGGTAAAGCCATTCGGCAGAGTGTTGATCTGATCGCGCAAACTGATGCAAGTATTGTTGGCACCGTGATCGCTCTGGATCGGGCTGAGTTATTCGATGGTGGTGTCACCGCTGTGGAGGCATTAGCCAGCGACCTGGATGTGCCGATCGTGAGTATCGCATCGGTAGCAGACATCATTGAGCAAGTAGATGACTCGTCCTTGCGACAGCGCATGCTTGAATATCAGCAACAGTATTGTCGGGTAAGCTAGATAATTGTCTGGGTCGTGCAAATAACGGCCTAGATCAAAAATCTAATTCACGGGCTCGGTAAAGACGCTTTGTTCGATCAAGGCCCACTGTTCTGGCCAGCCGTTGGTAGGCAACTGACGAAAATTTGAGCGCACGAATTGTTGGATACGACCTTCTGCCAGTGCCAGCATGAGGTTAGCGGTAGGATTCACCTGGTAGTCTGGCAGCGCGGCTTGCTGGGCGCGATGCTCCCTGAGAATTTGGCGCAACTGCGTCTCGATGCGATCCAGCAATTGACACACGCGATTGCGTAAACGCTCGGTTTCGCCTTGCAGAGCGTCGCCGGCGAATAACCGTGCAAAGCCCGGATTGCGTTCAACGAAAGTGAGCAACAGCAGCACGATGTGGTGGCAGCGCGGCTCGGCGCTGTCCTGTTCCTGCATAATTTGGCCGATGCGATCAAAGAGGGTTTGCTCGGCGTATTCAATAAGCCCGTCGAGCATTTTCGCCTTACTGGGGAAATGGCGATATAGGGCGGCTTCAGATACCCCTACTTGTTGAGCCAGTGCCGCCGTTGTAATCCGCCCCCCCGGATGCGCCTGCAACATGCCGGCGAGTTCGCGAAGAATCTCTTGGCGTCGGTTAGATTTAGCCATCAGCGAGTATTTGTGTGCCGACTCCGCTGTCGGTAAAAATTTCCAACAGCAGTGCGTGGGGCACCCGGCCATCTATGATCTGCACACTGCTTACACCGCTCGACACGGCACTGAGTGCGCAGTCGACCTTTGGCAACATGCCCTCGTTAATGATGCCGTTGCTGATCAATGATTCCACATCGGTCTTGGATAGGCCGGACAGAGTTTTTTGCTCAGCATCCAGAATACCCGGAGTATTGGTAAGTAAAACGAGTTTAGAGGCCGACATAGCCTCTGCGACCTTGCCCGCTACAATATCGGCATTGATATTGTAAGACTCGCCATCTTCGCCAACGCCGATGGGCGCAATGATTGGAATGAATTGCGACTCGGTCAACGTTTCAAGAACATCGACGTTGACCTCGGTAATTTCCCCTACTTGTCCTATATCGACGGATTCTTCTGTGTCCTCATCGACAGTTTGGGCTGACAGCTTACGTGCTTTGAGTAAGCCGCCGTCCTTGCCGGTAATACCAACTGCGCGGCCGCCATGAGTATTAATCAGCGATACGATTTCTTTATTCACTAGCCCGCCAAGGACCATCTGCACCACATCCATAGTGTCGGCATCGGTAATGCGCATACCACTTACAAACTTGGATTCAATGCCGAGCTTATTCAGTAAATCGCCAATCTGCGGGCCGCCGCCGTGGACGATAATGGGGTTTATGCCGACCAGTTTCATTAGCACGACGTCGCGCGCGAAGTTGTTTTTTAGCTGCTCATCGATCATGGCATTGCCACCGTATTTAATAACAACGGTGTGGCCATGAAACTTCTGAATATAGGGTAAGGCCTCGGTTAGAACCTGGGCCGTCGTAGCACTGGTGTCGGTGTTCATAATGGCATGTTCATCGAAAGCTTAGCGTATTGTCTACCGCGCTCAATTGCGCCTGAAATTCATCTTGCACGCGCTCTAGCGCTTCTGCACTGTCGGCCTCAAATCGTAAAGACAGTACCGGGCTGGTATTCGAGGGTCGAATTAAGCCCCAGCGGTCGTCAAAGTCGACACGAATACCATCGATCGCGGTTAGCCGTCCGTCACTGAATCCGTTGTTTGCAACTAACGCATCCATGACTTCAAATTTTCTGGTTTCAGTGGTGTGAATCTTGATCTCAGGCGTGCTGAAGGTTATCGGGTATTGGGCGAACAGTGCATCGGCGTCGAGCTCGGTTTGGCTGAGTAACTCCAGCAGCCTAGCTGCTGTGTATAGGGCATCGTCAAAACCGTACCAGCGCTCGCCAAAGCAGATATGCCCGCTGAATTCTCCCGCCAGGGCGGCCTTGGTCTGTTTGATTTTGGCCTTGATATGCGAGTGACCGGTTTTCCACATAATGGCCTCACCGCCTGCCTCGCTAATAATGCGTTCGAGGTGCTTACTGCATTTCACATCGAAAATTACCGGCGTGCCTGGGTTACGACTAATAATGTCTTGGGCAAATAACATCATCATTTTGTCTGGCCAGACAATTTCACCCGTAGGCGTTATAACGCCAAGTCGATCGCCGTCGCCATCAAATGCCAACCCAATATCGGCTTGCTGGCTTTTCACCGCGGCGATTAGATCCTGCAGATTTTCCGGTTCAGCGGGGTCTGGGTGGTGATTTGGGAAATTGCCGTCGATTTCGCAAAACAGCGGAATGACCTCGCAGCCCATGGCTTGAATGAGTTTTGGCGCAAGTTCTCCCGCCACGCCGTTACCGCAGTCGACGGCCACCTTTAAAGGTCGCGATAATGTCGTCGTTGCCAGGGCAGCATCCATGTACTGAGCGGATAAATCCGTTTCTGTAAGCGTACCCCTGGCGGTGCTTAGGTCGTTTTTTTGCAGTCGTTGGTAGAGCTGTTGAATCAACTCTTCGGCCAGCGTTACCCCACCAATCATCATTTTCAGGCCGTTGTACTCGGGCGGATTGTGGCTGCCGGTAATCATGATGCCGGTGCCGGTCTCAAGCGCGTGAGTTGCAAAGTAAAGAACCGGGGTGGGTACTTGCCCCACTAGGGTGACGTGCATGCCGCCATCAACCAAACCCTGGCTCAGAGCTTGTTCAATTCCCGGGCTTGATAAGCGCCCGTCGCGGCCGATGGCCGCTTGGTGCTGGGATTGACTGATGGCTTGCGCTGCAAATGCTCTGCCGATCCAATAACAAACCTGTTCGGTGAGGTTGGTGCTGGTAATGCCTCGAATGTCGTAGGCGCGAAAAATGCCTGGGTCCAGTTCCAGAGTATCCAAAGGCATAGGGGTGAAACCATTGTTTTGCATGGTTGAAAAGTCAGTTCCTTTGAGTGGTGTTTCGGATCGCGAGCTCATTGCCTAGTGTCTTAGCAATTTGCTGCAATAGTTGTGTAGCCATCTGTTTCTTGCTTTGGCGCTCGAAGAACACCTCCTCGCTGTCGCAAATAAACGTGGCAGCATTGTTTGGGCTGTTAAAGCCAATGCTAGCATCGGATACGTCATTGACGACGATGGCGTGCAGCCCTTTGCGCTGCCGTTTTTCTCTGGCGTAATTTAAAGTGTCCTGAGTTTCTGCGGCAAATCCCACAACCACGACCTCATGTGCGCTGCTTACCACACTGGCGATAATGTCTGGGTTTTCGACTAAACGCAGATCCAGATGCGGATCATCTGACGGCGTTTTTTTGATTTTTTGCTCCGCCGCCTGAGCAACCCGATAATCTGCCACGGCAGCGACGCCAATAAACAGATCAATACCGTGCAACTGTTCATGCACGGCGTTATGCATGTCGACAGCGCTTACTACATCATGCCGTGTGATCGATGTACTGCAGTTGGGCACTCCCGGTCCCGCGACTAGGGTTACGTTGGCACCAGCGGCGGCCGCTACCTCAGCCAAGCTCAAGCCCTGTACGCCAGAGCTGTGATTGGAAATGAACCGAACTGGATCAATGGCCTCGCGAGTGGGGCCAGCCGTGATCATCACGTTCAACTGCTCTATTACCGCCGCCGCGTCTGGCGCTAAAACGGGCTGGTCAAGGGCGCTGATGAGATCGTCCGGATCGGGCAGGCGGCCGGGCCCATATTCGCCGCAGGCTTGTTCGCCATGGTCAGGATCGATCACGCGATAGCCGAATTCTTGCAAAGTGCGCAGATTTTGCTGAGTTGCCGGGTGCAGGTACATGCCCTGGTTCATGGCAGGGGCAACCACCACTTGGGCATCGGTGGCTAGACACAGGGTGGTCAGTAAGTCATAAGCCTGGCCGTGGGCCAAGGCAGCCACGCAATTAGCGGTGGCTGGCGCAATCAGGATTTGATCTGCCCATCGGGCGAGCTCGATGTGTCCCATTGATGCTTCGGCAGTGGGATCCCACAGATCATCGCGCACCGGGTGGCCAGACACTGCCTGCAGTGCGGTTGGGGTCACAAATTTATGGGCATTGGCCGACATAACCACATTTATTTCTGCGCCCTCGGCACGCAGTGCGCGTACGAGCGCTGGCGCCTTATACGCAGCGACACCGGCAGTAATTCCCAGCAGGATGTTTTGGCCCTCTAACCGGCTCATAGAACACCTTTTCGCAATTTGAGTATTAATGAATACATCAGCCAATAACGATGATGCATCGATCGTAGGGCGCGAGCTTAACGGTGAATGCGTCGACAGGGAACCGCAATCCCCCCAATCTGAATCAATTGCAAACTGGCAGCTGCAGGAACAGCCCCGTTATAGGCTCTTACACGAAGGGGCTGAAGCGTTGGCCAACGCGGAATTGCTGGCGCTTTGTCTTGGTTCTGGTGTTGCCGGTGAAGATGCTGTCGCAATGGCGAGAAGGTTATTGAAACAGTTTGGCGGCATCGGCGCTCTACTTTCTGCGCCAATGCCTGAGCTGTTGCAATGTCATGGGGTGGGTTCGGCGAAGGCGTCGGTGATTAAAGCAATTCAGGAATTGAGCTTGCGTGATGTTGAACACGAGTTAGCCCACGCCGATCAGTTTGCTGATTCAGCGTCAGTGTCGCGATTCCTGCGCCGGCGTATGGGTCATGAGCCGCGCGAGACGTTTGCTTGTTTGTTTCTTAACGCGCGTAATCAGCTTATCTCCTTTGAGGTGCTGTTTCGCGGCTCTGTGGACCGCGCCCATGTGCATGCGCGAGAAGTATTGCGGAGGGGCATTGAAGTCAATGCTGTCGCTGTAGTGTTGGCCCATAATCACCCCTCGGGTTCACCGGAACCCAGTCAGGCGGACATCCAGCTGACTAGGCGCTTAGCTGAACTTTTGCAGCAGGTAGATATTCGCGTCTTGGATCATATTGTGGTTGCCGCTGGTGCGTGCGTTTCCTTTGCCCAGAGAGGCTTGTTGTAGCAGCGCCGGTTGCTGTTAAACGGCGCCTCTGGTATAAACGCGCCTCAAATTTTTGGGGTACGACCATGTCTCAGGTATGTCAGGTCACAGGCAAGCGGCCGATGACAGGCAACAACGTTAGCCACGCGCAAAACAAGACTAAGCGAAGGTTTCTGCCAAACCTGCATTATCATCGCTTTTGGGTGGAATCAGAGAAGCGTTATGTGAAGTTAAGAGTGTCCTCTAACGGCATGCGCATTATTGACAAAAAGGGCATAGACGAAGTGCTCAAAGACATGCGCGCGGCTGGGCAAAAAGTTTAGCCCGGCCCAATTCACTTAACATTCGACGACACGGAAGACAGCACCATGCGCGATAAAATTAAACTGGTATCAAGTGCGGGCACCGGCCACTACTACACTACCGACAAGAATAAGAAAAATACCCCTGACAAGATGGAGATCAAAAAATACGATCCCGTCGTACGCAAGCATGTCATCTACAAGGAAGGCAAAATTAAGTAAGGCGTATGCCTGAACTCCCCGAGGTTGAAACAACCAAGCGGGGCATAGAGCCCTTTCTTGTTGGCGAAACCATTACTGGGGTAGTGGTTCGTAACAAAAACCTGCGCTGGCCTGCGCAGGTTCCGCGCAGTCTAGTTGGGCAGCAGATTTCCCATGTTGGTCGTCGCGCTAAGTATCTTCTCATCACCACGCCATTGGGCACTCTGATCGTGCATTTAGGGATGTCGGGTAGTCTGCGCTTGGTGGACGCCAACGCTGCGGTAAAAACCCACGACCACATTGATCTGCAGCTCGGCTCTGGCCAGTGTCTTCGCTATAACGACCCGCGGCGCTTCGGCAGCTTTCGGCGGCGCCCAGTTATCGTCGCCTGTCGCGCTCACCGCGGCGGTGGCCACGATGCATCTGGGGGGCTTTGCGCTCGGGTACAGCACCAGCAAGGCTTTTGGGCTACCCCCTCGGGTG
>CAJXAC010000070.1 GCA_913050035.1 uncultured Gammaproteobacteria bacterium | reverse complement strand
TAGAGAAACTTGGGTGGGAATATGGTGATGAAGTTGATGTAGAAATTGGTGGAACATCTGTCTCAGGCATCGATGTGGGTAAGAAGGTGGAGCAATTGATCGCTCGTATTGCCCAGAAAGCTCGGGCTGCGGGAATCCATTTAGTACTAGCGACCCAACGACCCTCGGTGGACGTGATTACTGGCTTGATTAAGGCCAACATTCCGAGTCGCATCAGTTTTCAGGTGTCATCGAAAATTGATTCGCGCACGGTGCTTGATCAGGGCGGCGCAGAACAATTGCTTGGACATGGCGACATGTTGTACCTGCCACCCGGCACAGCGTTGCCCCAGCGGGTGCACGGCGCTTTTGTGTCTGATGATGAGGTGCATCGGGTAGTGAATGACTGGAAACAACGCGGTCAGCCCGATTATCTGGCGGATATTGTCAGTGGTGGCGGTGCAGAAGAACCCTTCCTGCAGCTGGAGGGAGATGGCGACACCGAACAGGACGATGCCCTTTATGATGAAGCCGTGCAATTTGTTCTGGAGTCTAGGCGCGCCTCAATTTCCTCTGTACAGCGTAAGTTACGAGTGGGCTATAACCGTGCGGCGCGACTGATTGAAGCTATGGAAGCCGCCGGTGTAGTGTCGCCAATGACTTCAAATGGCAGCCGAGAAATTCTTGTTCCCGATCGCAAATAAACTGTGCCTGAGTGTGCTGGTTATTCTGGCTGCGGGAGCTGTGGGCGCCAGCGAAGAGCTTAATGAAGCGGATCATTCGGCTTCAGCTGAGCTGATAACGCTCATAGACGCTTTTGATGGTGTTTCCGCTCGCTTTTTACAAACCGTAGTAGACGCTTCCCTGCAGACCCTCGAAGAGTCCTCGGGCAGGCTGGCGTTGCAACGTCCTAAATTCAGGTGGCAGGTGGATGTGCCATTTGCACAATTGATCGTTGCTGATGCTGCGCAGATGCAAATTTACGATCCGGATTTGGCTCAGGTAACTCTTCATGATATCGATAAGCGCTTAGGATCCACTCCACTGACGATTCTCTTAGGCGATACTGAAGCGCTGGCTGCAGAGTTTGCAATAAGTCGTACTAAGGACGGAACTAACCAAAGATTTGTATTACGACCTCGCTCTGAGGCTGCGCTGTTTTTGCAGGTCGAACTAATTTTTCAGGGTCAGCTGCTTGAGGCGCTTTCAATTTGGGACGGTGCTGGCCAACTAACGCGTATTCAGTTTAGTGAGATGCAGCTCGGCCGGCCCATCGATGCGGAGCAATTCGAACTGATGTTGCCAGCAGGCACAGATGTGATCCGTGGGTGACTTGTTCGACCAGAATGAACGCGCGGGTCAGCCGCTCGCTGAGCGTCTTCGTCCTCGGTCGTTGGCTGAGTATGTAGGTCAAAGACACTTACTCGCTCAGGGGGAACCGTTGCAGCGCTTGGCTGCAGGGGAGGCCATTCACTCAATGATTTTGTGGGGGCCGCCGGGAACAGGCAAGACCACGTTAGCGCGTTTACTCGCGCAAAGCGCTGACTGTTACTGGATTAATCTTTCGGCAGTGCTCGCAGGGGTTAAAGATATCCGCCAAGCCGTTGCAGAGGCGCAAATCCACAAAGGCCAAGGTCAACGCACAGTATTGTTCGTGGATGAAGTGCATCGTTTCAATAAGGCTCAACAGGATGCTTTTTTGCCTCATGTTGAGGACGGTACGTTGACCTTTATCGGAGCCACCACGGAAAACCCATCTTTTGAAGTGAACTCAGCGCTGCTATCGCGGGCGCGAGTGTATGTGCTTCAGCCTCTCGACGAGGAGGCGCTAGGACTGGTTCTCGAGCGTGCAGCGACGATGCTTGAGCGCGGCTTGAGCGAAGCAGCACAAAGGGAATTAGTAGCCTTGGCGGATGGCGATGCTCGACGCATGTTGAATGTGCTTGAGGTCGCCGCACAGCTTGGTACCGAGGAGATAGACGCCGAGCACGTAAATCGCGCGGCAGGTAGTCAGATGCGCCGCTTCGATAAGGGTGGCGATGTTTTCTATGAGCAAATTTCGGCTTTGCACAAATCTATTCGCGGCAGTGCGCCGGATGCCGCGTTGTACTGGTTTTGCCGTATGTTGGATGGTGGCGCCGACCCTCGCTACATCGGACGGCGTTTGTTGCGCTTGGCAAGCGAAGATGTGGGTAACGCGGATCCTCGTGCCGTTGAAATAACCTCGGCTGCTTTGCAAAGTTTTGAGCGTTTGGGCTCACCAGAAGGAGAGCTGGCATTGGCGCAAGCGGTATTGTATCTGGCCAGTGTGCCGAAGAGTGATGCGGTTTATCGGGCTTTTTCTGCCGCACGGGACTATGTGGCGAACCATCCATCTCACGATGTGCCCAAGCATTTGGCGAACGCGCCAACCACGCTGATGCGCGATTTGGGTTTTGCCGAAGGTTATCGACATGCTCATGGCGAACAGACCGATATGGGTGCCTATGCTCCGGGAGAGGACTACTTTCCCGAACAGATGTCGCCGCAACAGTTTTATTTTCCACAAACGGCCGGACTTGAAGGTAAAATTAAGTCACGCTTAGACAAACTAGCGCAGCTAGATGCGGCGGCGACCAACAGACGGCGCACAGACTGATGTGGATGCTATTGGTGATTGGGCTTGGTGGCGCTGTCGGCGCAATAGCCCGTTATAGCCTCGGGCTATTGTTTGTTGGACAAACATTCCCTTGGGGGACGTTGACAATTAATGTTGCCGGCTCGTTTATCATCGGTGCCCTGTGGAGTCTTTGTGGCGAACAAGACTGGTTTTTAAGCTGGGGTCGAGGATTCCTACTGGTGGGCATATTAGGTGGATTTACCACCTTTTCCGCGTTTTCTTTGGAAACTTTGTTGCTCATAAACAATGGCCGTATTGCTGTCGCGACGACTTATGTAATGGCGTCGGTGGGCCTGTGTTTGCTGAGTGTTTGGCTGGGGTCCAGGATCGGGTAGCAGTGTGTTATTGCACACGTACAAGTTAGAGAAAGTTACTAAATGTTAGATATAAAGTTGTTACGTGCCGACCCGCAAGCGGTTGCTGCGCGCCTAAATGTGAAAGGCTTCGAATTGGATGTTGCCTCGTTCGAGCGGCTGGAAGTCGAGCGTCGGCGTCTGCAGGAGCAAACCGAACAATTGCAAAACGAGCGAAACGTAAAGTCTAAGGGCATTGGACAAGCGAAAGCCCAAGGCCAAGATATAGCCCCTTTGCTGGCGGAGGTCAGTGGCCTTGGTGAGCGCTTAGAGTCGGCGAAAGAGGCTTTTGCTGATATACAGACGCAACTGCAGGCATTTCTTCATGCCATACCGAATTTGCCCGACGAGCTTGTACCTGCGGGCAAGGACGAAGCTGATAACCAGCAACTGCGCATATGGGGTGATCCGCGCACTTTTGAGTTTGAACCCAAAGATCACGTAGACCTAGGTGCCGGAGGCGGGCTGGACTTTGAAACTGCGGCGAAAATCAGTGGCTCGCGCTACGTTGTGATGCATGGTGGGATCGCTCGTCTGCATCGTGCGCTGACTCAATTTATGTTGGATACCCATGTGCAACAACATGGTTATCAAGAAGTTTATGTGCCGTATATTGTCAATGCGGACAGCTTGTTTGGGACGGGCCAGTTGCCGAAATTTGCGGAAGATCAATTTCGTATTGATCAAGAGCAAGAGACCTACTTAATTCCAACGGCAGAGGTGCCGGTAACCAATATATATCGTGGGGAAATTTTGGAAGAGTCGGCATTGCCGATTCGTCATGTCTGTCATACGCCGTGTTTTCGCAGCGAGGCTGGCAGCTATGGGCGGGATACCCGCGGCATGATTCGGCAGCATCAATTTGAAAAAGTTGAAATGGTGCAGTTAGTACACCCCGACCAGTCTTGGCAGGTGCTTGAGGCGCTCACTGGTCATGCCGAGGCTATTTTGCAGGCGTTAAATCTCCCGTATCGGGCCATGTTGTTATGTGGCGGCGATTTAGGTTTCTCGGCGGCACGGACAATCGATCTGGAGGTTTGGTTACCCAGCCAGCAGCAATATCGTGAAATTTCTTCCTGCTCCAATTTTCTTGATTTTCAGGCGCGCAGAATGCAAGCGCGGTTTCGCACCAGCGACGGCAAGATAGAGTTTTTGCATACGCTGAACGGATCGGGTCTTGCCGTAGGCCGCACTTTAGTGGCGGTATTGGAAAACTACCAAAACCATGACGGAACGATTGCTGTGCCAAATGCCTTACAGCCCTATATGGGCGGTCAGGACGTGATATCGCCTGCGGGGTAGAGGATGTTTTATCTGCCCTTATTCCATCGCTTTGATGGGCGTGAGTGTTTGGTCATTGGCGGTGGTCAAACCGCACTGCGCAAGTTGCGCTGGCTCCTGCGTACTGATGCACAGATCAAAGTTGTGGCACCAGAGATCTTGCCTGAGATTGCTGAGCTAGCTAATTCCGAGAAGTTGCAGATAGAGCAAAAGGCCTTTTATCCAGAGGCGTTGCACCCAGATTTAGCGTTAGTGATTTGTGCAACCAATGCCGATGGGGTGAGTGAGGAGGCTTATGCGATTGCCTCCCAACGCCGGCAGTGGATTAATTGTGTGGATCGAACCGACCTGTGCACGGTCATTTTCCCAGCCATTATTGATCGCTGGCCTATTTTGGTTGCGGTCTCCAGCATGGGGCAGTCTCCAACATTGGCGCGCACCGTGCGCGGCTGGTTGGAGTTGCGTTTACCGCTTGCGCTTGGGCGCCTAGCTGAGTTGGCCGGTCGCCTTCGGGATGTCACCAAGCAAAAGCTGCAGGATGTGGACGCGCGTAAGGGCTTTTGGGATCGAGTATTTTCTGGTCCCGCTGCGACTGCGGCGATGGCGAATGATTTTGCAAAGGCAGAAGCGATAGCCCTGGCCGAGATGGAAGGCGCTAGCGAAAATGGGCGAATTGTCTTGGTAGGCGCAGGACCAGGAGACGCAGACCTGATCACACTGCGGGGCCTTCGGGCGATCCAGACCGCTGATGTTTTACTGTACGACAAGTTAGCGAATCCAGACCTCTTGAACTATGCGCGACGCGATGTAGAGCTTATATATGTGGGTAAGCAGGGGCCGCGGGAGCAAAGTGCCGGCAAGGCCCTTGAAAGTAGTGCCGAGCAACAGCAACAAATAAATGCGTTAATGCTCGAGCACGCGTCTGCCGGCAGAGCGGTGGTACGGTTGAAAGGCGGTGACCCTTATATTTTTGGTCGGGGTGGCGAGGAGCAAGAGATTGCGCAATTAGCCAATGTCGAGCTGCAGGTGATTCCTGGCGTGACCGCAGCCATGGGTGCGGCGAGTTACTGTGGTATTCCATTGACTCATCGCGGCTTGAGTCAGTCGGTGAGCTTTACTACTGGGCATAAAGTCCAGCACAGTAATGAGGATGACTGGCAAGGGTTTGCGCGTGCAGACCAAACCCTAGTGATTTATATGGGCTTGGTTGGCCTGGAAACCATACTTGGGCACTTAATGACTGCCGGGCGGGATGGCGCAACACCTGCCGCCTTGGTTGAGAACGCCACTCTACCGGAGCAGCGCGAGGTCTTTGCACCGCTGAAAAAGCTCGCGGCTATAACAGCAAGCAGGGGCATTACTGGCCCTTCCATCATTATTGTCGGTGAAGTGGTCGCGCTTGCGCCGGCCTACGCCAATGCTTCCCGAGCGGCCGAAGGCAGTGAGCCGTAGTCCTAAATACAGTTAGTTGGTCGCGGCAGTCCCGCGAGCTTTGCGGCCATTTTCGCCGGGCTCCCGCCAAACAACTGCATTAGGTAAGGGCTGCCCAGAGCGCTGTCGATCTCGGTTTGCACCAGCTTTACCAGTGGTCGCATGGCCGGTGCTGTTTCTGTCCGCGCGTAATAGTCCCTTAAAAGGTCGATGATACGCCAATGCTCGTTGGTGAGATCGATATGCGCGCGGGCTGCAAGCTGTTGGGCAATCGGTCTGCTCCATTGCAAGTGATCCCGCAGGTAGCCGTCGGGGTCTAGACTCTGATCGAGGAGGGCACTTGCGCCTGACTCAGTAGACATTAATCTGCCCAACTCACTACTGGATTGTGGTCCGTGCTGAGCTCCACGAATTCTGCATAGTCGATGCCGTGGATATTTTTGCCATTGCTGGTAATGCCTCGAGCGGCTGCATCTTCCCTAAGCACAAAGCATTCGATGTCGCTCTGGGACAAGGCATAAGTGCCGTCTCCCATTAGTACTATCGGGTCTGCGGGTTGTCGACGCTGTAAACAACTCTCTAGTCCTTGAAGGTTAAAGACGAGGTGCAGAGTCACAGCGCGGCACCGATTACTGCATCTTGCTCCGCTAGCAATAGCTGTTGCGCTGCTAGGTCCAACCCCTCTGCCTGCATCAACTCAGCCGCCTCAACGCCTCGACTTGCTAAGGAGTCAAGGCAGACATAAAGCTGATCGACTTCATAGTCTCCGAGAGCCTGCAGCACTTTAGCAAACGAGCGTTGGCCCACCTGTTGCGCGCTCTGATCGGGTAGTAGTGACCAAATACCGTCGCCACGAAATACCAAGCTGACTTCAGCATCAAAGGCTGCCGCGACCATGGCGGCCTCTAGCTGGGCGGTGCCGCGTTTACTGGTATAGGGAGGCGCGCTGATTACGAAAAGTAATTTCTTCATCAGCTTATTGTGGAAATTCAATGTAGCGATCGGCGTATTGGATGCCGGCAACTAATTGTCCCAGCCCAACCAATTCAAAACCTGGTGCTAGGGTATGGCTGGTTTTTTCGTAAC
This sequence comes from uncultured Gammaproteobacteria bacterium, assembly GCA_913050035.1. Taxonomy (GTDB): domain Bacteria; phylum Pseudomonadota; class Gammaproteobacteria; order Pseudomonadales; family Azotimanducaceae; genus UBA4421. The sequence goes on along the minus strand of CAJXAC010000070.1, from coordinate 8,803 downwards.
GGGCTTGTTCCTCGGCATTTATTACGCCGCGTTTTATGGCGCTGGCAATGCATACCGCGAGTTCGATGCCTTGATCTGCAAGTTCGCTCCACGCTTTGCAAAGGTCGTTTTCGCCCTGAGGGGTAACTTGGCTGTTAAGCCCATGCAAAACGCCGTCATGATAAAAGAATACCCGCTCAATGCGATGACCCTGAGCGATTGCAGCATTCGCGAAGCCTATAGCGTGTTCGCCACTGTTACTGTTGTGTGGTGCGCCATGCACTGCAAGCACGAAGTTCATAGTTGCATAGTAGCAATAACAGTGGTGTTGGCTCTACGTTCTTCAGGGCGCTCGCGCGCAAATATCTACTGGGGCAATGCCTGTGGGTTAGCGCCGAAGAGGCGTTTTACTTTTTGTCCAAGGTTATGCCGAATAATTACTAAAGCCGGCACTAGGAACAAAATAATAACGCTGGCAAAGACAATTCCAGTGGCCAGACTTACCGCCATGGGCACCAAAAATTGTGCCTGAGTATTGGACTCAAACAACATTGGTGTGAGCCCTAGGGCGGTAGTGGCGGTAGTTAGAAAAATAGCCCGAAAGCGGCGGCGTGATGCCTCAACGATCGCCTGTGCTGGTGCCAGATTGGCTTCGGCGCGCAATCGATTGTACTGGTCGACGAGTACTAAGGAGTCGTTAATGACAACGCCGCTTAAGGCAACCACACCAAAAATAGAAATAAACGAAATATTGTAACCAAGGATAAAGTGGCCTATTACCGCTCCAGCGGCACCAAAAGGCACTCCGGCTAGAACTACGAATGGCAGGGTATAAGTGCGTAATTGCGAAGCCAGCAGCAGGAAAATTACCAGCATCGATATCGACATCATCTGTCCCAGAGACTGTAAATCGCGGGTTTGATCAAGGCCGGCCCCGGCGAGTCTTACCTGTAAGCCGGGAAAGCGTGATTTCATCTCTGGTACCAGTTGCTCGGCAATTTTCGCATTGCTCTGGGTGGGCGTTGAGATTGCTGTATCGACTTCGCCGGATACCGTGACGATGCGCAGACCATCAACGCGGTCGATGCTGGAAAAGCTCCGGGTTTCTGTGAGTGTGGCTACCGTAATCAACGGGGTCTGAGTTCCGTCATTAAGCCGGATTCTGGCATCGTATAGGTTCTGCACACTGCGACGTTGCGCGTCCGGGTAGCGCACCATAACTTTGAGCTCTTCGCGACCACGCTGGATGCGCTGGACCTCTTGGCCAAAGAAATTGCCCCTCAGTTGTCGAGCGATGGCAGCGGGTGTGAGTCCAGCCGCTTCGCCTGCTGCAGTAAGGGTGACGTCGAATTGGCGCTTGCCCAAACTAAACGAGTCCTGAATGTCATAGACGCCAGGGATATTCCCGTATCCCTCTTTCATTGCGTCTACAGCTTGAAACAGCACGTCTTCGTTTTCGTGGGCTAGCTCGAATTCGATATCTGCGCCGCCACTGAAAAAATCTGCAACGAAAGACAGGCGCTCAACCCCCGCTATTGGTCCTACCTCGGTACGCCACAGGCGCTCTAATTCTTGGGCGGTAAGAGTGCGCAAAGGTTCAGAGTTCAGTTGTATCTCGACCGACGCCAGATTGCTGGCGGCGGTAAGTCGGCCACCGCCACCGGGTCCACCGCTGGTACGTGATCTTCCACCGATGGTTACACTGACCGCCCTGAAGGACGTGCCACCGACTTGCTCGTTTACAGTGTAAGCCGCGTCGACGATGCGTTCTGCAGCAGCCTTGGTCGTGTTAAACGGTGTACCCACCGGAAATTCTAGCGAGGCACGGATGCTATTGGACTCCAGTTCAGGAAAAAATATAAAACGCACGGAGCCGCTGCTGACCAGTAAGGCCGCGAGAAATAACATGCCTATGCCGGCGCTCAATGTAAGGTAGCTGCGCCGCACGGCGTACTCGACAGCCGGTACTAGCAAATTGTCGCGAAAAGCTGTAATGCGAGCAGCAACGCCATCTTGAAACGCCTTCAATGCGCCGCGGCTCCACGGACGGCCATGGGATAAGTGCGCTGGCAAAATAAGAAATACTTCCAGCAGCGACATGGTCAACACCAGGATCACTACGATAGGCACTGATCCAAGGATCTGTCCGAATGTGCCGGTAACGAACAATAACGGCGCAAACGCGGCCATGGTGGTAAGAACTCCGACTAGCACAGGCCCAAATACGCCGCGCACGCCTCTGAGTGCCGAGGCGTTGCCGGGGCCACCTTGCTCTTGCTCCGAGATTATATTTTCGCCCACGACCACGGCATCATCGACCACGAGCCCTAGTACGATGATTAACCCGAACAGCGAAATCATATTGATGTTGACGTCGAAGGGCGCGAAAAATATTACTGCGCCGAGGAATGAGATTGGCACGCCCATGGCGACCCAGGTAGCTAGGCGCAGATCCAGCATTATTGCTAAAAACAAGAATACTAAGGCGAATCCAAGGATGCCGTTACGAATAAGTAAGCCGAGGCGCTGCTCTAAGATATCGGTCTGATCATCCCAGATTGCGATATCCAGTTGGCTGTCAGTCTGATAACTCTCGAGGCGGCTTTTTACTGCAGCAGCAATGGTCAGTGCGTCTTCGGCTTCAGATTTTTGCACTTTGACAAATAGACTTTGGCGCCCATTGAATTGTTGGATTAAATCGACGTCTGCAAAGCCGTCACGGATTTGCGCCACATCTCCTAGGCGCAGAATCCTGCCGTTAGAGTCCGATCGCAGAACAATATCTGCAAAATCCTCACCGCGGTCGCCTTTGTTATTGGTGCGTAAGAGTAAATCGCCGCTGGCGGTGCGGATTTCTCCTGAAGACAAATTCACTGATGACGAGCGCACGGCTGTGGCGACGTCAGCAACGCTCAGGTTGTAGCGCCGCAATGTTTCCTCACGCACCTCGATCGAAATTTCGTATGGGCGGGCGCCTACCAGAGAAACGAGAGTGACTTCCGGCAACTCGAGTAACTCTGCCTCAAGTCGCTGTGCGGCACGGCGCAAAGACAATTCATCAAGTTCCGATGCAACCACTAGGGTAAGCACATCCGTGATTGTATCTGCGCGTTCTACTTCTGGCTGTTCGGCCTCTTCAGGTGGGAAGTCTGCTAGGCGCTCAACGGCTGCTTCTACGTCGTCTCGCACCTTGGCGGGATCGACAAAATCCTTTAATTCGACGGTAACAACACCAACATTTTCCGAGGCTTTTGATGTCACACGTTGCACACCATCGATGCCAAAAACAGATTCTTCAACGCGACGCGTTATGCTTTCTTCTACCTCGCTTGGTGTCGCGCCGGGATAGGGAACGGTGACGGTTACAATGCCCGGATCGATAGTTGGGAAGACCTGGGATGTAAGTCCGCCACCGGCGATTAAGCCGCCGAGCAACAGCAGCACCATGGTCAAATTCGCAGCCACTGAGTTGCGGCTAAAGTATTCGATCATGCTCGAACTGGTGCTCACCGGTGTGCTGGTGTTGGAGTCAATGGCCATAATTGATCAGCTGGCATTGCTGAGGATGCTGACCTCTTGACCGACAGTGCCGCCAGGTACGGCTCCGAGCACAATCCCTTGGCCATAGTCGAAGCGCTCAATGATTGGGCCCCTCGCGTTGCGGCCCAAGATCACTGGATCGTGGCGGGTCAGTTGATCGTTACTCACATACCATATGCTGCCATTGGCCTGAGTTGCCGCAGCCGGCACCTGTAAGGCATCCGTTAGCTTGGGCCCTTGGATTTGCGCATCAACAAAAGTGCCAGGTTGTAGATCTGCAGTGAGGGTGACCGGAATGAACACTTCGGCGAAACGGCTTCGCGAGTCGAGTTCTGCGCTCACTCGCTCAATCCGTCCATTAAAGGAGTTACCTCGGTAACCAAAAATCACAGAGCGCCCTTCAGCAGGCTGAATGAGGGCTAGATCGTCAGCAGGTATTGGCAGGACAAGTTCCGCGGCGTCGATGGCGAACACTCGACCGAATGACTTACCGGAGTTCAGCAGTTGGCCGATTTCGGCGTTACTTTCTGTCACTTTTCCAGAAAACGGTAAACTGAACCGCGTGCGTGATAGCTCTAATTGGGCAACCTCAGCTCGGGCCAAAGCAGCTGCAAGTTGGGCCTCTGCTTGGGCGATTTGGGGCGTCAGCGCGACCAGAGGGGGTACTGTCTTACCTGGATTAAGCAACGCGTAGTTCGCAACCGCGGCGTCGCTCTTTGCCTGCTGTAGTAGCAGACTTGAGCGAGCGGAAGCAACATCAGCTTGGGCTTGGGCTAGTCGGAGTTTGAAATCTCTTTGGTCGAGAACCAATAACGTTTCGCCGGCTGCAAAGGTGCCACCAGCTCGCAACGCGGGAGCAATTGTCTCAATCCGACCAGAGACCTGCGGCGTGAGGTCAATATAGTTGCGTACGCTGATACTGCCGTTGGCGTTAACGGACACCTGGTGCGTGGTGGCGCTGGGCTGCACAACTTGAACTTGAGTCACCTGAGTAGCGGGCGCAGGCCGGACGAAGCTGGGAGCCCCTGTAGCTGGCGTGCTGGGCGCTCTGGAGACCACTACCGCGAGCGCGATTACGCCGACGATACCGACAATCTGCAGTAATCCCATGAGCCTGTTTTTTGCTCCGCTCGCGTCTTTTGGTTTTATCGAGGTAGGTTGCGATTTTGCTTTATTAGCGAACGGGTTTAGGGGTTTACGCTGGGATGCGGATTGTTGGGCCACAATGCCACCAAGCCGCTCCTGATATAAGCTGAACAGCGCAATTATGCGGAGTCCGATGCGGAAGATTTGCGCCATGTTAAAACCCTATTTATTCGACCGCCGTATCGGCTAGGATCGAAAGTTGCCCAAAACCTAGCCAAATGATGGCTTCAATTCGATGAATGATTCGTGAAATTCGCGGGTATGATAAGCCCAGGGCGCAGTTTCATTGCGTTAAGTAAGTAGCCACTAAAGTTGAGGGTCTGCGAGGTGTCGCGAAAACCAACAATTAGTTTTGCTGATTTTGCAAAGGTGGATTTGCGTGTGGGCACAGTGCTGAGAGCTGAGCGGTTCCCCGAAGCGCGCAAGCCGGCAATTAAGTTATGGATTGATTTTGGCAGCGACATTGGTGGGCTCAAAACCAGTGCGCAAATTACCGACCGTTACGAACCTGGGCAATTGATCGGACGACAAGTCATCGCGGTTGTCAATTTTGAAGCCAAACAAATCGGTCCGTTTATGAGCGAGTGTTTGGTCGTCGGTACGATGGATTCCAATGGGATTGTGACGTTACTAGCACCAGATCATAGTGTGCAAGACGGATTACCCATCGCCTAAGGGCAGAGGCGGCGACATATATGCTCATATTGCAAACGCAAACCAAGGTGGCGCTAATGAGAACACTCAAGACAAATATCCCAGCATGGCTCGTAGGCGTTAGCCTGCTTTGGCCGGGTATTCTCTGTGCGGATCTGGAGCTGGAATTACAAACCCCTGTTGGTAAAAACATTCTCTCGTGGTCACCGGAGCAACAGCTTCAGGGATACGGCGGTATGGCCAATATTTTCCCTACACGGCCTATCACGGCCAGTGGAATGGCGTCGTCGTTGCCCAGCGTCGCACCGGATAAGGCATTTGATGAAGCTGGGCTCAGTTATTCCTTTGTCAGTGGCGACGGGGCTGCAACAACGATTACTGGCGTTGGCAATTTCATGCAGCGCATGAACACAGCAGGCCTTATTATCGTTAAAGATGGGGTCGTACAGGTTGAGCGCTATGCACTAGGCCACCATGCACGCAGGCCTTGGGTGTCGTTCTCAGTAACAAAATCTGTGGTGAGCATGCTGGTGGGTGCGGCGATTAAAGATGGCTACATCAGCTCAGTCGACGACCCAGTCACGGATTATTTGCCGCGCCTAAAAGGCGGTGTCTACCAAGGTGTGAGCGTCGGCCAGTTGTTGCAAATGTCCTCCGGCGTCGGCTGGAATGAAGACTATACGGATCCCTATGCGGATGTCGCCATTGCACCTCTTGGGGGCGTTGCGTTGTTTCGTTACATGAATCAATTGCCTCGGGTAGGCAAGCCCGGCTCTGTTTTTAACTACAGCACTGGCGAAACGAACCTTGTTGGATCAATGCTGCGCGCCGCGATTGGCAACAATCTGAGTACCTACCTTACCGCCAAAATTTGGCAACCCTTCGGCATGGAGAGCGATGCGAACTGGTTGCTTGATCAGCCCCATGGTGCAGAAGTAGGTGGCTGTTGTATTAGCGCGACATTACGGGACTACGCGCGCATCGGTTTGTTTGCCTTAAATCCTGGAGTCTCTCAGGGCGGCGAAAAGGTGTTGCCCGATAATTGGCTACAACAGTCGACCATTGGGTCTGACAGTTTCGCAGGATACGGTTATTCCTGGTGGCTTATGCGGCCAGAAGTCTTTGCCGCTGAGGGCGTGTTTGGCCAGATCATTTGGATTGACCGGAGGCATGACCTGGTAATCGCATTACATAGCGCATGGTCTGCGGCCTGGGGGCCGGATCTAGAGGCGGAATTGATGGCCTTTATTCGGGCTGTAACCGCGGGGTTAGCCGAGGCGTAATAGGCTGAACTTTGGCTTAGCGTAGATGCTTCGATAACACGGCCGGATTCCCGTCAATTTTGGTGTTTATGGGTAAATCCAGCAGGGACATCACGAATGGGTATACATGTACTAGCTCGAAGGCGGATTCACGGCCTGGTTTGATGCCAGGGCCGGCGGCGTAAAAGATGCCGTGCATATTGCTGTCCCGGTCTGCTCTATAACCGTGTGCGCCTGCGGGTGGATTAAAGTTGAGCTTAGGTCGTCTGATCATCAGATATGCAGGTGCATCGACAGTCGCTACAAAGTCAGGCGTTCGGGCGTTATCCGCCAGTCGCATGTGCTGTGGAAACTGGCCCCGAGAGTATACTTGCAATCCTGAAACATCTTTCAGTAGAGATTTAGAAGATTTTAGTAAAGTTCTGTTTTTACTGTAAAAATAAGTATATGCGCCACCGCTTATGATCTCCGAATCATCGTTCCAGGCTGTAATGTCGAGCCAATCTTCGAGAAACAGTATTGAGCGATCGTCTACGCTGGCCATGCCATGATCCGAGGTAATGATCAGATTCACCTCAAAGGGTAGGGCTGCTAAACCCCGGAGCAGCAGGCCCAATTCGCGATCGACTTTTGCTATGGCGGTATTTACTTGTGGGCTGTCAGGGCCATAGTTATGCCCAGCGCTGTCGACGTCGGAAAAATACATTGTGATGAGTTTGGGTCTGTCCTGCTCTGACAATTGCAGCCAGTCTAGAACTTGTTGAACTCTGGTTTTGTTGGCAACCCGGCCATCGTAAATTTTGTAATGAGTGGGGCGTATACCTTGGATGTCCGCTTCGCTGCCCACCCAGAAGAAACTTGCGGCAACGGCGCCCGACTTTTCCACGGCAACCCATAGCGGCTCTCCAAAATACCACCGGCCATCCTCTACCGCTTTGCGATTGCTCATGCGGTAGGTGGCTGCACGCGACCGGTCGTAAAAGGTATTGCCGATAATTCCGTGGCTCCCTGGGTACATGCCGGTGACGATGGAGTAGTGATTAGGAAAGGTGCTGGTGGGAAACGCAGGAATAAGTCCTTCGGCACGCAAGCCGTTGGCAGCAAACCGTTCCAGATTTGGGCTATGGCCGCGAGCGAGATAATCGTGGCGAAAGCCGTCTAACGACAGCATAACCACTGGTGCCTGAGCGCGTTGACTAGCGGCCCCAGTTGCTTGGACATCGGCGAAAATCAGTTGGGTTGTAACTGTTAGTAGCAGGAGGCAAATGAATGTCAGACTTTTGCTCGGCATAAACGTCTATTTGCTGGGAGTCGCAAACGTATCATATTCGTTTAGGCGCGATGGTGTTAATGCTTTGGGGGATTTGTTTTTACGCCTAAGGGCTATTGGTTTGAAATCTGCTTATCGCACCAAAACGGTGCATAAACTCCTTAGCTGCAACAAAATGTTACATCAAGGCTTTTGAAATGAATTTTTTGTGATAAGTTTATGTCCGAGGTCATCGTTTGATTGACGTCAAAGTTGAAAATAAATTCACAAAAGGAGGAGAGGCTATGGATAACTCAAGTTTACGCTTGAAGTTAGCACCGTTTGCTCTTGCAGGCCTTATGGCGCTGCCGATTTCTGCTCAGGCCGAAGATGACGGCATGATCGAAGAGGTCGTGGTAACCGGTTCGTATATTGCTCGAGCGGTTGAAGAGCAATCCAATCCAGTCGACGTATACGATCGGTCAGAATGGGAAGAGCAGGGAAGTCCACAAATGGTGGAGATTATTCGTAATACTCCAGCCATGTCCGGCACGCTCAATCAGTCAGAACAATATGCTGGATCCGGCGTAGCTACGGGGCTGAAGAATATTAATATTCGCGGCTTAGGTGCAGAGCGCTCTTTGGTCCTAATGAACGGTAAGCGAATGGTCGTAACCGGTGCCAGTGTTGGTAAGGGTGGCCAGTATGTCGTCGACATTGGCGCATTTCCAACGATTGCGATGGAGCGAGTGGAACTCCTGAAAAATGGTGGTTCTGTTACCTACGGTACTGACGCGATGGCAGGGGTGTGGAACTTCATCAGCCGTAGCGAGTTCGAAGGTATAGAAATAGCGGCCAATAGCGGATTCGTCAACAACAGCGAGGGCGGCGACCAAAACTTTGGTGTGATTTGGGGTACTGCTTCTGATAACGCTAACTTGGTCGTGTCGTTCGAATATGAAAATCGTGATCG
>CAJXAC010000069.1 GCA_913050035.1 uncultured Gammaproteobacteria bacterium | reverse complement strand
TGGGTCGTTAGACGTTGCGATCAACGCCTTGCAATCGGTAGCTCAGCCCCATCGCTTTCTCGGCATCAGCACCGACGGCCAGGTGAGCGTCGTCCACACACGCGGTAATGCGTTCGCACATATTGTGCTGCGCGGCGGCGCAAACGGGCCAAATTACGACGCGGCAAATATCGACGAATGCGAGCATCGCCTCAGTGCTGGCGACCTTAACTCATCCATCATGGTGGATTGCTCCCACGCGAACTCTAATAAGGATTACCGCAACCAGCGCGTTGTTTTGGACTCGGTGGCAAAGCAAATAGCTGACGGCAATGAAGCGATTACAGGCGTGATGATTGAGAGCCATCTAAACTCTGGCAACCAGAGTATTGGTAACGGCGATGGCCTTGCTTATGGGGTATCCATTACCGATGCGTGTGTGAGCTGGGCTGAGACGGAGACGATGCTCCGTGATCTACACAGTCAGCTTGGCGTCCGCTTCCCGTCATCCGGCGCTTAACTGTAGTAAGCGTTTTCCGTGAATGAGTGGTCCGTATGGTCTACTACGCCGGTGAGTTCAGGAACCTGCTCCAATAAGGTTCCCTCGACGCTGCTTTTCAGCGTGATGTCTACCGCCGAGCAGCCCTGGCAGCCGCCACCAAACTGCAGTACTGCCTGGTTTTCAGCGGTGACCTCCACCAATGAGACCACGCCTCCATGGGCAGCTAAACCTGGGTTAATTTCGTTATACAGAACATAGTTGATGCGATCCTCGATAGGCGCATCCGGACCAACCTTTGGTACCCGTGCATTAGGCGCCTTGATGGTTAATTGGCCGCCCATCTGGTCTTCTTGATAGTCGACTTCAGCGTCTTCCAGATACGGCTCGCTCCGACCCTCAAACCAGGCCCGAAAGCCCTCGTATTCCACCGCAATATCGCCTTCCTGCTCTTCACCCGGCCGACAATACGCTATGCAGGTCTCAGCCTGGGGAGTGCCCGGTTGGGCCACAAAAATGCGGATTGCGACATCGGCGTCTTCTTGCTTCGCCAACAGTCCTTGCAGATAGGTTTGCGCACTGGATGATATGCTGATCATTTTGACTGTGTTTACTCTGATAAATTTGACGCATGGTCTGCGTAGTCGAGTGCGCAGTATATACCCGAGCCTGCGGATCAGGTAAACGACTATTAGTTTTGCTCAAAGAAGTGTCTAACTCGTTCAATTGTTCCGAGCCGAAGGCTTCGTTAGGCTGACCGCTGATTATCAGAGAGAACCCCTATGCCCGGCGCAACCGCCACAGCAACCCAGCCCACCGATCCTAACCAATCAAAGTTGTCGAAATTGCAGGAGCTCATGAAGCAGCGCATCTTGCTATTGGACGGTGCCTACGGCACGGCCTTCCAAGGCTACAAGCTTGAGGAGGATGCTTACCGCGGCGAGCGCTTTGCCGAGCACAATCTGCCGTTACAGGGCAATCACGATATCTTGTGCTTAACCCGCCCAGACATTGTCGAAGAGGTACATCGCAACTACCTTCTGGCAGGCAGCGACATTATCTGTACCAATACATTCAACTCCACGACAATAGCCCAGGCTGACTTTGGCACCGAAAACATCTGTTTTGAAATCAACAAGGCGTCGGCTGAAATAGCTAAACGTGTTGCCAGTGAATTCAGCACCGAGGCTAAACCACGCTTTGTCGCGGGCAGTGTTGGACCCACCAATCGCACCGCCAGTTTATCTCCCGATGTTAACCAGCCTGGATATCGAAACATCAGTTTTGACGAATTAGTGGCCGCGTATACCGAGGCAATGCAGGGGCTGATAGCCGGCGGTGCTGACATATTATTGATCGAAACAATATTCGACACATTAAACGCAAAAGCTGCCATCTATGCGGCAAATCAGGTCAACAAAGAACTCGAAGACGAGTTGCCCCTGATTATCTCAGGCACGATCACCGACGCCAGCGGGCGCACTCTGTCTGGTCAAACCTGCGAAGCCTTTCTTTATTCCATAGAACATGCCAAGCCGCTCGCAGTCGGCCTAAACTGCGCACTCGGCGCGGAGCAACTGCGGCCCTATGTAGCTGAGCTATCAAAATTATGCGCGACCGGCGTTAGTGTGCATCCCAACGCAGGATTACCCGACGCCTTTGGCGAATACACGCAAACCGCCGAGCAGATGGCCGACATTGTCCGAGAATACGCCGAAGCCGGCTGGCTGAATATAATCGGTGGTTGTTGTGGAACAACACCTGAGCACATCAGCGCGGTCGCCGAAACGGTCGCTCAGTTCTCCCCTCGCCAGCTCCCAAAATCAGTGGCAGCGCAGGCAAACGATGAAGCTGACTGGCTGAAATTATCTGGATTAGAGCCCTTGCGATTGCAGTCTGACAGCTTATTCGTAAACGTTGGCGAGCGTACCAACGTTACGGGCTCTGCACGCTTTGCACGCCTTATACGCGAGAACAAATTCGACGAAGCGTTGAACGTAGCCCGTCAACAGGTTGAAAACGGCGCACAAATCATCGACATCAACATGGACGAAGGCATGCTAGATGGCGAACAGGCGATGGTGCATTTTCTCAACCTGATCGCCTCTGAACCGGATATTTCTCGGGTGCCGATTATGCTGGACTCCAGCAAGTGGGACATCATCGAAGCCGGACTAAAATGTGTCCAAGGCAAAGCCATCGTCAACTCCATCAGTCTTAAAGAAGGCGAAGAAGCGTTTATTGCTGCTGCGAATAAGTGTGTCGAGTATGGCGCTGCGATGGTAGTGATGGCATTCGATGAAGATGGCCAAGCCGATACCCAAGCACGCAAGGTTGAAATCTGCGAACGCAGCTACCGGATACTCACCGAACATGTCGGCGTACCGGCCACCGATATTATTTTTGATGCGAATATTTTCGCCATTGGCACCGGCATCGACGAGCACCGAAATTACGCCGTAGACTTCATCGAAGCGGTACGCTGGATTCACCAAAATTTACCCGGTGCAAGTACCTCCGGAGGTCTAAGCAACGTATCTTTCGCGTTTCGCGGTAATAATCTAGTTCGCGAAGCCATTCACACGGTATTTCTCTATCACGCCGTGCAAGCCGGCTTGACCATGGGCATAGTCAATGCGGGCCAACTGGGAATCTACGAGGAACTGCCCGGCACCCTACGAGAAGCCGTCGAAGATCTGGTATTGAATCGTCGAGAGGACGCAACCGAGCGCCTATTAGACATGGCGCAAAATCTGGTTGATACCACAGATAAAAAATCTGGCGAACAGACTCAGGAAGCGTGGCGCGAACTCGACGTGCATGCACGGCTAAGCCATGCCTTGGTGAAAGGCATCGGTGATTTTGTCGTCGCCGACACTGAAGAAGCTCGGCAGTTGGCAGATCACCCGTTGGAGGTTATCGAAGGGCCGCTCATGGATGGCATGGGTGTTGTCGGCGACTTGTTTGGTAGCGGCAAAATGTTCCTGCCCCAAGTGGTCAAAAGCGCCCGCGTCATGAAGCAAGCCGTTGGCCATCTGGTGCCATTTATCGAAGAAGAAAAGCGGCGTAGTCCAGATCGGGAACGGTCCGCCAAAGGCAAAATTGTGCTGGCTACGGTAAAAGGCGATGTGCATGACATCGGCAAAAATATCGTTGGCGTGGTTTTGCAATGCAACAACTACGAGGTCATCGATCTAGGCGTGATGGTGCCGGCGGATAAGATCATTCAAACCGCCATTGACTGCGAAGCCAACGTCGTCGGACTTTCAGGCCTTATTACGCCCTCCTTAGACGAAATGGTGCATATCGCAAATGAGATGCAGCGACGCGGACTGAAAATACCGCTACTGATCGGCGGCGCTACAACCAGTAAGGCGCATACGGCTGCAAAAATTGCCCCTGAGTACGACAACCGCGCAACCGTCTACGTCTCTGATGCGTCGCGGGCAGTGAACGTGACCGCCAGTTTGTTGGCTGAAGAACAGCAGTACCAGAGCTACGCCAAAGAAATTCGCGAGGAATATGCGTTGATTCGAAATCGCGTAGAAGCACGACGGGAGAAACGCGCATTCCTCGCTTTGAGCGATGCCCAAGCGAATGCGGCGGCCCTCGACTGGTCCAGCTATCAGCCGCCAGTTCCGGCCAATTTAGGTGTACACACTGTGATGCCATCCCTTACAGAGCTGGTGCCTTACATCGACTGGACGCCATTTTTTATGACTTGGGAACTGGCAGGACGCTATCCGGCAATTCTTGAAGACGAAGTGGTTGGCGAAGCGGCGACTCAGCTGTTTGCAGATGCACAGTCGCGGCTGCAATGGCTTATAGAGGACGGCCGTTTAGCCGCGGCCGGAGTGTACGGATTTTGGCCGGCGAATAAGTCCGGCAGCGATGATATCTCACTGTTCACCGACGAGTCCCGAACACAGGCTCTGGCGCAATTACACCACTTACGCCAACAAGCGCCCAAGCCAGACGATTTAAGCCCCAACTATTGTCTGGCAGATTTTGTTGCGCCCACCGGTATAGCCGACTATATCGGTGGGTTCGCGGTTACAGCGGGCAAAAATATCGACGCTATCCTTGCCGATTTCGGCGACGATGATTACACCAAGATCATGATTAAAGCGCTGGCAGATCGACTTGCTGAAGCCTTCGCAGAATATCTACATGCGCAGGTGAGGCAACAATACTGGGGCTATGCTGAAGACGAAAACCTTGATTCTGATGCGCTGATAAAAGAGCGCTACCAGGGGATACGACCGGCTCCAGGATATCCGGCTTGCCCAGAGCATAGTGAGAAAGAAATCTTGTTCCGATTATTAGACGCCACAGCTAGAACAGATATAGCGTTAACAGAGAGTTACGCGATGACACCCGCCGCCGCAGTCAGCGGGTGGTACTTCTCGCATCCGGAGAGCCGCTATTTTGGCGTTGGCAAAATTGATGAAGATCAGCTGCAGAGTTACGCCGAGCGCAAGCAAGTCAGTGTGGAAGAAGCGCGCCGCCTGCTGACCCCTAACCTGGTGAGCTGACCTCCCAGGCCGATCAGCTTAGCTGGTCACGCTGGCCCTAGGCCCAGCGTATACATGGGTCCTACAGATCGATGGTAAACCCTGAAATCAGGTGCGCCGCCATTAATACCGCCGCAGTGAAAATTACTGCGATCGCAACCGTGTCGACTTTGCTGTCGTTACTGTCCTGCTGCGGCTTGGTTTCGTTCTCTGGCGTGGTCTCGGTCATGGTAGCTCCGAAGGAATGTTGCGCTGCGCATTATAGGCGGACGCTGTTCGATCTCAACCTTAGAGTGTTTGATAACCAACAATCGCAACCACTAGGCCTTGCATAAATTAGCTGCGGCGCTCGACCTATATCGTAAATGTCACAGAAGAATATACATATAACTTTCCGTCAGTTGTTGCCGAAAATGGCCACTGCTAAGGTCTCGCCGCTACACAAATGGGATTGCAAATATCCCCTAAGACACCCCGCTATTACCGATGGATAGCCATGTATCAATACAACGACTTTGATCGCCAGTTTGTTAACGAGCGCGTTGCTCACTATCGTGATCAGACGCAACGCTATCTAAACGGCGCCCTCAGCGAAGACGAATTTCTCCAGTTGCGTCTGCGCAATGGACTCTACATACAACGTTTAGCGCCAATGCTGAGAGTGGCTATTCCCTATGGCACGCTGTCAAGCAAGCAACTGCGCGCGCTAGCATCAATCGCTAATACCTATGACCGCGGTTATGGCCACTTAAGCACTCGCCAGAATATGCAATTCAACTGGCCTGAGATTGCCGATGTGCCAGATATTTTGGAGCAGCTCGCCACGGTCAACATGCACGCAATTCAAACCAGCGGCAGTTGTATCCGCAATGTCACCACGGACCACTTTGCGGGTGCAGCGGCTGACGAATCCATCGACCCCCGCCCCTACTGCGAATTGATACGTCAGTGGTCGACACTACATCCTGAGTTCGAGTGGCTGCCACGCAAGTTTAAAATTGCGGTGAGCGGCGGCAAAGTAGATCGCGCGGCAATTGACGTACATGATATTGGATTGCGTGTATACGAAGTCGCACAACAGCCGGTATTTGATGTCATTGTCGGCGGCGGACTAGGCAGAACACCCGTTATCGGCACAACCATTCGCGAAGGCTTGCCTGCGCATCATCTGCTTACCTACCTTCACGCCATCCTGCGTGTATACAACCGCTATGGTCGGCGTGACAACAAATACAAAGCCCGGATAAAAATTTTGCTGCGCGCGCTGGGCGCAGAAGCCTTTACTCAACGCGTTGACGAGGAATGGCAACAGGTTATCAAAGAAAGCGAGCCTCTCGCCGATGCTGCGATAACGAAGATGCAGGGTTTCTTTCAAATCCCAACACTACCGGCTATAGATGATCCAGACTTTAGTCTTGATGAGCAACGCCTCACCCATCCGGAATTCAGTCGCTGGATCGAGCGCAACGTCAGTGCCCATCAATGTGAAGGTTATGCCAATATTATTTTGTCTACCAAAGCCCCTGGTATACCACCCGGCGATGTCAGCGCAGAGCAAATGCAGGCGGTCGCCGACTGGGCTGATCAATTCGGCTGCAGTGAAGTCCGCATCAGCCACGAACAGAATTTCGCACTGCCGCATATTCGTCAGCAGGACTTATTCCAGCTATGGCAACTCGCCAGCGATCATGACCTAGCCACGGCTAACGCAGGATTGATAACCGACGTTATCTGCTGTCCGGGGGGCGATTTTTGCTCTTTGGCAAATGCCAAATCCATCCCAATAGCTGAAGCGATTCAACGACGATTGGACGATGCCGATTTCCTACACGACTTGGGCGATCTGGATCTGAATATTTCTGGCTGCATGAACGCCTGCGGACATCACCATGTCGGCCACATCGGCATTTTGGGCGTAGACAAGAAAGGCCAGGAATTCTACCAAATTTCCCTAGGCGGCCACGCTGGACACTCGGGCGAATCAGCATCCTTAGGGCAAATTATTGGCCCCTCTGTGTCGCGCGATCAGGTGCCTACAGTTATCGACAATATTATTAACATCCACCTGTCATTACGCCATCAGGACGAAAGTTTCCTCGCCTGCTTTCGCCGAGTTGGCATCCAACCTTTCAAAGTCAGCCTAAGGAGCGACGCGCATGACACAGCTGCTTAAACAACAGGACGGCGTATGGCAGATAACCGACAGTCAACCTACTGATTGGAGCCCCGCTGAGTCCTTTAGCACCGGCAGCGCACTGAAACTTGCTGTTGACGTGGAACCAGAAACGGCATGGGCAAGCGCAAGCTTGATTGCCGTAGACTTTCCTGCCCTTACAGACGGGCGCGGGCTGTCATTGGCCGCATTGCTGCGACAACGCATCGGTTATGCAGGCGATCTTCGTGCTGTCGGCGCTGTGCATGAGGATCTGCTGCACTTCCTGCTGCGCTGTGGCTTCAGCAGTTTTGAACTTCCAGCTGAACGTGATCCCGCAATCGCCCTGCAACTACTAGCCCCCTATAGCAACTTCTATCAGGGCTCAGTAATGGACCCATTGCCTGCACTGTTAAGATGACTTAGTCCCCGCACGCGCAGCGCTGTAGCTGCTATGCTAAAGCCATGGCACACCCTAACCTTATTGATTCGTTTTTCATAATATTCAGCGGCGCCGCCGTGCTCGCGACACTGAGCCTATACACTAGGCAGCCAATGTTAGTGGCCTACATTGTGCTGGGCTGCGTAATCGGTCCTCACGGATTTGCACTGATCAACGATGACAGGCATCTCAGCGAAATTGCCGAAATCGGCATAATGTTCTTACTTTTCTTAGTCGGTCTCGATCTGCAGCCCAGCAAATTACGCAACATGGTGGGCGAATCCATGCTTACAGCACTTGGGACAACCCTGGCATTTTTTGTGCTGGGCGCAGGCATAATGCTGCTTTTTGACTTTGCCGTTACTGAAGCCATTGTGGTTGGCTTGGCGCTGACTTTCTCCAGCACGATTCTTGGCTTAAAGCTGCTGCCGACTACAGCATTACACCATCGGCACATTGGCCAACTGGTGATCAGTTTGCTGTTAATCCAAGATCTATTGGCCATCATCGCCATCGTAGTGGTCAGCGAATTTACGCCTGAATTATCTGCGCTGATGCAAAATCTCGGCGTAATTTTACTTGCGTTGCCCGTATTAGGGCTATGCGCATTCGCTGGCGTGCGCTTCGTGCTGTTGCCGCTGATACGACAATTTGATGCCTTTCATGAGTATATTTTCTTAATCGCTATAGCTTGGTGCTTAGGGCTAGCAAGCCTGTCCCACAGTCTCAATCTGTCGTTCGAAATCGGCGCATTTACCGCGGGCGTGAGCCTCGCAACCAGCCCAATCGCTAAATACATTGCAGAGCATTTGCGGCCATTACGGGACTTTTTCCTGATTATGTTTTTCTTTTCTGTTGGCGCGGATTTAAATACCAGCTTAATCAGCACCCTGTGGTTACCGATCTTGGTCACCAGTGTCATCGTAGTCGTGGCAAAACCTCTGGTATTTGGGGTGCTGTTAAAGATCCAAGGCGAGCCCCCGAGCACAGCTAAAGAGGTTGGGGCTCGGCTTGGCCAAGGTTCAGAGTTCGCCCTCCTATTGAGTTATATCGCAGTTGGTAATGCCCTGCTCGGTGAAGCCGCAGCAGCGGTATTACAAACCGCTACAGTGCTTACCATGGTCATCAACAGCTATTGGGTGGTCTCTCGCTACCCTAGTCCAATCGCGGCAACTGCAAGTCTACGCCGAGACTAATCCTCAATGGACAAATCAACGACGCCTCGCCCCACCATTTGTCCTGCCAATATTCGATCAATAGCATCGGATAATTTGCTCAACGTCAGCGTTTCCTCCAGATCGGCTAAATCGACATTCCAATCTGTTGCTAAACGCGACCAAATAGCCGCTTTTTCCGTTATCGGCAGTTGCACCGAATCAATGCCGAGCAAGTTCACGTGGCGCAAAATAAACGGCAGTACAGAGGCTGCGAAATTAGGAGCGGCCACCAATCCACAGGCCGCGACGCTACAGCCATAACGAAGGCTTTTTACCGCGTTGAACAAAATATCACCGCCCACGGTATCCACTACACCGCCCCAACGTTCAGCCAACAATGGCTTTTCAGCACCCTCAGCCGCTTCCTCGCGAGTCATAAACTCAACCGCGCCTAAACTACGCAAAAACTCGTGCTTGTCCGCCTTGCCCGTTACCGCAACTACCTCATAACCGAGGCTGGCTAGCAGCTTCACCGCGACAGAGCCTACTCCACCTGTCGCCCCGGTAACCAGCACCGGACCAGACGCTGGTGTCATTCCACTCTGTTCAAGTTTCTGCACACACTCAGCAGCAGTAAATCCAGCGGTACCAATGCGCATACTTGTACGCGCATCGAGACCTTCCGGCATCTTTACCGCCCAACCCGCGGGTACGCGGATTCTTTGCGCGAAGCCACCCGCTGTGCCCATGCCGAGGTCAAAGCCAATTACAATGACTTGGTCTCCCTCTGCAAAGGCGCTGTCATTACTGCTCAGTACTACTCCTGCAGCGTCGATGCCCGGGGTATGCGGGAATACACGCGTAACTCCAGGATTACCGGTAGCTGACAATGCGTCTTTGTAATTCAACGAGGAATAATGAACATCAATAAGCAACTCACCAGGGGGCAATTGATCGACCTCGCGATCAACAACGCTGCGCACAAATCCAGTATCGGTTTTCTCTACTTGAAACGCTCTAAACGACATTGGCTACTCCCTCTCAGTTATGATTCATAAAAATGTAAGCGGCACGCACGTTATGAGCGCCGCGTAAATTCCAGCAAATGCGTGACTCGATCGAGGATGCCACTGGCCTTACCTAAGAGTCGCTCGATAGGCTTACTGTTTTGCTTCCAGGCGACTTGAAAAACGTCCTTGTCTGCGCAGGCCGCCATAAGATATTCATCACTGGTTGCCAAACTGTCTACTAGGTTCAGCTCCAACGCCCTAGAACCGTACCAAGCTTCGCCGGTGGCTACCGTGGCTATGTCCATTTCCGGGCGATTATCGACAACAAATTCCTGAAATAACGCGTGTATGTCTTCAAGCTCTTGTTGAAATTTCTCACGTCCCTCCTCGGTATTCTCCCCTAAAAACGTGAGCGTACGCTTGTATTTACCCGCGGTGAGAACCTCGACATCAACATCATTTTTCTTCAACAGGCGATGCACATTGGGCACTTGAGCCACCACACCAATCGATCCCACTACCGCAAACGGCGCAGCGACGATTTTATTCGCCACCGCTGCCATTAGATAACCTCCACTTGCCGCGACTTTATCGACCACTGCAGTCAACGGTATGCCCTTATTACGGACGCGCATCATTTGGGAAGCGGCCAGACCATAGCTGTGAACCATGCCCCCTGGGCTTTCCAAACAGATCACAACTTCGTCGTTACTGTCCGCCATGGTCAGTATGGCGCTAATTTCTAGGCGAAAATTATCAACATCCGATGCCGCAACATCGCCTTCAAAACGCACCACAAAAACTCGCCCGGGCGCGTCGCTTTCGACGCCTTCCTGAGGGGCACTTTTAGCCGCCTTCTTGGCCTTCGCAGCGTTCTCTTTGTCGGTCACTTTCTGCGACTTCTGCTCGGATTTGTGGCGCCGCTTTGCTTCTTGAGGTGTTAGCAATGCATCTTCCATCACATAGCGAAGATTGCGCAGCCGCTCATTAATTTTGGTAACCGTCAAATAGCCTTGATCGCCCCCCTGCTGCCGCATCTTTGCGCCAGCAGCAAATGACACAACCACAATGATCGCCACTACCACGGTGACCGCCTGGGCCAAAAACATCAGATAGTCGAATATATAATCCATAGCGCTTTCCAAAATGGCGTCGAGTTAAGGTCGCGTACTTTATAGAGTGCAGGGTTCTCTCGTCCAGCGTTCTGCAATTACGCTCGCTTACCTGCAGCGATTCAGTACAATCGACGCTCCAAAGTCCAAGCTACGATATGCACGACTTTCTCGCCAAGCACTTCAACCCCGACCACAACACCGGCCTGGATGCCTGTATCCGCTTCGACTGGGGCGATGGCGGAATTCAATTTGCCGTGCGCGAGAGCCAGTTAGAACTGGACAGTAATGACCCGGTGGAGATGACTCTATATTTTCACAGCGAGTCTCTCGCGCGCGAGTTGTTAAGCGGCAAGGCTGACCCGGTCAACGCCTTTATGCAGAGTCAATTCCGCGCCAGCGGCCATCTAATTTGGGTCTTCCATGCCATGGCAGCTTTCCGTCCGTCCCACGCCTAGGATGCGAGCTGTTGGATGAACTCCTCAATTAGCCATCCAGATATTGCCGTCTTGGGCGGCGTCTGCGGCAGCGTGTCGCGGGTAAACCACTGGGCATCAGCAATCTCTCCAGGCTGACATACGATATCGCCAGATTTGTATTCGGCATGGAAGCCAAGCATCAGCGAATTCGGAAATGGCCAGCTCTGGGAGCCAAAATAGCGCAGGTTTTCGACCCTTAAACCTACCTCCTCAAAAACTTCTCGATGCACGGTTTGCTCGATGGATTCGCCGGCCTCAACAAAGCCCGCCAAGGTGCTGTACATGCCATTCGGCCAGTTGGCATTGCGTGCCAGTAGCATCTCATCACCGCGGGTGATGAGCACGATAATGCTCGGCGACAGTCTCGGGTAGCTGATAAGACCACAACTACCGACCTTGGCTCGATCACTCTTATGATCTTGAGTTGGGCTGCCACAACGACCGCAGAACTGGTGATTTTCCGACCACTCGACAATCTGCAGCGCCCGCCCTGCAAGGTAAAATAATGATTGGACTGTCCGACCCAATAGGCCGCGCAGACCCACAGCCACAAAACCTTCCGGCACCTGCCCCTTCACACGCAAAGCAAAACACGGGCGGTTAGTGTAATGACCCAAGAAATGTTTACTGCCAATCTCCAAGTCCAACCAGCGAAAGTCGTCGGCAGTTATGGGTTCGGGCGTACCTTGGTGACTCTTGCAGACCAACTCTGATCCGATAAATGCGAAGTACCATGCATCACCGCTGTCGTCTGCAGCTGACATCTCATGATTAGGAACAAATTCATCCGGTTCGTTTGGCCACATCTGCTGTTCACTTTTTGTTATTCGAAGTTAAAAACATAGCATACTTCTGCAGCCAAACCAGATTCACAAACCTCGCGACTTACGGTTGAAGCGTAGCCTCAATGCAAGCTATCTTTACCACATAGGCGAATACGGTGATCGGCAGCATGGGGCTCAGCCTTGCTGCCGGGTAGATACTGCGAATAGACGCAAATAGACGCAAATAGACGCAAATAGACGCGAAGAGTAAAAACTCAAAAGTCACCTGAACCTTCCATCAATCAAAAATAACTAAGGTGTATATATGCAAGGCCTTTCCCTAAGTTCTTTCACGCAGAATTTTCTTGGCCATGCGCCCGATTGGTACAAGAAAACTATCGTCGCCTTTTTGCTGCTCAATCCGATCTTGCTGCTTATTGCAGGGCCATACATCGCCGGATGGGTATTGGTTCTCGAATTCATTTTTACCCTAGCGATGGCGTTGAAATGCTACCCGCTGCAGCCCGGTGGACTGCTCGCATTTGAGGGCATCGTATTGGGCATGACCAATCCCACCACGGTTTTACATGAGGTCGAAGCGGCATTTCCAGTGATCTTGTTACTGATCTTTATGGTCGCTGGCATATATTTCATGAAGGAATTACTGCTCTTCACCTTTACGAAAATTTTGCTGTCGGTACGGTCTAAAACACTCATTTCGTTTCTGTTTTGTCTTATTTCCGCGGTTTTATCCGCATTCTTAGATGCCCTGACTGTAACGGCCGTGGTCATCAGCGTTGCCGTCGGCTTCTATTCGGTTTATCACAGAGTCGCCTCGGGCAAACACTTTAATGATGAACACACCCACTCTGAGGACAGTAGCATCCTCGAAGAGCGGCAAGAGGAACTGGAAAAGTTTCGGCGGTTTCTACGTAACTTACTTATGCATGCTGCCATCGGCACCGCGCTGGGCGGTGTCTGCACCACCGTTGGCGAGCCGCAAAATCTTCTAATCGCCAGCTATACAGGCTGGGACTTTATGGAGTTTTTCTGGCGCATGTCACCGGTCACTATGCCCGTGCTAGTTGCTGGCCTGACCACCTGTGTCTTGTTGGAACAAGTTAAGATTTTTGACTACGGTGCTCAATTACCCGAACGAGTTCGCGAGATCTTGATGGAATTCGACGCCCACGAAGCATCCATTCGCACGGCCCAAGACAACGCCAGGCTAGTTGTGCAAGCGGTTGCCGCGCTGTTTCTTGTATTTGCGCTCGCCTTTCATGTCGCTGAGGTAGGCCTTATCGGACTGACAATCATCGTCCTGCAAACGGCCTTCAATGGGGTCATCGAGGAACACAAGCTCGGACACGCTTTTGAGGAAGCCTTGCCCTTTACAGCGCTATTGGTGGTGTTTTTTGGGGTTGTCGGCGTTATTCACGACCAACACCTGTTCTCACCAGTGATCGGCTATGTACTGTCACTGCCAGAAGACATGCAGCCTGGTATGTTCTATATCGCTAACGGTGTGCTGTCCGCAATCAGCGACAACGTTTTTGTCGCGACAGTCTACATCGGCGAAGTTAAGGCCGCTTTCGACAACGGTATTTTGAGCCGTCAACAATTTGATCTACTGGCAGTAGCCATCAATACCGGAACAAATATTCCCAGTGTTGCCACACCTAACGGTCAGGCAGCCTTCTTATTTCTGCTGACCTCATCAATCGCTCCGCTGATTCGACTCAGCTATATGCGCATGGTGACCATGGCACTCCCCTATACGGTAGTAATGGGCATAACTGGCTGGGTTTGCGTGCACTACTTCCTGTAGCTTCAGGCAAAATTACTCGTCAGAGTTTGCAGCAGCGGGCGACCCAATTTGCCGCCATATTGGCGTCGCTCCGCTCTTTTCAGCTAATAGCGTGACAAACTGCTCATGGGCTTGGAGTTCCTCGGGATCGGCTCGAATCACCTGCAGTCCAGACGCCTCAACCGGCTGAAGCTGCTGTTCGCCTCCCCGAGCTTTAGTCCCTTTGTCTTGATCATCGCTAGCGCCAAATAGCTGGGTCTGTCCACCGGTCATCAACAGAAAGACATCCGCAAGGATTTCTGCGTCGAGCAGTGCCCCGTGTAACTGACGCTGAGAATTGTCGACCATATAACGCCGACACAGCGCGTCGAGATTATTTTTCTGGCCAGGATGCTTGTGCCGAGCTAACGCTAAGGAGTCTGTTACCTGGCATATTTTTTCAATGCTGTCGGGTGTTTCTACGCCGTCGGCTAATATGTGGCGAATTTCTGCATTCAAAAACCCGACATCGAATGGCGCGTTATGGATGACTAACTCTGCATCACTAATAAATTCCAGAAATTCTGGCCAAATATCCGCAATACGAGGTTTATCCTCAAGAAAGTCAGCGCTAATGCCGTGGACCTCCTGCGCGCCCTCGTCGATGTCTCTCTGCGGATTAACGTATTTATGAAAGCGCCTGCCAGTCAGACGACGATCAACTAACTCCACTGCACCAATTTCAATAATCCGGTGCCCACGTTCGGTTTCAAGCCCAGTGGTTTCAGTATCAAGAACAACCTGTCTCATGTCTGGGCCTGCATAACATCTATTGCATCGTTTGCTGCCATATCCACACGCTCGTTTTCCTCATGGCCACTATGCCCCTTTACCCAATGCCACTCGACCTGATGCTTTGCGACCGCAACGTCGAGTCGCTGCCAGAGCACCTTATTCTTCACCGGTTGTTTCTGCGACGTTTTCCAACCGTTACGTTTCCATCCATGGATCCATTGCGTTATGCCTTGGCGAACGTATTGTGAGTCTGTCGTTAACACCACTGAGGATGCGCGCTTGAGAGCCTCAAGCCCCTGAATTGCGGCCATAAGCTCCATCTGGTTATTAGTTGTTTCCTGCTCGGCTCCAGAGAACATCTTTTCGACTCCCTGGCTCCGCAATAACGCAGCCCACCCTCCTGGCCCAGGATTACCGCGACAAGCACCATCCGTGAAGATCTCTACCTCTGGCATCAATTTCTATCCTTCGCCACTAACCGAAAATCTGTAACTTTAGAGTATCCAGCAGGCGCTAACGCCCGCCGCGAGCGCGCCTTTGAACGCATCAGGGACAGTGGCAGCGCCCGTTTAGTTGCACTCACGATCAGCAAACCACCTAACGGCAATCGCTGCATGAACCCCATCGAGGGCCGAGCAATGGGCCAGCTTTGGATCCACGCTGATGCTGATGCCAACCCTCGAGGCGTTGCAAATGGCGGCCGATAGTCAAAATATCTAGGCTCTGCGTCGAGCGCAAAGCCTAGAAGTTCTAGCCAGTCAAACAAACGGAGCGGATTTACCAAGTGCCGCTCACTTAAAGGGTCGGGGCGCAATTTTGCGTAGCCCCAACGCAACCCGAAAAGACTAAAAGGATTGAATCCTACGATAACAATTCGCCCTCCGGGCGCGAGAACACGGGCAGCCTCGCGCAAACCGGCGCGAGGATCAGCAACAGACTCCAGCGCGTGATGTAAAACGAGACCGTCAAACTGATGTTTGGCAAACGGTAAAGCCTCAAGCTGGCCCTGTACAAGCGGGGCAGCCACCCTCGAAGCTGTTGCCAGCCCTGCATCTGCAGTGGTGTTACGCTGAATATCCGAATGCAGAAACACCGCATCGCGAACCATACATTGCTTGAGTAGCTGCGCAGGTCCGAAAGTCTCGCCGACCCAAAGCGCTGAATTGCCGTGCAAGCGACGTACCTGAGTTGCTAATTCAGACTGCTGCCCTTGCAGTACCCGACGGCCAATAGCACTTTCCCACAAGGATCT
>CAJXAC010000068.1 GCA_913050035.1 uncultured Gammaproteobacteria bacterium | reverse complement strand
AGGCATCAAATCATCAATGAAAATGCGGCAATTCTGCTTGTTTTGACATCCCTTGAAACACTATGAATGCTTGGAATGGACCATGCCGGGTGCGCCATTCCTCATAGCTAGTCCAAATAAAGCTAATACTTTTAGTTACCCCCGGTTCAGAAGTTTCTGCTAAGAAGTTCAAGACAGCGCTATGCTCTGCAAGTCGTTTTTTGGAACGGTTATCTGTGATAGAACATTCGCATCATGAGTTACTGACCGAAATTTGGTTGTCAGGATGACCACAGGACAATAGGGGAGCTGGGGCATGTCGCAATATGATTTGGTGATTCGATCGGGTTCTGTTATCGACGGCACTGGTCGACCAGCCATGACGGCTGATGTCGCCGTAAAAGACGGAATCATTGTTGAGGTGGGCAAGCTCACCGGTCGTGGTGCCCAAGAAGTGAGTGCAGACGGTGCCCTAGTGACTCCCGGGTTTGTTGACATCCATACCCACTACGACGGACAGGCAACCTGGTCAAATCGTATGTCGCCCTCCAGTCACCACGGCGTGACTTCAGTGGTCATGGGTAACTGCGGGGTGGGTTTCGCGCCGGTCCGAGCTACCGACCACGATCTCCTTATTGAACTGATGGAGGGGGTTGAGGATATTCCTGGTGTCGCCCTTAGCGAGGGTCTCAGCTGGGAGTGGGAATCGTTTCCTGATTACCTCGACTACTTGTCCAAGCGGCATTTTGATATGGACATCTGTGCCCAGCTACCCCACGCCGCGCTGCGAGTCTATGTCATGGGGCAGCGGGGTGCGGATCGCGAGCCGGCAACGGCTGAGGACGTTGCTGAAATGCGCCGCTTGACTGAGCAAGCGATGCGCGCTGGTGCGATGGGTTTTACCAGTTCTCGAACACTAAATCATCGCAGCTCAAAGGGCGCGCCTACGCCAACCTTGCAGGCGGAATATGATGAATTGGTTGGCATGGCCACGGCCCTACAACGTGCGGGTTACGGCGTGATGGAGATGATTTCGGACTTCGATGATTTGGACACGGAGTTTGATTTACTGAAATCGATGGTAAAAGCTGCCGATAGACCTATGTCGATTTCGCTGGCGCAGGGCATCAGTGATCATGGCTGGCGCAAGGTGTTGAAAAAAATCGAAGGCGCCAGCGATGCAGGTTACGAAATGCGCGGGCAGGTGGCTCCTCGGCCAATAGGGATCTTACTGGGTCTGACCACAACCTTATCGCCGTTCACCACGCGCCCTTCTTTTACCGAGGTTGCGGGCTTGGGACTTGCGGAGCGTATCGCCTCATTGCGCGACCCCGGCCGCAAGGCACGCGTCTTGGCCGAACCGACGGGGCACGGATTCCAGCGTTTGTTCCGACTGATGGATGAGGGCCGAAAGATTTGGCTGATGACTGATCCACCTAACTACGAACCAGACCCCAATGATTCATTGCACGCTCAAGCTACGGCTCGCGGAATAGATCCCTGGTCCTACGTATATGACACTCTGCTACAGAATGACGGAAAGGCTTTGCTTTATACGCCATTTGCCAACTACGCGGAGAATAACCTCGACTGTTGTCGCGACATGATCCTGCATAAAGATACTGTGATGGGCTTGGGTGATGGTGGCGCCCATGTCGGCACCATCTGCGATGCGAGCTTTATCACATCATTGCTTACGCATTGGGGTCGAGATCGTAGCCGAGGCGAGGGTATTGATCTGCCGACGCTTATCAAGTGTCAGGCCAGAGATACTGCACGGGCTGTGGATCTGATCGACCGAGGTACCCTTGAGCCGGGCATGCGTGCTGATTTGAACATTATCGACTTCGATAACTTGAATGTACGCTTGCCAGAAATGATCAACGATTTGCCAGCGGGCGGCGCGCGACTCCAGCAGCGCGCTGACGGTTATCTAATGACCATGGTGAATGGACAGCCGACTTACATAGATGGCGAAGCGACTGACTTTCTGCCAGGGCGATTGGTGCGCAAGACAAGCTCAAACAACCAGTAAAGAACGAACCTATTAGCCTTTTGCTCGCCCCTTTTTCGGCGCAGGCTCAGTGTGAGAGTTTTTGAAATACAGACACCGGGCACGCGATTCTGCTCCCGCTCCAACACCTCTGCGCCCCAGCCGATCCTTTTCGGGATTCCATAGGTCTTTTCAGCTTGCCGAATATCCTGCAATCTTTGGTTAATGTTATTGGCTCGGTGCTAATGGGTACTAATGGAAGCTTAGAAATAGGGGGTAGTAGGTGAGACGAGCGGTGGTTGTGGCTTTGCTCTGGCTGGTTCAAGGCACTGGGGCTGTGGCTGAGCCTCTTAATCTGTCGCCGATTCAGTCTGCCCAGTGGGATCTAGACAAAGCGCGGCATCTGGCTTCTCGAGCCGGGTTTGGTGCGAGTGCAGAGGAATTAGCTGCCCTAGTAAGACTTGGGCCTAAAGCCGCGGTAAATGCCTTTCTAACATCGCGCCCTCCTGAGGAACTTGCACAATTTGATCACTCGGGGATCTTTGACGCAGGTTTGGATCCATTTCCTGCCAGTCGTCCGGCCACCACTCGGCTTGCTAAACAAACGGGTTCGGCTCTGGGTATAACGGTAAAACCCGGCGGCAACCGTCCGCTCCAGCCGGTGGTGGACAAATTCTTTTATTGGCTGCGCGCCAGCCGTCTGGAGACAGATCGGGTCGCTTATTGGTGGGCGAATAGAATGTTGCGCCAGCCTTATCCGCTGACGGAGAAGATGGCGCTGTTCTGGCACGGCCACTTCGCTGCTAACGAAGACAAGGTGCGCGATTACCGCAAGATGCTCAAGCAGTTGGAATTGTTTCAGCGTGCCGGTTTGGGGTCGTTTCGTGAACTGCTCATTGGGGTCGCCCAGGATCCGGCCATGCTGGTGTTTCTCGATGCTGGGGTGAACACCAAGGATTCACCGAATGAGAATTTCGCGCGGGAGGTGATGGAGTTGTTCACCATGGGTGTGGGCAACTATAGCGAGGCGGATGTCCGCGAGGCGGCGCGGGCCTTTACCGGCTGGTCGGTCGACGATTTATCTTTCTTTGTTGATCCGCAGTTGCATGACGATGCAAGTAAACAATTCTTAGGCTCAGTGGGCGCCTTCAACGGCGTGGACATCATCGACCTCATTTTGCAGCAACCTATTGCCAGCGAATTTATAGCCGCAAAAATTTATCGTTTTTTTGTACACACCGAACTGTCTGACGCTGGGGCTAAACAGTTGGGGCAGTTGCTGCGGCAAAAAAATTATCACATTGGCGACTTTTTACAGGTGCTACTGCTCTCGGAAGAGTTTTACCGACACCGGGGTGGGCGCATAAAGGGCCCCGTGGAACTGGTGGTATCGACCTATAAACAACTGGGTCTTGAGCGTATTCCTGGCGTGCCAGACTTTAACCAAGCCACACAGGGCATAGGTCAAAGGTTATTGCATCCGCCCACGGTTGCTGGGTGGTCTCATGGTAGAAGTTGGATTACGCCCTCATTGCTTTATGAGCGCGGCAATTTTGTGCTGGACGTACTGTTCCCGGATATGAATTTCGTGCCGCCTGACCGGTTTCCGGTGTACACCCCTGAGGTGGCCAAAGTGCAGGAGCGCTTGCGCCAGGGTATGAGCATCAGTGCCGCTACGCGTCCTACCGCGGTACAGCAAGGTGGCGTGATGGCTCAATCTAATGCCTTGGCGGATCGTGATGAAGACTTTAATACCCGAATTGGCAGCATGCGTGGCTGGCAGATGGCCATAGAGCGGGTTAAACCGATCTTGCGCGCGCCGGCACGCGTTCGGCTAAGTGACGAGGTGCTGGCTGCAGGGCTAAAGACGCCAGAGGAGGTGGTGGCGTATTTGCATAACAAATATTTCAGTGTCGAACTGGCGCCTGAGGTGTTGCAAGATTTAGCGCGCTCTCTGGCTGCGGACTTAGCAGGTGAGGACATACCAGCAGCCCGCAGCTATCTTGAGTCGCCGCTGCGTCGGTTGCTGCATAAAATGTTGAGCCTGCCGGATTATCAGTTGGGTTAGGTTGGGGAGAAGTACGTTGATAGAGACTGTTGCGTGAAACGTAGAACCGTACTCAAAGGATTGTCCGGCGCGCTGAGTCTTGCCCTCGCGCCCAACGCGCTGGCCTTTACCTCACCGTCGGTTCGCGAAAATCCGGGTGCGCGTAAGCCGATTTTAGTGGCGCTGGAACTGTCCGGCGGCAATGATGGCTTGAATACGGTGGTGCCTTTTCGCAACGATGACTACTACCGGCTGCGGCCAACACTTGGCATTCCCGCCAAAGACCTTTTGGCCTTGGATGCAGAATTTGGGTTCAATCCGGGCCTTGTAGGGCTGCAGTCTTTGTGGCGCGACCAGCAGCTGGCTATTGTTCACGGTTGCGGTTATCCCCAGCCTTCCTATTCCCATTTCACTTCCATGGCGTACTGGCATACCGGTGCGCCGAATCGGGGTAATGAATTTGGTTGGCTTGGCCGGGTTGCGGATAATCTGGCGCACCAGCGTCGTGACAACATGCTGGTGAATATTGGCGCTCATCAGTCTTTGGCTGTTAACAGCAAGATTCATACGCCGGTGGTATTTGATGACCCGAACAAATTCCAACGCGATCGATGGATGTCGGTGCCTGAATCTTCACCAAACAACGCCTCGGGGCGTGGGTTTGATGCGCGCTCTAATCGCGCTTATTTGCATGCCATCCATGACAGTGCCCAGGCCTCGTCCAGCCTCATACGCTCGGCATGGCAGGCTTATGCTGCAGATGCAGATTATGGTGTTGCGCCCTTCGACCTGCCCAAGGTGGCGGCGTGTATTGATGCCGGACTTCCTACTCAGCTCTATCATGTATCTGTCAGGAACAATGCTTTTGATACCCATGTGCAGCAGCCGGCGCTGCATCGACGGCTGTTGAGCTATGTATCCGATGCGGTAACCGCGTTTGTCAGAGACCTGGATGCCAAAGGCTGTGCTGATGAGGTCGTGGTGCTGCTGTATTCTGAGTTTGGCCGCCGGCCCGCTGAAAATGCCAACCAGGGCACCGACCATGGGACTGCAAACCTGATGATGTTGGCGGGTAAGCCCATTCGTGGTGGACACTACGGAATACCTATGGATCTCAGTGCGCTGGGGCCAGAGGATAATCCTGCATATAGCGTAGATTTTCGCCGGGTTTATGCCAGCCTCATTGATGGCTGGCTTGGTAGCTCTAGTCAAGCGGTGCTGGGAGACGGGTTTTCTGGCTTTGATTTCTTTCGCATTTGAAATGGCGAGATGGTTCGTTGTACTCCGGTGTAACCTCTGATGGTTGCAGGAGTGGTTCTGCTGAGGAGTAGCAATTTATTAATTTTTCGGGGAGGGGGAAATGGCAGTAGCACAACCTTTGGCTGGCGTTACGGTACTGGACTTTGGTCAAGTCTATAACGGTCCGTACTGTGGTTTTTTGTTGGCCCAGGCTGGTGCGCGGGTTATCAAAGTAGAGTCGCCCAAGGGTGAGACGCTGCGAGGTCGCGGTGATCCAAATTCAGTTAGCCAGCCCTTTGCCATGCTCAATGGCGGTAAGGAATGCATCACTTTGAACATCAAGAGTGAACAAGGCCAACAGTTGCTGAAACAGCTGGTCATGCATGTTGATGTACTGGTTGAGAATTTTTCCCCGGGCACGTTGGCAGAATACGGGATTGGCAGTGAGGACTTGCGTGCGCTCAATCCGCGCCTCATTTATGCCGCGAGCACCGGCTATGGCAGTTCTGGCCCGCACCGAGATTATTTAGGTATGGACATTACTCTGCAGGCCATGAGCGGCATTATGAGCGTTACTGGCGTAGACGACGGACCGCCTATGAAAGCGGGGGTGGCATTGTGTGATTTTCTCGGCGGCGTCCATCTCTATGCGGGTATTACCTCTGCGCTGTATCAACGGGAACAAACGGGGCTTGGCGCGGTACTGGACATTTCAATGCAGGACTGTGTCTTTCCCACGCTAACAACACAGTTAGGAGCGTTTTTTGCCTCCGGTAAGCAGGGGCCGCGTACGGGTAATCGGCAGGCGGGCTTGTCTACTGCGCCCTATAACGTTTACCGGGCGCGGGATGGTCATGTTGCAATGATCTGCATTCGTGAAGGCCATTGGCGCAACCTTTGTGCTGCCATGCAGCAGCCGGATTTGGCTGCGGATCCGCGTTTTGCCAAAGCCAGTTTGCGCACTAAAAATATGGATGAATTAGATGCCACCATTGAAGCTTGGACTTGCCAGCACGACAAAGCGGAGATTTTTGCGGTGGCCCAGCGCCATGGTGTGATTTGTGCGCCGGTCCAAGACCTGCATGACGTGGTAAATGATCAGCATTTACACGCTCGAGGTTCACTGCACTGGCATGAACAGGAATCATTGGGCAATACGGTGCTCTTTTCTACGCCGCTGCGTTTCAAGGACAGTGAACCACCGCCGCCTCAGTCGGTGGCCGGGTTAGGTGCGCACAGCGCAGAGGTGCTGGCAGAGTTTCTGAATTTATCTGCCCCGGACGTAGACAAACTCAGAGCAGCCGGCACGATTTAGTTCTTTAGCAAGCTGCAGCCGGCGGCTTGTGCTAACCTTCGGCCCCCATTTTGTCGGAACAAACAGCGTGACCACTGAATTTAACACCATCGAAGAAGCTTTAACTGCCATCCGCAACGGCGAAATGGTCGTGGTGGTGGACGATGATGATCGAGAAAATGAAGGCGACTTGATTATGGCTGCCAGCAAGGCAACGCCAGAAGCGGTTGCGTTCATGATTCGGCACACCAGTGGTATTTTGTGCACGCCGATTCTGCAAGAGCAGGCCACAGCGTTGCATCTCGATCCGATGGTTGGCCGCAACGATGCGCCCATGAGTACCGCGTTCACGGTATCCATTGATTATAAGCAAGGCCTTACCACGGGTATTTCTGCAGAGGAGCGTGCGGCAACGGTAGTTGCGCTGACATCTAGCAATGTTGCTGCGGATGATTTCGTTCGACCGGGGCATATTTTCCCCTTGGTCGCGCGTCAGGGCGGGGTGTTAGTGCGTTCCGGGCATACTGAAGCCGGCACCGATCTGGCTGCCCTAGCGGGGCTACCGCCAGTGGGTTTACTGGCAGAACTGGTTAATGACAACGGTACGGTTCAGCGCCTGCCAGAGTTGGTGGAGTTCGCGGCAACCCACAAGCTCAAAATCATTACCATTGCGGATTTGATTGCGTATCGGCAACAACGCGAAAAACTCGTTGAGCGCAGTTACGAATTCGCTGTTAAGACCTCTATTGGCGACGCCAAGGCATTTGCTTATCGCACCCAGTTTGAAGATGCAGAGCATGTTGCTGTGGTATTTGGCGATATTGCGGCAATGGAATCAGTACCGGTGCGGATTCATCGTGAAAAGTTAGTCGAGGATATTTTTGGTACTCAAGGGGATCACGACACAAATGTCCTACAGGCTGCACAAAATAGAATTCAGAAGTTGGGCGGTGGCGTTCTAATTTACCTGCGCACCGGCTTTGTCGGTGTACCTCATGAAAATCTGGCGTCCCAGAGCAAAGAAGAAGAGCGCCGTAGTGAATGGCTCGAAGTCGGTGTAGGTGCGCAAATTCTCCGCGACTTAGGGGTCAGTAAGATTCGCTTAATCGCTGGCCGCGAAGTCGACTATGTCGGCGTTGAGGGCTTTGGACTGACGCTGTTATCGACCGAGATTCTATAAAACCCGGCGCGGTCAGCGCCGGTACTGGAATACCACTCGCTTTCCTGGCGGGCCCACAAAAACGATACGCAGATCTTGGCCGCGAATGTTGCAACTGGTGCAGCGCAGTTTTGCTCTTAGCTCAGTGACAGGAAAGTCGTTGCCGAGGCGTTCGATTAGCTTTTCAATGCTCAACTGCACACTGCGCTGGCAGCGTTCGCATTCCGCATAAAGATGGAAGGACTCTAGTAAATCGTTCAGGCTATGCATCGGTACTGCAGATGCTTGGCGCGTCAGCGCGGCTCCAGAACATACAAAAATACTGTATAAATGTACACTATAAGTTGACAGTTTAGACAAAGCAGCGCCAGCATTGTCGGCAATAACTGCCAGGAGGGGATCGTGTCGAAACCTATAGCAATTACCGTGGGTGACCCAGCCGGTATTGGTCCGGAGGTGGTACTGAAGACCTTGCTCAAAAATCCGCAGCCGCGACATCCATGGGTCTTGGTCGGGGCGCGCTGGAGTTTGCAGCGCAGTGCGGAGGCGCTCGGCATAGCACTGCCTGCCGTCGACACCATAAAGGCATTTAATGAGGCATCGGCCGCGGTCAGTATTCTTGAGCCTGCAGATTCAGTGGCTCCTGCAGATTTTTGTTTTGGTCAGGTTCAAGCCGCTTGTGGTGATGTGGCGGTACGCTCTATCGAGCTTGCCGCGACCGGCTGTCTGGATAATGAAGTAGCGGCGATGGTTACCGCACCGATCAACAAAGAGGCCATTCATGCGGCGGGATATGTGAATGACATCGGTCATCAAGAGATCCTCGCGCGTCTGGCAGGTGTCAACCGCACCGCTACGATGCTGATGACCCCTGGGCTAAAGGTTGTGCATTTATCGACTCATAAGTCGCTGGCCCAGGCTGTGGAATATGTGCGCTTCGACACGGTACTGGATAAGCTGCAGTTGATGCATGACACACTGACACGTTGGGGTATGCAGCGACCGCGCATCGCGCTGGCGGCACTCAATCCCCATGGTGGCGAAGGCGGTTTGCTTGGCCAAGAAGAAGTTGCGGAACTAACACCCGCAGTGGCACAGGCACAAACTCTGGGTATTGATGTTACCGGTCCGGTACCGGCAGATTCGGTATTTAATCGGGCGATTAATGGCGAGTTTGATGTGGTTTTGGCCCTCTATCACGACCAAGGCCATATTGCGATCAAGGTCCATAATTTCCATCAATCCACAACCGCAACACTGGGAATTCCCTTTGTTCGTACCTCTGTGGACCATGGCACAGCATTTGACATCGCGGGCACAGGTGCTGCGGACCCAACCGGTTTATTAGCCGCCGTAGAGGCCGCCGAGGCCATTGTGGATGGCCGTTTAGCCTAGTCGCGTGGCGCGGCTTTAGTAGCCGCTGCCAATTTTTCTGCAAATAGCAGCATCGCAGCAAACGGTCTGTTGTTATCTATGCGCACGCATAGGTCTGTGGCACACTCAAGCTCGACGCTACGAGCAAATAAGCGCCAAATCATGGGGAGAGTGTGATGAAAGCAGCAGTATTTCGCGAAGTAAACGTGCCGATGGAAATTGAAGAGATCGCGGTTGCTAAACCGGGTCCTAGAGAGGTGCTGATTCGCACCATGGCGGCGGGAATTTGTCACAGTGATATGCATTTTTGGAATGGCAGTTATCCGGGCAGGGTGCCAATGGTGTTGGGCCACGAGAGTGCTGGCATTGTCGAGCAGGTCGGTAGTGATGTGCACTATGTTAAGCCCGGCGACCACGTTATTACCTGTTTGTCGGTATTTTGCGGCCACTGCGAGCAATGTGTAACTGGCCATCTATCTCTATGTCAGGAACCTGAAACCAATCGTAGTTCTGACGAACAGCCGCGCTTGAGTAAGAACGATGAAGCACTTTCACAATTCGCGCAGTTGGGATCCTTTGCGGAAATGATGTTGGTGCATGAACACGCCTTGGTGAAAATTCGTGAAGACATGCCGATGGCTCAGGCCGCATTGATCGGCTGTGGCGTCACCACGGGGGTGGGTTCTGTTATTCACACCGCCAATGTGGAAACTGGTGCTACGGTAGCGGTAATCGGTTGTGGCGGTATTGGGTTGTCGGCCATTAACGGTGCAGCAATCGCTGGGGCATCGCGGATCATCGCGGTAGACATGGTGGCTTCCAAACTAGATCTGGCGCGCAAGTTCGGTGCGACGGACGTAGTTGATGCCAGTGACGGTGACGCGGTTGCTAAGGTAATCGAGATGACCGGCGGCGGCGTGCACTATTCCTTTGAAGCAATTGGTCTTAAAGCAACGGCTGAGCAGGCTTTCCAAATGCTGCGTCGGGGCGGCACGGCAACGGTTATTGGCATGATTCCGCCCGGGCAAATGGTCGCGTTACACGGCGTCGACTTCTTGGCCGAGAAGAAAATTCAAGGCTCAATGATGGGTTCTAACCGCTTTCGGGTAGATATGCCGCGATTTGTGGATTTCTATTTGCAAGGCCGATTGCATCTGGACGATTTGATTTCCAGACGTATTGCGTTGGAAGACATCAACGAGGGCATGGCCGCTTTAAACACCGGAGAAATCGCGCGTAGCGTGATCATGTTCGACTAAACATTAGTTTGCGAGGGAGAGGTTATGCGCTGGTTATCGTTTTACCGCTCTGCACCGGATCTGGGGCAGGGATCTAGGTATACCCAGGCGACCTTTGGCTATGTGGTTCCGGCAGGGGCTGCAGGTGCAGGCCAAGAGGGCGTTGTAGATGTGGGTGCTCGGAGTGAGTTCAGCACACTGCGCGAAGCCATTGCTGCGGATGCTCTGGAGCAGTTGGTCGAGCAGTGTGGCGATCAGGCAGACCTGCCTTTGCAGGGTTTGCATTTCGCGCCGACGATAACGGACCCCAAAAAAATTCTTTGCGTAGGGCTTAATTATAAGGCGCACCAGGAGGAGACCGGTCGTGGTGGCGAGGGTGTGCCCACAGTATTTGTGCGTTTTGCAGCAGCCCAGATGGGCCATGGTGAGGCCATGGTGCGGCCACGGGAATCAGCGAGTTTAGATTTCGAAGGTGAGATCGCAATGATCATTGGCCGCGGCGGCCGACGTATCACGCCTCAAAACGCTATGGATCATGTGGCAGGCTTCGGCATCTATAACGACGGCAGCGTGCGCGAGTACCAGCGGCAGACCAGTCAATTCACTCCAGGTAAGAACTTTGCCAATACCGGAGGCTTTGGTCCTTGGATGATGACCAAGGACGAGATTGGTGATTTGTCGCAAATGGAGATAACCACACGTTTGAATGGTGAGGTGATGCAAAACGCCACAGCAGATTTGTTGGTACATGGCTTTGCTGAACTGATTGAGTTTTGTTCTACCTTTATCGAACTGGAGCCTGGAGATGTGATTGTCACCGGCACCCCTGGCGGCGTTGGCGCCGCGCGTAAGCCGCCAGTGTTCATGGACCAGGGAGATGAGATTGAGGTAGAAGTTAAGCCCATTGGCACATTAACGAACCCTGTTGTTAATGATGTGCAGGCTTAGCGTCGGAATGAACTACTGGGTACATAGAGGTGCGATCGCGCCAGAGGTCGTATAGCAGCGACCGTTAAGATACACAATCACCGAAGTTGGGGGCGGTATGAGCAGCGAATTTAGCGGAGCGGATCTTATTGCGGACGCGTTGGCGCAATTGGGCGTTGAGCATGTCTTTGCCATTGTCAGCATTCATAACATGCCCATCCTCGACGCCATTAATCGATTGGGTAAAACCAAGATTATTGACGTACGCCATGAACAGGCGGGCACTCATGCAGCGGACGGCTATGCTCGTGCCAGCGGCAAATTGGGCGTCATGATCGCTTCAACTGGTCCCGGGACATCTAATACGGTCACTGGTCTATACGAGGCTCAGTATGGATCCTCGAGGGTGCTTGTCATCACCGGTCAGGCAGAAACCGCGTTCTATGGCAAGGGCCTTAGCTACGTGCATGAAGCCGAAAATCAGGTGCCGATGCTCGCCAGCGTATGCCGCCGAGTCGAGAGTCCGCGCCATATCGAGCAGTTGGGCAATGCTTTTAATGCGGTGGTAAATGACATGTTTACCGGGCGCGGAGCGCCGGGTGCACTGGAAATACCAATAGATATTCAATATGCCGCGACCGCGCCCATCCAAGTTGTATTGCCCAAGGCTGAAGGGTTTCAGCCGGATGCGGATGGACTCACAAAAGTAGTCGAAAAATTAGCCAACGCGCGCAAGCGCATTATTATCGCGGGTGGTGGGGTTATTGCCGCGGGCGCCCATAACGAACTCCAAGCGCTAGCAGAGCAGTTGGATATACCGGTGCTGACAACTGTAGATGGGCGCGGGGTTATTCCTGAAACCCACCCGCTTTGTATTGGCAATTATTACAATTCCGCCGGCATGTATAACGCCTTGTTGGATGCGGATGTCACCCTGGCGATCGGCACCAAATTTGCGGTCGGTGTTGGCGGCCAGTTTGCAGCACAGACGCCGCCGGGTGATCTGATCCATATCGATATCGATGGCAATATGATTGGCCGCACCCATACCGCTCAGCTCGGTTTAATCGCCGACGCAAAATCGGCATTGCAGGGTATAGCTGCACAGTTGCAAGAGCCTTCGCCAAACGACAGTCAGTTTAATGACGGCGTTTGGCAGGCCCGAGATGGTGTTCGAGCCGCCATGCGCGCACGCCTGGGGGATGATTGGCCTCAGGTCATGGACTGTATTCGCGACAAGTTACCCGCCGACAGTGTCTTTGTGCGTGATCAAACCATCTCTGCATACAACTGGGGTAATCAACAATTTCCGATTCTTGAACCACGTACGTCGATCAATCCTACCTCTGGTGCAATCGGCCCTGGATTTCCCATGAGCGTAGGGGCGGCTATCGCCAGTCAGCGTAAGACACTGGTCATTCACGGTGATGGCGGCTTTATGTTCCATGCCACCGAGCTGGCGACCTGTGCGCAATATCAGGTGCCGCTGATTATTTGTGTTTTCAATGACTCGGGATACGGCGTATTGCGTTGGCTGCAGCAGAATCAGTTTGGGCGCATTAACGAAACCGATCTAGGCAAGGTGGCTTTTGCTCAGATGGCTCAGAGTATGGGCGTGCCAGGACAGCGCGTTGCCAGTGTTGATGAATTTTCCGCGGCGATGGACACGGCAATGGCGGCACAGGGTCCGTATTTGATCGATATCGATATGGAGCATTTTGCGCCCATGGAAATTTCGGTCATGCCGAAACGCAAGTCAGAAGTGGACATCAAGAGTTAAGGATGGGCTTACGCCTTACAAAGCCCTGGTTGTCGAACGAGCAAGCCCTAGCCAAGGTGCGTGGGCAGATGGGCGTCTACCAATTGGCTGACGCAGATGGCGAAGTGATTTTTATGAGCTATGCCGGTGGACGCAGCCTAGGTGGGTTGCGGGGCGAAATAGCCCGCAGTTTGACCGAGCAAGCCGGTGCTTGTCAGGTACGTTATGAGATAACCACCAGCTATTTGAGCCGCTACAAAGAGCTGCTGATGTTGCATCAGGCTGAACATGGCGTATTGCCGACCCACGATCCCAAGGTCAGGTTGGGTAGGCTTAGCCCGGCAGGAGGCGCAAATGGATCTTAACTTAACACCAGAGCAAGACTTGATTATCGGCATGGTGCGACGTTTTGTGCGTGAGGAAATATTGCCCTTAGAGCAGTATCTGGATCCCGACGCAGACGAGTTGGAAGAAGACGACCGGCAACGGCTGACTGCTAAAACTAGGGAAATGGGCCTCTACGGTTTAGATATTCCACCGGAATATGGTGGGCCGGACATTGATCTAGTGACGCGTACGTTACTTGCGGTCGAAATGTCGCAACATCGAGCGGGCCTGTATGCACCCTGTTATGGCACCTTCGGTGGTGCTGGTTTGGCGCAGTTGTTTGAAGCTACGGAGCAGCAAAAAGAGCAATACCTATATCCCACACTGCGCGGCGAAAAACGTGGTTTCTTTGGATTGTCGGAACCGTCCGGTGGCTCTGACCCCGCCCGTGCAATCCAAACTAAGGCTGTTCGTGATGGCGACGACTGGGTGATTAATGGCGGTAAATTGTGGATCAGTGGAGCCGACAAAGCTGACTTTGGTTTGGTTTTTGCGCGCACGGATACTGATCAAGGTCGTAACGGAGTGACGTGTTTTATTGTTGATACGGATCAGCCTGGTTTTCATGTTCGCCGTATCGTGCACACACTGCGTTCAGCGCATTACGCCACCGAGCTGCAATTTGAAGATCTTCGAGTTTCTAATGACAACATTCTCGGTCAGCTCAACAAAGGGTTCGCGATCGCTAACGATCGTTTAACTCGGCAACGTATCCCCTATGCGGCGGGCTGCATTGGGGTAGCCATTAAAGCTCAGGAGATGGCTTTAGAATATGTGCCCCAGCGGGAAACTTTTGGCGCGCCGTTATCGACTCGCCAATCTATTCAGTGGATGCTGGTGGACAACGATATCGACATTCGGCAAGCGCTTTGGATCACCTTGGAGGCTGCAAGCAAAGCCCAGCAGGGGGAATCGTTTCGCAAAGAAGCCGCCATGGCTAAATTAGTGGCCACCGAAGCCGGTGGTCGTGTGGTGGACCGTTGTATGCAAATGTTCGGCGGGTTGGGCGTGGCTAAGGACCTACCGTTTGAGCGCTGGTATCGAGAAATGCGTATTCGCAGAATCGGCGAGGGTCCTAGTGAAGTTCAGCGCCATGTTATCGCCCGTGAGCTGCTGGGGGCATCACTGCGCTAAGGTGCTAATGCCAGTGCCGTCGGATTCGCCGTGACACGGTAAATCACTCCCGCTTTATCATCTGAAATCAGCAGCGCTCCATCCGGCGTTGGTAGTACATCGTTGGGCCGGCCCCAAGCGTTCTCGCCTTTTAGCCAACCGGTAATGAACGGCTGGTAGTTGGGCTGGCCGTTGGTGTCGAAGGTCGCGACGCTGACCTGATAACCCACCTTTTTACTGCGATTCCAGGAGCCGTGCTCGGCAACGAATAGGGCATCTTGGAAAGGCGCTGGGAACCGTTCGCCGCGATAAAAGCTCATACCAAGAACAGCCGCGTGGGCTTGCACACGGATTGCTGGATCGACAAATGTCAGGCTCTGGACGGCGGGATGATCACCGAACTTAGGATCTTTAATGCGGCTGCCGTCGGGTGCCGAGTGGATGAACGGATAGCCGTAGTGAGGCGCTTTCTCGGATGCCGCTGGAATCACATTGATCTCATCACTGGGGATGTCGTCACCCATCATGTCGCGGCCATTATCGCTGACCCATAGATCGCCGCTGCTAGGCTGCCAGTCGAACCCCACGGAATTGCGAATGCCATGGCCGATGATTTCTGTAGCACCGGTTTCGGGGTCCATGCGCAGCATGGTGGCAAAACGCGGATCTTCAGAAAGGCAGATATTGCAGGGCGCTCCAACCGGCAGATATAACTGGCCATCAGGGCCCGCTTTCAGATATTTCCAGCCATGATGCCGTTTGTTGGGCAGAGCATCAGTAATAACTGTTGTCGTCGGATTGGGCTGCAGTTGCTGATCAATATTGGCAACTTTGTATACGGTAGATGTCGCTGCCACATACAGATCATTGCCAACAACTGCCACACCACTGGGCATTTTGAGTCCCTTAATCAAGGTAATGACCTGAGGGTTGTCAGCGAACGGGTTAACTACCGCGTAGACCTTACCCTTTTTGCGGGTGCCAACGATTAGGGCACCGTCATTGGTTAATGCCATTTGTCGCGCATTGGGCACAGCGAATGGCAAAGTTTCGATGCTAAAACCTGGCGCGAGTGACAGCCGAGCGTCAGCGTTCCCAGTTCCAGTTGCTGCCAATAGCATCAGTGAAGCCAGCAATTGAGTAAGTTTTTTCATGCCGCCACTGTCGCAGAAAGCTAAGCCCCCCTCAACGTCGACAGGCGCACTTTCGATCCTGTCGAATAACAATCTACGGGCTATGCACGCCGCTTTCGCTTGGCTTGCTGGCCAACTTGCCGCACAGTTGCAACCATGAGCCAAGGGGTACTAACAGAGCAAATCAAGGACGCCATTCAGGACGCCTATCGCACTTGGCTGGGTGCCCGAGAATTTAAACCGCGCCGTGGCCAGCGCGAGATGATTGCGCAGATCGCGCGCACGCTAAGCCAGAGTGAACCACGTATATGCGCTATCGAGGCGGGTACGG
>CAJXAC010000067.1 GCA_913050035.1 uncultured Gammaproteobacteria bacterium | reverse complement strand
TTATCCACTGAAAGCGAGCGTTCGCTAAATGGTCGGTGATCGTGCGAAAAAGCCGCCGTTGCCATTTGCGGACATATGAGAATGTCCCAATCTTTGAAGAAATCCGCCCAAGCACGGCGCAGTTTTTCGCGCCGGCCGTTGCTGCGAATCCAATCTCGATGCGATATTACAGCCGCTCGAGCGTTCACAGCATCGAGAGACATATCATTCGGTTCTAACGCGGCGACCTTGGTCTGCATTTGCGCGACTGCCTGATTATCCCATGCGGCGGTCATCACAGACTGCAGTAATGTCTGATAGTTCCTTATGGCCGCATCGAGATCGAAGTCCGGTCGAGCGTCGTAAGAAACCTGCGCGCCCAGGCGCTCAAGCATCGCACCGACCCGCATGGACCGATCCTCTACTTCCTTAGCGACGGGTGCCAGGGGGTCCGTAGCCCAAACCGCCACACGAAAGTCTTTCAGTGTAGTGATATCTGCGGCTGGCAAATTAAGCGACCAGCCCAGAGCCTCTCTCTCAGCTGGGCCGGACATAATCGAGAGCGCCAGCTTCAGATCGTCGGCACTCCGAGCCAGAGGACCGCATACGGCAAGATCGGCTTCAGGTAGATTGGCAACCAATTCATGCCCTTGCATTGGCACTATGCCGTACGTGGGTTTGTGGCCGTAGACGCCACAAAAGTGTGCGGGGTTTCGAATGGAGCCGCCAATGTCAGAGCCCGCTTCCAGCGCGGAGAAGCCTGCGGCTAGGGCTGCGGCACTGCCGCCAGAGGAGCCGCCTGGGGTCCGCGTGGTATCCCATGGATTACCCGTTGTACCGTAAATGGGGTTGTAGCTCTGAAAGTCCGCCAGATCCACGGGCACGTTGGTCTTACCCAAAAAATGCGCCCCGGCGGCTTTGAAACGTTGGACGGCCAAACCGTCAGCGCTGGCAATGTTGTTTCGAAAAGCCTCGATGCCCCAGGTCGTTGATGTGCCTTTAATGACGTAGGATTCTTTGATGCTCATTGGGACGCCGTGCAAGGAGCCGAAGGATTCGCCACGCGCCAGAGCGGCGTCTGCAGCATCGGCTGCGGCCCGGGCTTCGCTAAACGTACGCACGACAACTGCATTGACTCGGTCATCGTACTTTTCGATGCGTTCGATGTAGAGCTCAGTCAGCTCTCGAGAACTGATTTCTTTGTTGCGAATGCGCGCCGCTAGCTGAACAGCTGATTCAAAAGCGATCATAGTTTCCTCCTCATCTCTCTTTTTAAAAAATATATGCATTCGGCAAGGCCTGTCTACGCCAGTGAATATTCGTTATAAAAGGACAAGAGATAGACAAAGGAGATAGCGATGCCGAGCGTGGAAGAAATGCAGGTCAGAGAAACGATTCAAACCTATTTCGATTCAATGTTTGAATCAAAGGCAGACAAAGTTCATCGAGCTTTTCATCCCAACGCACGTATTAGCGGCGATACCCCGCAGGGCTTTTTTGAGATGACTGTTGCTGAATTTGCATCCTTTGTCGAAGCTCAACCGGCTGCTTGTGACGCTGATGAAATCCCTTTTCTTGAAGTGCTCTCGCTGAACGTGCATGGTCAAACAGCGGTTGCCCGGGTGAGGGATGACTACATCGGGAACCGATATCTCGATACGCTTTCCTTTGTGAAAACCGGCGATCGCTGGTCGATCTACAACAAGCTCTTTCACATAGAGGGCCCTGCAGGGGGCTAAGCAAACTGGGCCCAGTATCGTTAGAGTCACAAGATTTCATCGGTAACAAAAGTAATCCGACGGAGCTTTTCGATTAGTTTCACCGCAACTTGAGGCTTTCGTTTAGGCGAACGAACCAGTACCACGCCAAGGCGAACGGATTGGTGAAATCGATTTCGGTTCGCTAACTCAAAATAGCCAACCAAAAAAATCAAAAAAAGGATGAGTTAATGGCTAAAGAATCAGAAGGCAAAGTTACTTCGCAGGTTAAGGACCACATATTAAAGATCACGATTAGTAATCCCGCTAAGAGGAACGCTTTCGATCCAGATATGATGCTGCAGCTATCGAATGCACTTACCGAATTAGATGCTAACCCTGAACTCTGGGTAGGCGTGCTTACTGCAGATGGCGAACATTTTACGGCGGGCTTGGATATGCCGAAGTTTTTTGGTCCCGGTGCGACCCCGACCCCAATACCTGAGGACAACGTCAGTGTCTTTGGATTGGGTAAGACTTGCAGTAAGCCTATCGTGACTGCGATGCAAGGAATCAGCTTTACGATCGGTATCGAGATGGCATTAGCGGGGGACATTATAGTCGCCGCAGA
This sequence comes from uncultured Gammaproteobacteria bacterium, assembly GCA_913050035.1. GTDB lineage: Bacteria > Pseudomonadota > Gammaproteobacteria > Pseudomonadales > Azotimanducaceae > UBA4421. Next base: position 14,045 of record CAJXAC010000067.1, on the reverse strand, counting down.
TAACTGCAGATTTTGCCAAATGGAAGCCAAGCGCGGAATTGCGCCGCTCGGCGGAGCTCATTTTCGATATGTGTCGCGTTCCGGATGGGGTAACGCGATGTACCATCTTCTTCTTTGTGATGAGTTTGACGCGCGAGAGGCCTATCGAGTCGGCTTGGTTCAAGAGGTGGTAGCCTCAGGCACGCAGGTCGAGCGGGCTATGGAAATCGCTTACACGATCGCGCAGAACGCGCCCCTAGGGATACAGGCTACGAAAGCAGCAGGGCGAAAATACATAGAGGCTGGAGAGGCTTCAGCAATACACGCAATCGACGATATCCGGGCAAGAGTCATGAGCAGTCAGGACGCGGAAGAGGGAATACGCTCTTTCGTCGAGCGCCGCGCCGCGGCATTTACTGGCAAATAAGAAGTCCCGCGAAACTTTTACAGGAAATGCCGAACAAATTGAGCATCATTAACAACGATATCTAAGTGTTTCGCGTTCCTCTCGTCTAAACGTAATCTGAATTCATGAGCGAGTAGAGGGAAGATAATGAAGAGTATTAAGACGCTTGCTGACGTAACGCGTATACATGCGCAGGAAAAAGGAGACGCCTCTGCCTTGCTCAGCGCTGAAGATGGAAGGGAATGGACATACGCTGAGCTCGACAAACAGGCCAACTTGGTTGCGAACGCTTTAGTTGATTCGGGCATACGGCCAGGGGATCGAATTGCCTACTTAGATAGGAACGCACCAGAGTATTTTATTTTCCTGTTTGGTGGGGCAAAGGTTAACGCCGTATCGGTTGCAGTGAACTGGCGGTTAGCTAATGAGGAGATGGAATATATCCTCAATCATAGTGAGGCTACCGTGCTATTGATCGGTGAGGAGTATCTTCCCGCACTTCGGGAAATGAACCTGTCCGCGATTGAATCAGTAGTGGTGATTGGTGATCCAGGCGAAAGCGGGCACCCCACATTTGATCAGTGGTTGGTAGGAAGAGCAGTTACAGATCCAAATGTGCAAATCCTGCCCGAAGACACTTGTTACCAGTTGTATACCTCTGGCACGACAGGATTACCCAAGGGCGTTGAGCTCACTCATTCAAACTTCATGCACTGCATGCGCGACTCACTTGTAGCGACCAAGATGACAGGTGATTCGGTCAACCTGATCTGTATGCCACTGTTTCATATATCGGGAAGCGGTTGGGGAGTTGTAGGACTTTTCAACGGCGCTCGCTCTATTTTGCTTCGAGATGTCGATCTCGGGGCTATTTTGCGTCTGATACCGCAATTTGGTATCACGCACAGCTTATTTGTACCTGCGGTATTACAATTTTTGCTCGCGGAAGAAGCTTGTAGGGAAACAGACCTTTCCTCATTGCAAAGCATTGTTTACGGGGCCTCTCCTATCACAGAGGCGGTTTTAATCGATGCTATGCAAACCTTCGGCTGCGAATTTGTTCAAATTTATGGGCTAACGGAAACCACCGGAGGTATCAGTGTTCTTGAACATGCCGACCATGACCCTGAGGGACCTCGGTCGCACCTTTTGCGATCTTGTGGCAAAGCTATCTCAACGCACAGCATAAAAATTCTCGATCGGGACTCCGGTGAAGAAATGCCGGAGGGCGAAGTCGGTGAGATTTGTGTGGCCGGGCCACAAGTGATGAAAAGTTATTGGCGAAACGAAGAGGCGACGAACGATAGCTTCATCGACGGTTGGTTTCGCACAGGAGACGCTGGGTACCTGAATGATGGTTATTTATATATCCACGATCGGGTGAAGGACATGGTCATAAGCGGGGGCGAGAACATTTATCCCGCTGAAATTGAGAACGTCCTGATGCGACATCCGCTTGTCGCCGATTGTGCGGTTATAGGCGTGCCAAGTGATCGCTGGGGCGAGACTGTTAAGGCTATAGTGACGCGCACCGACGAAAGTCTGAGCGAGCAAGCTCTGATCGAACATTGCCGTAAATCGCTCGCAGGCTATAAGTGCCCGACTTCAGTGGACTGGATGTCAGAGATTCCCCGGAATCCCTCCGGCAAGATTCTCAAGGTAGAGTTGCGTAAACCTTATTGGCAGGGGAAGTCGCGCCAAGTCTCCTGATTTCCAATACTCATAAGAATCTCGGTTAAGGCGATGCCTGTCGCAACAAGAGAAAACGAGAAAAGAGCGAACCTAAATATTATTCAAAAAAAGAGCAGCGCCCCTAGGAGGTTGAAAATCTATGCACACTAGGCAGCAGCTCAAGGTATAGCCCGATTTCAAGCGAGTCCTATTGAGCAGTATCTAAGGGAGCTAAGGCAAGCCTACCTCCTCACTTTCCTGACTTCGCGCAGCCTTAAATCGCGGCGTTGGCTTGGTGGTCCTGACCTGTTCAAGCCAGAACACGCCGTCATAGGGCGCACTGTTCCCCCGGGTAGAAAGCAGATCCATGTCACCATCACCATCCAGGTCTCTGGCAATGAATTGATCAAACATGCCGCGCTTACGCCGTGATACATCGTGCCGCGCCCAGTCTTTACCCAGCTGATAGTCAGCACCCGGATTCTCAAACCATGCGAGACGACCCAGGGGCGAATCAATGGAGGTCGTACTCTCCTCAAGCCGTGGTCCCCGGCTGTAACCGCCGGCAAAAAGATCTTGATCCCCATCACCATCGATGTCGACCAGGGTCATGCCAACCAGACTATCGGGAGGGAAGGCGCCGATAGGATGGCCGATCCAACCCTCGTCGATAACTTCCGGTTGTTGAAACCAGGCAGCACCCCGCCGGGTCAGAGAAACAATATCCAATCGCCCGTCGCCATTCATATCCGCGTAGTCCATGTTGAATCCATGGGCATGCCTGCCAATCGTGCCGATCGCGTGTTCTTTGAACGCCATATCACCCAGGTTTTCGAACCAGGCAATTCGTTCCTCGCCGCGACTGCCAATGACAATATCGAGATCATCGTCATCATCCAGGTCTACCGGCTCCGCATTCTGCGGCACGCTGTACTTACCGAGAATCATCTCATGCCAATTTGCCCCATCGAGTGGGTCGCCGGTTACTGTGTAGATCGCTACAGGATCAGAACGCATATAGTCACGAATACCCGGGCGCTGGGCACCCTTGTTCGCAGCAATGGCCTCAGGTTTATTGTCACCATTCAGGTCAGCCAGAAAAACCCGGATGTAAGAACCACGATTTTTGGTCATCGGTAAGACCAGCTGCGGCCAGGGTTCGGTACGTGCATCCGGACCAGGATTCTGCAGATACAACAGGTAGGCAAGTTCTACGGCCACCATGACATCCAGATAGCCATCCCCGTTGATATCCGCGATCGCTGCATCTTCTGGAGCGGGTGCCTCGGCCAGAGTAATGTTGTGCCACACCGCGGGATCTGCAGAGCCAAAGGCCAGTCGAATATGACCACCAGCATCCGGAACAAAGCCATCTGCACTTGAAGACGCCGAATCATAGTCATCATCTGCTTCGTGCACTGAAACGATATCTTCATAACCATCACCATCGATATCTGCCATCACCAGGCCATCACTGCCGGTAAGGTCGAAGCCAGCGATTTCCGCACTGTCGATAATGTGCTCGCGCCAGGAAATGAAATAACCGTTCGCTGCCTTTGCATCAGCAAGTTGCTGGCCTACTGGGTTACCACCTGAAAACGCGAAGGGTGGTAGTAAGAGCAGCAAGCTTGCTACCAATCGATTGATCAGCTGAGGGCGCTTCTGGTTTTTCATGTATGGGCGGCCAAGTAAGTGTTCACCGCAATACCTCACGGAAATATCGAACCTAATCGAAACGATATCAGCGTGAAGAACTTTCATCAGGCGCTATTTGCCCTAGCCTTTGATGACCACGACCTAAGAGAGCAATGTTGTCAGCGGGCAGCTCTTGAGGCCGAAAACGAGGCGGTAGCTGTTGTTTCACAATGTCTACACCCTTTCCTAATACACGCCGGTCCGTCGGACCAGGTGCATAGCTGGCGGCCCTCTAGAAAAACCTGACAGTGCTAGGGTTTTCTATTTTTCTGCATCTCAGCGGGGGTTGGAAACGAGCTGCCGCCGCCAGCAAGGTAACCTTCTGGCACTAAAAATCCACGGGTCATTAGAGACTCGCCGTCACCGGCATGGGTTAAATGTTGAGCGATGGCTTGGATCCCATCGCCCAGCGCTGTGCCGCTGAAGATCCAATCGTTTAAGGCCTCATGATTCGGCACACTGTCGCCGGGCTGAGCGGACACTGCTTCGTGGTAAAATGTACGTAAGTCATCGACCAAATGCCGAATTAACAGCGGCATCTCAAATTGCCAGCTGATATCCCCCGCTGGCAGATCGATCACGTTGCCATGATCGGCAATTTCACCTAGCACTTTAGCAACCTGTTCCACCTGATCTGGTCCAGCACCGGTCGCCCCAAATAAGGTTCTGCCCCGGGCCGCCCTGGTTTCGGCAGACCATGGCGCCATTAGGTTTATTTCAGCGAGTAATCGGGCCGAAATAGATTCATCCTTAGCCACCGCAAAGCTGACCGGACACGACCACTCGCTAGAACCAGATTCTACCGGCGCCTCAATCGGATAATCTTCTATCGTTGGCTCGACGGCGCTCTGCAGCATTGCAAAACTTGCCCGCAACACATTTTTCTGAAAGTCGGCATCGTCGGCGGTGCCGAGGGGGCGGCCAAGCGCAAAAGGCACCCATAGCGCCCGTGGCGGCCTAACCGCCTCGGATTGTTCACGGATTAAGCTAATGGACGCAGTGGCGACCCCGGCGCGTTCTATGTAATTCGCAAGAGCGCCAACGGCGCCCGTACAGATGGGTCAGACCGGCACCATCAAGGCAACATCTACTTCCCCTGCCGCCAGCAGCCGGCCGACTTCTTCGCCCGCCTTAGACAGCGCATCATGATTGGGCTGCGCGCCCATAAACGAATAATGCCAGCTGGAAACGCCGCCAATTTCACCGTCCGCGGCCATTTCCCGCAGCCTGTCCAGCGGAAACCAAATATTTGGATCTTGTTGGTAGGCACTGCGATCAAAATTGGTGCTGATGTGCGAAACCACAAGATCTCCAAAGTCTGCATCACCTGGGATTAACCGATAGTCTATAGCGCCAACCTTAAAGGGAACGTCTGTGCGCCGGTGCAGGCCGGCGGTAGAAATGATTGCGACAGTGCAGTCCTTTAACGGTTTAGGCGTAATCCATGGTGCCGGCGCGACAGCCTGCATTTCACTGGAGCGTAATCTCATATGCTCGGCCTCCGTGTCATGAAGATCAGATAAACGAACCATTCAACTACACCGTTGGGACTGTTCAGTGATTTTAGGATTTTTAAGACGCTGAATTCAATGCAGCGGGCCGCGGACTTAGGCGCAACCTACTCAACGCGGCAAGCAATACGTCCAGCGACTTGGCAGATAGGTTTTGATTCTGCCGCGTAATTTCGATGGCAAAGCCTTGAACGTATCGGTCGTCATCTTCAAGAGTCAGCGCCAACAGTTTTTCAATTTGCGCGGCGGAAAATTCATGGTTACACGCCGCCTGTAACAAACTATAGGCAATAGACTGCCTGACCGTTGACCTTGGAAATAACGCAACCGCGGTATTATTGGGCTCAACCCCTGGCGCCAACCTTTGAATTAGCGCGTCGATTACCGCGCTAAAGTCTGCATCTTTGCAGCGTAAAATTTGACCCATGGCATAAGCTGCGTTCGATCGAACCAGATCATCTTGATCCTTGGTTAGGGCCGCCAACAAAGCCCTTACGACCTGAACATTCAGGCCATTTGCAGACTCACCCAGCGCATAAACTGCCAAACGCCGAATGCTAACGCGCTGATTACCCATAAAGGGCAGTATCTTATTGGCCTGAGCAGAACCGGATATTTTCAGCCCATAGCAGGAGGATCGCCGAACCGACTCTTCGGCGTGCGTTAACCCTTCAAGCAGCACATCTACAGCCGCATCGGACTGCATTTCCCCTAACAGGTAAGCGGCCTCAACCCGTTTCGCTTCATTGCTACTAAACAGCGATTGTTTTACCTCAGCCAGAGACTTAGATACCAACGCGGTAGATTCCGTGTTGCTCGACCAGTTCCAAATATTACGCACAATCGGTTGAACCTCTGGCAAAAGCTTCCGCATATATTCGGTTGCATCAAACTCCGGCTGATGCCGCCAAGCCGCGCGGGTAGGCTCTTGAGTGCGCATAAAATGGAATTTATACATAAAACGGTCTGCAGCCTCTAAAAATGTGCGCGAGCCTCTGTGCAAAATATCGTAGTGACACAGCACCACACTGCCTTTGGGTACGGTTACAAATTTACGCTGCAAGTTTGGTATGCCCAACGAGGCAACGGATTCGTTTAACCTACGATCTCGAAAACTCAAATCTTCGTTAGCCAACTCCTCTCGAGTAAAAGCTCGGTCTATCCCGTCGAAGGAATGCCACGTGCCATCTGGTTTTTCAAAATCATTGGTCCAGTACTGGGTACCTAAAATAAGCTCGGTGGGGCCGTTTTCATCGGTCACTTCCTGAGGATAATAAAATAACAGCGCCCAATCCGGGCGATGCGCCCGGTAATGTCCGCGCTCATTCCACGGCAGGTTGCCGTCTTGGTGAAAGACCTGATCTGCATCAGAACTTTTATGCACAAAATTATGCGGATGAATGACATAGCTATCGCCAAGCACACTGCTCAACGCCCCGCTTACCGACGGGTCTGCAAATAGTCGGTCTATCTCAGGAATACGCGCACGCAGACTGTCGCCAATAATATCTAAATGCGCGGTGTTGCTGCGGGAGTTCTCGACCAGGGCATAAATTTGCTGGGCGCTTCGGTAAAGGTGGTCATGAAAGGCTTCGTCCAAGCTTTCGGGCTGAATGACTAAAATCCCATCAGATAAATATTGAGCATATTGCTCGTCGGTTAATAAGTGCTTCATGGCTAATGCGGTCTAAATTTTTGCTTATAGGCAGATGCATGTTTTAAAACACGCTGAGTCTATAGCGAACAATATTGGATGGTCCTAATCTAGCTTACGCCCGCGCACCACCAACACAAATGCAATACCGCCTAGAGTCAGCAACGTGGACATCACAATCCGTTGGTTGAGTGGCTCAAGCAGCAGCAGGGCACCACCAACTGCGGCAATGGCGGGCACCGAAAGCTGTGCCAGCGCGGCAGTCACCGAGCGGATGCGCCCGAGCAAATAATACCAAATCGAATAGCCCAGTCCTGAGGTAACCGCGCCAGAAACCGTTGCCGCCAAAAGGCCCTGCCAGCTTATGGAGAAATTTTGAATTTGGCTAAGGCTGACTACGATAGCAATCAGCGAGGCGTAGAAGAAGTTTTGCGCTGTCGCCTGAGTCGGATCTTTACCTCCGGCGCCCAGTAATGAATAAATTCCCCATGCAACCCCGGCTATCGCCATCAGCCCAGCGTACCCAGGCGGCGGCGATTCAAGCCCTGGCGCAACAAGATACAGCAGCCCTGAAACCGCAACCGCGTATCCTGCAATGCTGGCTAAAGTCGGGCGTTCGCCGCCCTTCAGCGCATAGGCCAGCATAGTGATCTGCACAAAACCAAACAGCAGCAGCGCGCCCGTTGCCGCGCTGAGTTGGTTATAGGCGAAAGAAAATCCCAGCATATAAGCCAGCAGCGCAAGCACCGGCACAATTCTTGGCTTACCGAGTTTAAAAGACGCGTCTTTAATATAAACAAGGCACATTAAAAAAGCCGCGCCCGAGATCAGCCGCAAGGCTGAAAAGCTGGCGGCGTCTATAAGATCTGAACCCAGTGCGTAGCGACAAAGCACAGAATTTGCGGCAAAGGCGATCATAGTTATGCCGGTTAGTAACACCAAACCCAAACCACCGCCCGCTGAATTCACTTGAAGACTCCCTGCTTGGCCACTGCGGCTTTGAGACAACCAGATCGCCGTCCGCGCTCAGCGTGTATAGGTTGAGCCCACATGGGGCGCGGTAAGACGCGCCGAGCGGCCAAATAATTTTTCGCGAAAGCTGCCCTGCCGATATCGGGTTTTAAAAATCCCCATCTCCTGCAGCTGGGGTATGACCAAATCCACAAAGTCGTCTACGCATTCTGGCATCACCGTATAAGCCAAATTAAAGCCATCTAACCCCGAGGCTATAAACCAGTCGTTGAGTTGGTTGGCAACACTTTCTGGAGAACCCGAAATGACCGGCCCCGCCCCACCAACGGCAAGACCCGATGCCCACTGCCTAACCGTTGCAGTTTCGTTTCCCGCCAACGCAAATTGGATGGCGTCGGACTCTACCTCGGTAATTTTCGCATCCAATTCTAGGGTCGACAAATCGGTACCCATCCATCCAGAGAGCAAAGCCAAGGCGCCCTCATGCGAACCATACTGCTTATAGTCCGCTAGTTTTCGTAAAGCTTGAGCATCCGTTTGCCCAACAATGACGGTAATTGCGCCAAAAATTTTCAGATCTTCGGCTTTACGCCCGTTGGCTAGCGCTTGGGCGCGCAAACTTTCCACAGACTTCGAATGTTGCTGGGGACTGTTACCACCAATAAAAACACATTCTGCATGTTCGCCAGCAAAGGCCTGGCCCTTTGGCGAGGTACCAGCTTGAAACAGCACCGGCGTGCGCTGGGGCGAGGGCTCGCAAAGGTGAATGGCGTTAAGCTTGAAATACTCGCCGTCGTGCTTTACCGGCCTTACTTTTTCAGGATCGGTAAATATGCCTTTTTCCCGGTCTCGAATAACCGCGTCATCATCCCAGCTGCTCTGCCATAGGCCATAAACCACCTGCATGTATTCATGGGCGATATCGTAGCGGGTGTCGTGAGCCTTTTTCTTATCCTGACCAATACCCTTAGCCGCACTGTCTAAATATCCAGTGACAATATTCCAGCCCATGCGTCCATCGGTTAAATGATCTAAAGACGAGATTTTTCTGGCAAAACTATAGGGCGGCTCATAGGGAATAGAACCGGTAACCCCAAAACATAAATTTTGTGTCACCGACGCCATGACCGGCACCACAGTAAACGGATCATTGGTTGGGATTTGCATTGCCGTACGCAATGCAGCATCGGGCGATCCGGCATAAACATCATAGACGCCGGATACGTCGGCTAGAAATATACCGTCGAATAACCCCCGCTCTAGGGTTTTCGCAAGTTGCTGCCAATAGGCCATGGAATTAAATTGCTGGGAGGTATCGCGTGGATGACGCCACAAACCCTGTGACTGATGCGCAACGCAGTTCATATGAAAAGCGCACATAAGCATTTCTTTCGCCATATTACCCACCTCGCGACCCTGATGACGCTTTGATCCTACAGTGGGTTATAAATTTTCTACAATGGTCGTCGACCGCCTGCAGCTCGTGACGCCAGGAGCACCAGGGCACTGGCCAGCCGTGGCAGAACAAAACTAACGGACCACAGCCCTGCTCGACGTCGCGCAATTCGATACCGTTTGCATCAATTACGCCTTCTTTAAAATGTGAAATCCCGCTCGGAAATTCCCTCGTTGCTTGTCAATGACCCTATGAATCCTGATGCAGACAAAACCACTTGCAATCACAAATTACAAAATCAGGTTCCACCCTTGGAATTTTTCGACCAACAATTGTCGGTGACGCTCGATTCAAATAGCTGGCAGTAGATAGGCATCCAAGACACCTAGGGGACCTAGCACTTCATCAACCGCGGCACGATCTGACACCGATAAAGCTGAAATTTCCGCCTTAATATGACAGCGACTAATCTCGCTATATTTCAAAGAGCGCATGGACACTGGGCCGTCGCCAAGATCTACTTCGCACCACTTTTCGCCTGCAGCTAAAGCCTCTCGTGATACTCGAAGAAAGCGATGATAACTGTCGCGCATGTGGTCAAAGCAGGGCATCAATGTTTCGGCTAGTGCATCATCAGGCAGATAGTCGCCGTCGTCGGAGCGCGCTAGGAATACCCGCTCCATGGCCCCCAGCATGGTTGGTGCGCAACCTTCGATCCAACTGCGCGGCTCCGGGTCCGCGGCGATATGGGCCTTAAACAAACCAGCAAAGGTAAAATCGGCCAAGCAGGCCCGTTCACCAAGAAGAAAAGCATGTGTCTGGAAATGTCTCTCTACTGCACTCATCAAGTCTTCAAAGTCAGCTCTGACGGCAGCAGCTTGATCTGGACCACAGCCACGATTAGCACAGGCACGCAGCCCAAAGTTGTCGCGCACACCCTCAATCATCTGCAACGCCTGCTGTTTTTCTTCTGCGCTCAGACCTTCACTGAAAAACTTCCCAATAGAGTTGGCGTAAAAGCCCAGGGCCACCTGCGCAATATTCTCTGGGTAACACCAGCGACTACTGATCGCATAGCGACCAAACCACTCGTCGGCCCAATCCTCTAGCAGGTGCGCGGCAATACGCTGCACCGGTGACGTAGGCAGAATCGCTCGATGCGGATACTTCGAATTGAGCATTAGCCCAATCGGGGTGGAGTCGTGAATGAACCACCCCTCGGGCGTTTGCAGACCCGGGATAAAATGCGTGCCCAGCCGACTCTCAACCATCGGCCCACTATCCGCTGTTTTAAGACGAAACTCATAGTCCAGACCGAGGTAGTTAAGCATCGCCTGCAGCTTGCGCGTAAACAAACTGTGCTCACCACCCCACATGACGTAATGCCCTTCAAACATGTCGCCTCCTATTGCTTTGATTTAACGATTTCACTGCCTCAACGGCAGTCGGCTTGGTCGGTAGCGATACAGCGCAACCGGCCGGAGGAGTATTGCTGGGGCCGAGTATCGGCGTTGAGGGATGATTTGCTTCGAGTAAATGGTGGGTCGTCTGGGGTTCGAACCCAGGACCAACGGGTTAAAAGCCCGGTGCTCTACCAGCTGAGCTAACGACCCATCGACTCGCAAGCGCGGCGCATTGTAGTCACCCGAGTAGGGTGAAACAAGGGGTTATGCCCTACCTTCAGGCGTATCGCGTTGGATCGGGAATACCGGCGTTAACAAAGCCCTCGCGGCGCAGAAAGCACGACTCGCACAACGTGCAAGCAGCCCGTGTGTCGTCGGCTTGATAGCATGAAACTGTCAACGAATAATCAACGCCTAGCGCCGTTCCTTGCCGAATAATTTCGGCCTTTGTCAGCTCAATCAGCGGAGCGCGCATAGTGAGCCTGCTTTCTTCGACGCCCGCTCGGGTCGCAAGGTTGGCCACGTGTTCGTAGGCGTCAATAAAGGCAGGCCGACAGTCCGGATAGCCCGAATAGTCCACCGCGTTAACACCCAAAAAAATGTCGCAGGCGCCAAGCACCTCGCTCCACGCCATCGCTAGGGACAAAAATACCGTGTTTCGGGCCGGTACGTGGGTGATCGAAATCGCTTCTTCACTGGCATTCGCCTCTGGCACGTCAATGGCTTCGTCGGTCAACGCTGACCCACCAAACTGGCTCAAATCAATGGCAACGATTCGGTGCTCGTCGACCCCAACTGCCGCCTCGACACTCTTTGCCGCATCGAGTTCTGCACTGTGACGCTGTCTATAGTCGAAACTCACCGCATAGCGGGCAGCCCGTTAGGCGCACGAATACCGTCGGCAGACCTACAGTATTCGCTTCGCCCTGCAGAGATAAGAAGATCTCGGAGATTCTCAGATCAGACATGAGTGCAGAAAATTCCCAACAGCGGGGCCACTTACTCCATTTCTGCCAAATATCGTTTCGCCAATGCGCCTGCCGAACTCTGGGGAAATTCGGATTGAACTTGCGTCAGGTAACGTTTGGATTCGCTCTCATCACCCAACTGAAAATACAGCACGCCGAGTTTGTAAAGCGCATCTGGTACTTTTTGGTGGTCTGGATACAGGCGTATGACCTGAATAAAATTCTGTCTGGCGGGCTCCACGTTGCCGATAGCCAAATGCAGTTCACCCAGCCAATAAAAGGCGTTTGGCGTATACTGACCATTCGGATAGTCAGCGATTAACCGTTCAAACGCACCCGTCGAATCCTCAAAGCGTTTGGCGCGCATCCACCTGATGGCTTGCGCATAGGCTTCACGCTCGGTTGTCGGCACAGGCTCGTTTTGCCCGATAGGCGCAGAGAGGTTCGGCAGCGCTGGCTCGGGTGTTAGTCCCTGCTGATCAGATTCAGACAGAGGGGCCTCTTCGGACACTGGCGCTGGGCCTGGCGCCGGTCGGTTGGGGGCGAGCGCCGCGACTCTGCGGTCGAGGTCCACATACTGAAGACGCTGGTCTCGCTGCAGTTTCTGAAGCAGGTAGGCCTGTTCTTCCACCAATCCTCTTAACTGGCGAACTTCTTGCTGAAGAACCTGCATTTGATAAAAGAGCGGCTGGTCGCCGGTCATTGAGGACGCAGAAAGTGTAGCGGAGTTTTGAGCCGCGGGTGCCCACAATCCCTCGTCTTCGGTATCGTCATTGATCCGAGCATCGTAAGTTTGAGTGTCGAGTTCAGCAGCGGCTCGGAAGAGTGAATCCTCAACCGGCACCGCGGCAGTCACTGCTCCGCAGCCAAGAGCCACTGCCAGAACAGCCGTCGAGGCACTAGTTCGAGCAGTAGCGAGGCCCAATGTCGAGCATTTCATACGATGGCGCAAAATCGGCACCCGAGCACGTTCTAGCGATAGGAGACCACGGCGCGTCGATTTTGCGACCAAGCTCTTGCGTTGTTTGCTGGATTCGCCAGCTCTTCCTCGCCGTAACTGATCTCTTCTATCTGACGTGCGCTGACGCCGTTGGCCACCAAGATAGCGCTAATCGATTTTGCACGACTTTCACCCAGCGCCAAGTTGTACTCTCGTGTGCCCCGCTGATCACAGTGGCCTGCAACAACGACACTACGGCTTGGGTTCGCGCGGAGTATTTCTGCGTGCGTGCTTAGCGCGGCAAAATCCGCAGGACTTACGATGGCTTGATCAAAGTCGAAGTAGAAAGTGCGCGAGACCGGATTACCCGAGGCATCAACAGGGGTTTTGTTATCAGCGGCGAAACCCGGTCCGGCTTCTTCAATGACTTCCACCACTTCGACGACTTCCGCGATTTCGGTTACGGGCTGCTGCTCGACCACCGGCTCTGTCGCCGTACTTGAACAACCGGCAATCACCAAAGTGCCAAACAAAGCGACCCAAAGGCATTTTAGTTTTTTTTGAACTTGCATCCTTGTCTCCTCAGAAAATGGACCTAAAAAATCTTACCAAGCGCTCAATTCTAACCAGATTTTACCGCTCTGGGCTGGGCGTAGAATAGAAAATGTGAAATTTCTTCGAGTGATCCACTATTTATGGACGGATTAACCTCTTTGCGGTGGTACAACGTCTGGCAGAAAGGGTGACCATGCCGGTTCGCGAACATCGCCGGAGGATGACGGTAGGCGATATTTCACGCGCCCATCTACTGATACCACGGCGAGAATACCCTTGTCTTGGTCTTGCGTGGCGTAAATCAACATAGCGCCGTTAGGTGCCAGCGATGGGCTTTCATCTAAACTCGATTCGGTTAATACCAGCAGGCGGTCTTCCAGCAAGTCCTGCCAAGCGATATGAAATATGCCATTTCGACGATGTACAAACACGAGGTGACGACCATCTGGCAGCAATCGGGCCCGGGCGTTGTAGTCACCGACAAAGGTTAGCCGCTCCAAAAAATTGGTGGCCAGCTCCAACTGATAGATTTGCGGCTTGCCGCCTCGGTCAGAAGTAAATACAAGGTATCTGCCGTCGGGAGACCATGAGGGCTCGGTATCGATGGCCGGATGTCGCGTGATACGACGCAGCTTGCGCGTCTCGAGATCCATGACGAAGACTTCAGGGTCGCCGCTACGTGACAACACCATGGCCAATTGCTTACCGTCCGGCGAGAAAACTGGCGAACCGTTAATCCCGCGGAAGTTGGTTAATTGCTCCCGATTCGGGCCATCGATATCCTGCAAAATAATGCTCGGACGCCCTGTTTCAAATGAAACATAGGCAACACGTCGACCATCGGGAGACCAGCTGGCGGACAGTATAGGCTCGCTAGAATCAAAGAGGGTGCGGG
>CAJXAC010000066.1 GCA_913050035.1 uncultured Gammaproteobacteria bacterium | reverse complement strand
CGCAGCGCCGTTCAATCGAAAATACAGATAGCCAAAGCACAGTAGCGTGATCGCGGCAAAGATAAGCCGGCCCAAAGTCCCGCCTTTTTTCTTCTCCCCCGGTTGGTTTTGCATATCGTCTGTTGCCACACTGCACCTGTGATCTGAAAGTTGCCGCCACTTTACCTAAATCCGCCACTTTTGCAGCGCCTGTTTTCACCAAGGCCAGAAGTCACTATCCTGTAGTGGATCAAGGAGGGAGTGTTCTGATGAACTTATTTGCTAATGAAAACCTGCGCTGGAAACACCATCGCGGCAACGACAAATTTGATTATCCCATTGATTTTTCGTCCGCCTTACTTGGCGCCAGGGACGACGGCCATGTCGACTTATTATATCGCTGGGCGCCCAACAGCTACTGCCATTTTCACCGGCACAGCGCATACACCACATCGGTGGTGCTGGAGGGAGAACTGCATGTCATTGACGTCGATCTTGAAACCGGCGAAGAATTAAATACGCGTATTCGCCAGGTTGGTGACTATGCTCACAAAACGCCCGGCGATGTGCATATGGAGCGTGGCGGCCCGGAGGGCGCACTGGTGCTGTTCAGCTTATATACGGAAGACGGTTTGCTGGCCGAGACACTGGCCAGTGATGGCAGAGTCATTGGTCAGTCCACCATGGAGCCCATTCTAAAAAAACTACGCAACTAAGAGCTATCGTTAGGGAAGGCTACGGTGAATGTATTTAGAATATTTCTGGGAACCTTTTTACTGGCGATATCTACTTATAGCGCCGTAATTGTCGCCCAATATGGTTTGAATGTATTCTCACCCTTCTTTGGCGCGCTTTCCGCGATGACCTGGCTGGGACAATTCAATCTAGACTTTTTGGGTTTCCTTATTTTGTCTGCCACGTGGGTGGCTTGGCGCAATGAGTTTACGCCCAGAGCCATGGGTTTAAGCATCTTGGCATTTTTCGGAGGCATGATGTTTCTGCCCATCTATCTCCTGTATCTGCTCAAAACCGCCCCCGGTGGAATCGCACCGGTGCTGTTGGGTACAGCGCGATTTGCCAAATTGCAGCAAGGCTAACACCTCCCATGACCGCGCCTACAGTCGAGAAAATCTTGCATCACTCAGCAAAAATCAGTACTCGGGAAAATCTATTGCATCTTACCCGATACTCGAAAACCAGCTTTTAGAGGAGAACACTTATGTATCCAGACAAATATGCAGTCAAACACCCAGACCGCGCCGCTTTTATTATGGCCAGCACCGGCGAGGCGGTCAGCTACGCCGAATTTGAGGGACGCAGCAATAGGTTGGCACAGCTACTACGGGCAGCGGGCTTGGGTATCGAAGACCATTACTCGGTGTTTATGGAAAACAATGCCCGGTATCTGGAGGCTTGCGCTGCCGGCGAACGAGCCGGCCTGTATTACACCTGTATCAACTCATTTCTTACGGCCGAAGAAGTTGCGTATATCATTCAGAATTCAGAATCCCAAGTGCTCATTACCAGTGCCGCCAAGCAAGACGTGGCGTTAGCCGCGGCGAAAAGCTGCCCTAGGCTGAAATTGGTATTGGTGGTTGATAGCGACTCAAACAACCTTCCTGACATGTGCCGGGACTACGCTCAGGCCTGTGCCGAACACTCAGATGCGCCCATAAGCGACGAGCGATTGGGCACTTCAATGCTGTATTCATCCGGCACCACGGGACGCCCCAAAGGCATCATCCGCCCGTTACCACCGCAATCGCCAGTAGAGCCGTTACCGATTTTTCAATTTCTCAGCCAACTCTGGGGATATCAGGAAGACATGGTTTATCTGTCGCCAGCACCCCTGTATCACTCTGCACCTCAGGCGGCGGTTAATCTGGCCTTGCGTGCTGGTGGCACCGTAATAGTCATGGAGCGTTTCGACGCGTTAGAGTACCTGGCATTGGTTGAGCGTTATCAGGTCACCCACTCGCAACTGGTGCCAACCATGTTCAGCAGAATGCTGAAATTGCCCGAGGAGGACCGAACCCGCTACGACTTGTCCTCTCTGCGCATCGCTGTACACGCAGCCGCACCTTGCCCAGTCATGGTAAAGGAGCAAATGATCGATTGGTGGGGACCAATCATTCACGAGTACTACGGCGCTACCGAAGGCCTTGGCTTTGCTGCATGCAATACCGAAGAATGGTTACAGCATAAGGGCACCGTAGGCAAAGTAGTGCTTGGTGAACTGGCGGTACTTGATGATGAAATGCAACCACTGCCAATGGGTGAGCCAGGCACCTTATGGTTCAAAACTGCATCCGAATTCAGCTACCACAATGATCCAGAAAAAACCGCCGAGTCCACCTCAAGCGACGGCAGTATGACTACCGTGGGCGATGTAGGTTATGTGGATGCCGATGGCTTTTTGTACCTCACCGACCGTAAAACTTTCATGATCATTTCCGGCGGCGTCAACATTTATCCGCAAGAGTGTGAGGACCTGCTGATCTCCCACCCGAAAGTTGAGGACGCGGCGGTATTCGGTGTTCCCAATACGGACCTGGGTGAAGAAGTGAAAGCAGTTGTACAACCCGTAACGGGGGTATCGGCTGATAACGATCTTACCGAGGAACTGCTGGGCTACCTGAGTGAACACTTGTCTCGGCAAAAAATACCAAGGTCTGTGGACTACATCGACGAAATGCCGCGACTGCCCACGGGCAAACTGTACAAGCGTTTGCTGCGAGATAAATATTGGGGAGATGGCAAGTCGCGCATCGTATGAAGAGAACCGCCATTTAGCCGCTACGCCAAAAATTACTGGGGAGGAACAACACCATGACATCTAAGCAACCGGGACGATTAGGCAATCCTGATGAAACCTTAGTCAGCGATCCACGAACTGATCCGCGCATAGCCAATGCTATGGCCTTGCTCGGTGAACTCGCGCCGGGCGTTGACGCAATCGATACCGATGCAAACTATGAACAAGCGCTGAAATATTGTGCGGCATTTGAAGACGCAGCGGCGTTGTCACACCCAATGGAATGGCAAACCATGCCGGATTTCCCCACCGTTAGCAGCACTGAAACAGTGATAAAAGGTGTAGATGGCAACGACATCACTCTATTTATCCATCAACCGGCACAACGCGATGGCGCCTTGCCCTGTCTGGTGCACACCCACGGCGGCGGCATGGTATTAATGACCGCTGCCGATCCTGGCTTCGTACGTTGGCGCAATACCTTGGCGGCTATGGGTATGGTTGTGGTCGGCGTCGAGTTTCGCAACGGCGGCGGCAAGCTAGGCAATCACCCGTTTCCAGCCGGCCTCAACGACTGCGCCAGCGCAGTACAGTGGGCCCACTCGAACCGTGCCAGTCTGGATATTTCAACCATCACAATCTCCGGCGAATCCGGCGGCGGCAACCTGTCAATCGCAACGACCCTCAAAGCTAAGCAAGAAGGTTGGGGCGAGCTAATTGATGGGGTCTATGCTTTTTGCCCATACATCTCCGGCGCCTATCGGGAGCAGCCGGCTGATCTCCCATCGCTAAAAGAAAATGACGGCTACCTGCTGAGCAATAGCAGCATGCAGGTTCTGGTCAAGGTATACGACCCCGAATTGGAGCACACAAACAATCCTCTGGCCTGGCCGTTACAGGCAAGCATCGAGGACCTTAAGGGCCTGCCGCCACACGTGGTATCTATGAACGAGTTAGACCCGTTGCGTGATGAAGGCATCGCCTTTTTACGCAAACTCCAAGCTGCCGGGGTATCAGCCGTGGGTAAGGTTGTACTGGGCACCGGCCACGCAGGCGATTTATCCATGCCGGATATTGTTCCGGATATCTTTCAAGACAGCGCGCGTGCCCTCTACAGCTTCGCAAAATCTCTCTAGACCGCACCGAAGGAGCTATTGTAATGACTCAAGAAATTGTCGAGGTCCGCGACTACACCATCGACCCCGAATGGCTCGAACCCTATCGGCAGTGGGCCACAGAAGTGGCGGTGCCATGGCTGCGCGCTCATCTTGATCTGGTAGATTTCTGGATGGACGGTGGTTTCGATGCCGAAATGTCAGGCTCCAATCCTGCGCCTCCAGTTAACGGTCAGCCTAACGTGTGCTGGATCATTCGCTGGCCCAGCAAGGCCGTCCGCGATGAACAATTTGGCACCATTATGTCGCAGCCAGAATGGCGAGATATCTGGGCAAAGCACCCTAACAGCAACGCTTACCTGCAGATGAATGTGCGCTTTATGCAACGCATAGACTGACCAAACAGATGCCGAGCTATGATATCTCGTTACCCATTAGCGACAGCATGTGGCGCTATCAGCCGGGTTGGGAAAACACTATTTATGCTTTGAGCGATACCAATCAAGGCGACACTGACAGCGTCTACCGCTTTAACTTGTGCTCCCATACCGGCACCTATATTGAATCCGCGGGGCACAAACTCGCCAATCAAAGCAGCCTTAACGAATTGCCCATCAGTGCTTTTGTGCAACTGGACACATTACTCCTGCAGGTGACACCGGCTGCCGACGGCTGCATTACTCTAAAGGAATTCGAAACAGCGCTTTCGATTCATGCGGAATCTGGCACTGCACTAACCAACCTGATACTCGGCACCCACTGGGGTTGCCAACATACAGAGGAAAACTACCTGACCCAGGCACCTTGGTTTCAGATCGAACTCACCCAACACCTAGCGAGCTTACCGCTGCATATCCTTGGTGTAGACACGCCCGTTATTGACAACCAACAGCACCCTTATGACCCGGTGCGACAACTGTTCAAAGCGAATCAAGGGCTGCTGCTACTGGCTCCACTGAACTTGCCTAGAGATCTGCCGAGCGGCAGGTATCAATTAGATTGCGCACCACTGAAAATAATCGATGTGAGTGCAGCCCCATGCCGCCCCGTGTTGAGCAAGGACTAAGTCTGTAACAAGTCACTTTGCATCGTTGACACACTTCAAATCTATTGTCATTTTTAGCGACATTAGTTTATAACTAAGCGAAATCATGATCAGTGGCTGATAGCCGTCGGCACCTTTAGTTGATCTCTTTGGATTGATCGCACGCCCGAATTCGTTGTCACAAAACTTTCAGCTGACTAGCCTGTTATTGGCACGTTGGGTAAAACCAATGCAGGACCGAACAATGAAGGGGTCAATGCGGAAATGACAGCAATAACACAATTTCACTCGGACTGTGTGGGCTAGCTCATGGTCCGTCTTGCTGATTTACCCGACTACGAGCGCGAGCATCTGCTCGCAAAAAATATGCCGCCACTGGGCCCTGCAACATGGGTTGCCAGCAATAAACCGCTTTCCGAATTGCGAATCGCCTTGGTTACTACCGCGGGCTTACATTTTCGCGATGACCCTACATTTGAATTCACCGACGCGACCTTTCGGCCAATCTCTAATGATGAGAACGCAAACGATTTGATCATGTCCCATAGCTCGGTGAATTTTGATCGCACGGGCTTTGCCGAGGACGTTAATCTGGTCTATCCCATTGATCGTTTTAAAGAGTTGGAAGCCAGGGGCGCCATTGGCAGCCTCGCTAACGTGCACTACAGCTTTATGGGCGCCGGATTGATGCCCGCAGAATACCAACACAGCGCCTCGCAACTTGCAGGCATGCTAAAAAAGGATCGAGTAGACGCAGTATTCCTGACACCGGTCTGACCTAACTGCACCCGCGCCGTGTGTGCGATCAGCTACTATTTAGAACGCGACAACATTATGACTACAGGGATTAGCCTGGTGCGGGAAAATGCCGCCAGCATGGCCCCACCCAGGTCATTATGGGTGCCATTCCCACTGGGCCGCCCCTTGGGCATTGCCAATGATCCCGATTTTCAACATCGGGTCATCGCCGCGGCACTGGCGTTATTCAACAGTGCCCAGGGGCCAGTACTCGAAGACTTCCCAGAGGACGCACCAACACAGCACACTGAGAGTGCGCTCGCCTGCCCGGTAACCTTTGTAAAACCTGTGACCACCGCAACATCTTGGGAAGATCGCCTGAGCGACGAACTAAACATGCTAAAACCCTGGTACAACCTGGGCAAACGGCGTCGTAATGGACGCACCCTTGCCGGCGTATCGAATTCTTCAATCGATGAAATCATTCAGCGCTTAGCGACATACCTCGATACAGCCACGTTGCCTATTACTGACCTAACCTGGTTCAAGCACGCCACCGAAGACGCTAAAACCTATTATTTAGAGGCCATAACCGCCCAACCAGATGACCAAGACCCTGACAATCTGCAAACGATATTCTGGACCCAGACCCTGCTTGCAGACGCTCTGGTTATACTGTCAGAGCAGCTGAGTTCTGCTCCAGGACTTGAACAAGTCGCACGCATTCTAGTGCCGCGCAAGGCTTTGGATAGGCGCGCTAATTTTTCGGCGGCCGAATAATCTACCCCTCGAGGATCTTAAGATGCGCATTACTCCGATAGTTAACCCGCAATTTGTCGCAGACATCGATGACATCGATCTGCTCACGCTGAACGAACCCGAGTTCGAGGAAATTTATCATGCGTGGCTACACTACGGCGTATTGCGCTTCCGCAATCAAGCTTTGGACGATAATGCACTGCAACAGTTCAGCGCGCGCTTTGGGCCACTGGAAGAAATGCCATTAGGCCGCATGTCGCGACAAGAGCGCAAAAAAATACCCAACATTTTCGTCACGGTGCTGTCGAATATAAAAGTGAATGGCCAACCGATCGGTGGGCTGGGCAATGCAGAAGCCTCTTGGCATTCGGATATGACCTATGTGGATATGCCGCCACCGGCGAGCGTACTGTTGGGAATAGAAATTCCACAACGCGGCGGCGACACCTACTTTGCTGACCAAGCCGCAGCGCACTCAGCGCTCCCAGCAAGCCTAATACAGCGCGTTGCCGGCCTAAGCATAAAGCATGATGCTGCCCATACCAGCATCGGCAGTCTACGCCATGGATATGAACCGTTCGACGACCCTAGGGACGCACCCGGCAGCATTCATCCAATAATCCGTATTCATGAGGAAACAGGTAGCGAAACCCTTTACCTGGGGCGCCGTGAATGGGCGTATATACCGGGTCTACCCCTTACTGAAAGCGAGGCTTTACTTGACGAGCTTTGGTCTTATGCCGCGCAGCCGCAAAATGTTTGGCAACAGACGTGGCGGCCTAACGACCTAATCGTCTGGGACAATCGCCGAGTACTGCACCGGCGAGATGACTTTGACAACAATGCCCGACGGCTGATGAAACGTTGCCAGGTACTCGCACGCAACGCCGATGCCTAAAGCCGCTAAAGAAAAAAAGAGTGACGGCCGCCATGAACGCACCGAACGCACGCGTCAGTGCATATTGGATGCTACTCGAGACCTGATTCTCGAGGGTAATCTGCAGCCCACAACCACCCAGATTGCGAAAAACGCTGGGGTCACAACGCGAACCTTGTTCCGGCACTTTAGCGATGCGGAAACTCTGCACCTAGAAATGATCGCAGCAGCGGAGGCGAGTGCCGAAGCGGTGATCGATGAGCCGTTCCCTCTGGCAATTGCCGCACCGCAACAGTGGCAACGACAACTTGCTTACATCATAGATCGAAGATCGCGTATTTATGAGCATTTGCTGCCGATTTACGTATCGCCTATTTTCCGCCGTCAACGCGCAAATCAAGGGCATAAAGACAGCCGGCAGCTACCGGCCGCAAGGAGAAGAGAACGCCTCAACCAAGTACTGCCCGATGAGTTACGGAACAATAAACCGCTGTTCGAGGCCATAGATGCAACCTTGGGCATCGAGTTCTGGATTAGTTTGCGCCAGAGCCAAAAACTCGGAGCAAAAGACGCTCGTAACGTGGTAGAAGCCGCCATCAGCCGGTTGGTTGCAGCACCCGGCAAATAGCCGCCGAGGGCTAAAGAAAAACCAACGCAACCCGATAAATAGGTGGGGTGCTGAAGCCAAACTGGGGCCAGTCCGACCTCCGCACCCTTAATCTTGAGCTAAACCGAAACTGTTTCCAGAGACGTCTATGCCGACACTTTCTCCAGCAGAAAAAGAGGCCCTCGCAGCTTTTTACGAGGGCGGTTGCAGGAATGACTTGCGTACTCGCCGGTGGATCTGGATCCGCTTTTCGATCGTGGTTTTTCTGCTCAGTGTGCGGGGCTTGATGGCTGTATATTTTCCAGAGCAGTTCGCTTACCTTTTCTCGAGCTCAGCGGTTTACTTCGATACGGTACTTTATCGACTATGGCTATTTTTGCCCTTAGCAGTGATCTACGCCATATCGTTCTGGCTGAGACTGTATTTACGCGAAGCATCCCTCGCGGCTGCAGTGATATTAGCCACCCTACTTTGGGCTGATATAGAACTCCATCTAGCACAGCAGGCTACGCTAACAGAGTTTTGGAGTGGCCAAATTGCATTGCGGATAACCTGCGTATTTCTAGCACTAGCAAATTTTTTCGCTGCTGTGCGTTTAGATCGAATGCGCTGAAAAAGCTACTGACCGCAAATTAAACCAACTAATCTATCGAACACTTAGCTGCCAAAGTTATTGCCGCGGGCGCAGCATCGGGTGCACGGGTGGCGAAGTCTTAGTTTGAATACGGCCCATAACCTCAAAGCCAAATCGTTCATACAACGAAATATTAGCCGGATTTGATGACTCCAAATACGCCGGCAAACCAGCTTCATCACAACTCGCCAATGCATACTTCATAAGTTGCGCGCCCAATCCACGGCCTTGATGCCCAGGGTCCACCCCAATTAATGGCAGATACCAACAGTCGTAGTCGGGGTGATAGCTCTGCATCTGCGTCAACACTGTCGCCACTTCTTCCATCTGTTCAGGAACAACCAACTGGGTAAGGGATGAGGAAAATTCAGCATCATCGTTGTCATGGTGCTGGGCGTGGGAGGGCGGCACCCATAGTGCCACGCCTGCAAAGTCCGCAACCTGATAGGCAGTTCCCGCGTCGAAGGCTACACCACCAAAGCCATCAAAAATTCCTGCGCTGTGATTTAAGTATTTATCCGCACTGGGCAGTATCCAACGCAGTAACGGATCAGCCGCGAATGCGGTTACGATCGTGCTTAGCCCAACCTCACGTGCGTCCGGACTTACAATGTGTACCTGTGCAGGTTCTTGCAAAACAAAGCCTCCCCAGCTCTTGCCTGATGAAAAGCCCGGAATTATTGCATATGCAACGTTAGGACTGGGGCACCGAAAGGTATTTTTTAGCGTAAATAAGCACAGGAATTAACACCATCAGCCAAGGCAGACTGAAGGCCAATACGCCGTTCCAGCCGAGGGTTGCTAGGAGCACGCCGGCGCCTAGGGATCCGACTGCTTGCAAGCCAAAAATCAGAAAATCATTAGTCGCCTGAACTTTAAAACGTTCCGAGATGCGATAGGACTGGGTCAATAGGGTCGTGCCGCCGAGAAACAGGAAGTTCCACCCCACACCGAGCAACACCATACTGCCAAAGTAATGCATCAGTTCGGGTCGCCCCCACCCGACCACAACACAAATCAGCATCAACAAAAAGCCGCTCTGGATAATTCTCAACACTCCGAACCGTGCAATTAAGAAACCGCTAAAGAATGATGGGATATACATGGCCAGAATGTGGCTTTGCACTACCCAAGTAGTTGCATCTAAAGAGTGCTGGTCAAGTTCGTGCATGCTGACAGGCGTTGCAGTCATAATGAGACTCATAATCGTATAACCCACCACGGCGGATGCTATGGCAAGAATCACCGTAGGCTGTCGCAACACAACACCTAGCGGGCGCTCACCCCCTGCTGACGTATCGGCCTGAATTTCAGTGTCGCGGAAGAACAGTAATAAGATTAGAAAAGACATGGCCATCATCACGGCCAACCCTAAGAACGAACCCACGAAGTCGGGCAATCCATCAACAGAGCTAAATCTTCGGCCGACCTCCGGGCCAAGTAAGGCCGCCACAATACCGGCAAGCATCAATATTGACAGACTCTTGGGCACATCATCAGGCGCGACAGATTCCGCAACAGCGAACCGGTACTGCTGCAAAAACGCGAGATAACATCCGATCAAGAATGCAGCCAGGCAAAATACCGTAAACGAATGTTGATAAACCCCTAAGGCGGCGAGCAGTGACGCAAAAACCGCCAATCCGGAGCCAAACAGAAAGCCTATCTTGCGGCCGACTCGAGCCATCAACATAGACGCGGGTGCAGTGGTCGCCGCCGTGCCGATTATCATAAATGCCAGCGGCAGGGTCATCAGATTCGCACTGGGCGCGATCTGCGCACCAATGAGCCCACCCAGCAGCACCAATATCGGCGCTGCCGTTTGACCGAAACATTGAGCGGCCAAAAGAACAATCAGAGTCCGATATGGTTGCAGCGTCATGCCATTCTCCCGCAAAGCCCTCAAGCTACGCGATATCTATACAACTTCCCATACTTAAACACGTTGACATCGCGAAGTTCAGACAGCGGAATCACACACGGCTTAGGACGTTAACACCCTTGCTGCGTCGCTTAGTGTCCATCTTAGATACTCAGCGGTGATATCACACTGCACATCAATAAATGCCCGATGTGAATGTATTGCACCACGCCAAAGTTCCACCCAAACAACCAGCATACTATGTCGATCAGCGCCCTCAAGGTTACGCACGATGCTTAACCCGGTTTGGGTCACCACGATGGACCCGTCGGCTAGACGCTGTTGGGAACAAGCGTCCCCCATGCCCATCATTATGCTGCGCAAAAACTCTGCCGCATTATTCGCACCCCCATCGACCGCGCCGACCTGCTCAGCCATTTGCGGATAATGTTGCAGCCCGATCAAACGTCCCGCCCGCCCTGCTAACTCTTCAGTGCGCGCTCTGCCAACAACAGCAATCAAGGCACAGATACCGTTACGAATATATTCGACCGCGTAATTGCGGTTGGCCTTAGCTAACCGTACTGAGTTCCACTGATCATTCGGCGGATCAGGTTGCTGCGCCATATTAAACTGCGGTACCGCTTCGTTCGGGGCAAATTGCAAACGCTCTTCTGGACTGAGCGAATGGTCAAACTCTTTAAAATATCCGCATAGGCCAAATTGGCCGGTCATATCCTCAGATACACAAACGAATCCAAGACGCGGATTATTAAGACTCACGCCGTTTTGCGCATACCAGCCGTATAAAAAGCCGCGACTGGCCTCCACCGGAATGCCACAAATTGCTGCGCCAGCATACATCCACCGAGGGTAGCGAAACCGCACCCAGGCTTTGCTAGCGGACTCTTGCATGTATTCAACAGTCACACCGCCCACCCTATTGGACAGTGCATGATATTGGGCGCAAGCAATGGCATCCGGCAGACCCCGCAAACCTAACTTGTCGAAACTGGAGAGAAATTTTTCTTCGTGTTGACGCCGAAAAAGCCGAAACATCCAGTCGTATACGGTACTGCGAGACTCCTCTACAGCCACCATCAGTTGTAAGCCTATGAAGTACTGGTGATGCAATTCCGCTTGTGCGGCAACAGCATGAGAATCTGACATCGCTAAGGTCCTGTATCGGTCAAACCACCCCTTCATACTAGTCCAGCGCAGCCGCCATCACTAAGGCCTTATTCTTCGTGAGTCAAAAAAATTCCCCGTCCAAACACCAATAAATTTTGACATTCACGCAGTACCATCTAGCATACCCCCTATGGGTATAAAACTAGTCGGAATCCTGTTGTGCCTGTTCGCGCCAATTTTGGCCGCGCGACCCATTTCCTATTCGGGCGGCTCAACCATTATGGCGTTCTCCAACACGATGCAAGATTCCGTGTATTACCACTATTCGCCTAGCTATCGCTTTTCAGTAGGCATTGAGGCGGTCAGCGATAAATATACAGCTCAGGAATACGCCTATTGGCGATCGACCTACCTACTCAATCGCAAGAACACTCAACACTCCCAACGCAATATCTATCTTCAGGCTGGAATCAGCACCCAAGGCCTCGATCACCACTTCGTTGGTGTCCACGGCGATTGGGAAACCCGCCGCTGGTTTAGTGGCTTTGGTGCGAAAAACGTGAAAACCAATACAAGCGACTACTCGGAAAAATTCTTGCAACTAGGCGTTGCCCCCTACTTGGGCGAATATGGAGATCTGCACACTTGGCTAATGCTGAAAAGCAAGAAAGATTCACGCCTAGAAGGTTGGTCGACCTATCCGGTCTTAAAGTTTTTTAAGGGCAACTTACTTTTAGAGGTGGGTTATGACCGGGAAATCGAGTGGGACTCACACATTATGTACCGTTTTTAAGGAAGCAAAATGCAACCAAAATTGACGTTATTGATTTTTATCCTCTTTGCCTTCGGCAAATCGGCGAGTGCTGAAACTAAACATACTCATGACCAACATAATCATGATACTACCGCCACGCCGTCTGCGGCAGCGGCCACTGAGCGGTACGAGGGGTTTGTCGAAGACCTTAAAGATTCTAAAGTGGCGGTCGTCGAGGTCATCGGTATGGTCTGTGATTTCTGTGCCCGCGGAATTGAGAAAACCTTTAACAAAGACGAATTTGTGCGCAAGATCGATGTGGATTTAGCAAATGGTCGGGTGCTCATAGCCTACAGCTCAGACAAATTGATCAACCGGGAAGAGATTAGCGAGCTGATACTGGCCAACGGTCAAAATGTCACAGGGATAGAGATAAAAAAAATCTGATTTCATCAGCCCTATGAACGATCGTTCTGCCAACATCTTCTCACTTTTCGCGTCTACCTCAACGCTGATTTGCTGCGCGCTGCCAGCATTATTTGTAGCCTTAGGAGCAGGTGCGAGCTTCGCCAGCCTGCTAAGCGCATTTCCGTTTCTTATCGTCCTCTCCCAATACAAAGTACAAATATCTGTGGCGGCGCTGGTTATGATCGGGCTGGCAGGATTTACCCATTATCGAACAGCACGACTGCCCTGCCCAGCCGACCCTGAGCTGGGCCGTGCCTGTTTGCAAACAAGGGCACGCTCCCGCTACATTTACTACTTCTCTGTATCGTTATTCATCTTCGCCAGCCTTTTCACCTACGTCGTACCAAAAGTGATTTAAAATGAAGCATCCTTGCCATACCCATTTACTCCCCAACATGCGCCGCATCGAAGGTCAGGTGCGCGGCATTGCAAAAATGATCGAGGACGAAAAATACTGTATCGATATCTTGAATCAGATTAAGGCCGTGCGGAATTCACTCGCTACCGTCGAAGGTAAAATTCTCACCACCCATCTCAAAGGCTGCGTTAGAGACTCGCTCAGCAGCGAGGATCTAGATAATAAAGTTGAGGAATTAGTAAAAGCGCTTAAACGCTGATCCCCAAGTTCCCAGCACCCTTTTTCCAAAGATCATCATGGTTTCCGCAGACGCATTATCATGCGATGCTTCTTTTCGACTTCGAGAACCTAGGAGAGAACGTTATGAGCGAAGAGCAAGCAGTCATTGTAGAGCGCCAAGGGCGCGTAATGGTCATTACCCTTAACCGGCCGGACGCCATGAACGCCATCAACGGCGCATTGTCCAATGGCCTTTGGACAGCAATCCAAGAACTGGATGCAGACGACTCACTAGTCGCCGGCGTAATCACAGGCAGCGGCCGCGCCTTTTGCGCAGGCATGGATCTTAAGGCGTTTGCTCGGGGCGAGGACATTGGTCCGCTCAATACCTTCGTTCGCTCCGGCGCACAGAAACCCCTGATTGCGGCAGTAAACGGTTTTGCTTTGGCTGGCGGCTGCGAAATTATGCTGACCTGCGATCTGATCGTCGCAGCAAAGGACGCAAAAATCGGCATCCGCGAAGTCAAAGTGGGACTGTTTGCAGCAGCCGGCGGCGTCTTCCGACTGAACGCTCGGGTGGGCTACGCTAAGGCTATGGAAATGGCCCTGACCGGTGAACCCATTACCGCAGAAGAGGCGATGAACGCTGGAATGCTGAGCGCGTTGACCGAACCCGGCGAGGCTCTTGGCGCAGCAGTTTCGCTGGCCGAACGCATAGCAGAAAACGCGCCGTTGGCAGTCAAAGCGTCTAAATCTTTGGTCAAAGCAGCGTCCATGGGCATCGAAGAAGACAAGCTCTGGGAAATGCAGGTGCCATTACAGAAAGAAGTCTTTGCATCCAATGACGCTAAAGAGGGCCCGATAGCATTTGCTGAAAAGCGCGCGCCCAACTGGACCGGCACTTAATCATTCCTTGATACGCAGTAAGGGGCGCTTGCGCCCCTTTTTCGTAGCCTAATATACGGATCTGCTCTAGGCCTTATACCTGTAGGTAAAAGTAGGCACCCATACTTGTCGGGGCAAACTGAATACCTCGCCCTCACCCGTAGCGGTAAATCCGAGTTTGCGCAGCACTTTGGACGAAACAACGTTTTCTTTGTATACGTTAGCAACCACCACTAGCGGGCGTATTTGCAAATACGCAAAGTTAAGTAATCCGCCAACTGCTTCAGTCGCGAACCCCTGCCCCCAATAGTCAGCGCCAACCCAATAACCCAACTCATAAGAACTGTCTTGGCGATCACGAAGAGACACACCCCCAATCAGTTTGTCGTTGAGGAAAATACTGAGGTTAAAGGGGTTTTCTTTAACACGAGCGAGCCAGTCCTCAGCATCACTTAAGGTATAGGGATGGGGCACGCGAGTTAAATTTTGCGCAACCTCATAAACGCTTAGCAGTTCAACAAGGCGATATTTATCTCGATCATCCAAATGCTTCAGCAAAAGTCGGGCAGTTTTAAGTTCTGTCATACTGCTCATTACACCAGACACTTTATCCGCTAATACTACTCGTTTGCGATCAGCCGCTCTAAATCGCAAATGGTCAGCACACTTTTACAGCCTCAAAAACCAAGGGCAACTTACAGCCGATTCACCGAGCCAGGATTAAGGCACTTAATCTACGTTCGGCGACTGCCAAAGCGAGGAATGAAACGAGTCCAGGTCTTTTGCGACACGAGATACTTCATCAACAACCAAGCAGCTACGATCATCCGCAGCGTATTGCGGCCAGCCCAGAGTATCTAAACTGCCATCGTTCGGATTGCCGAATCGCGCCATGGAAATAATGATATTTGACCAATATGAACCGACGCGCTGAACTTTAGGATCTGCTACATCATGAAACGTGTATGCGTGCGAACTTGGACTAGCCACCGTGTTAAAAACAAAGGACATATCGCTGGCGTGAGGAGCGCCAACATGCTCGCTGCCTTGCAAGTTAACAGGAAGATCAAAACGATAGAGCCAACCACCCACCCCGTGGGTTGACGACAATTCTGCAGTTTGAAGCGATATTCGACGAAACATATCCGTCCAGATCATTTCGTGTATTTTGCCAGGCGACGCGTCGGGGTAAGCGCTCTTGAGCGCTTCAAGATAAGCATCGGGGTCATCTCCGCAAAGCATATCGCGCGCCAGATATTCATTCAGCCAAGGGTAATGATCGCGTGATTCCGGATTCCCCCTTGTGTAATACGAGCCCTCAGTTGCTGTGGTCCCGGTCAAGAGAGGAACACCGTTCATACCCCGTTCTTCGATCGCAGCAAAAGTTGAGCGGGTAACCACATGGCCATCAACAGTGATTCGAGCGCCTATCTGCAGCCCCAACAATTCCTCTGCAGTGGCGTCACGCAATATCTCCAAACAGTCATCTGGCGTGCATTTTAGACGATCTGACAAATCTTCTGCTCTATCAGTTTTAGTGTTGTACACAGCGGTCGGACTACATGCTATCGCCTTATGGTATAGCGAGTCGGCACTGGGACTGGCAAGCAAACTAAGGACCGACGATGCACCTGAGGATTGGCCAGAGATAGTTACATTTTTCGGATCACCACCAAAATCCTCTATGTTTCGAGAAATCCACTGCAAGGCAAGAATTTGATCGCGTAAACCATTTGAGGCCGAACCTAGGTACTCTGATCCGAATTGTGAAAAATCTAAGAATCCGAATGCCCCGAGCCGCGAATTGACTGTCACAACCACGACATCGCCCTGTCCCGCCAGAACCGTTCCGTCATATTCGTTAGCAGAGCCTGCAACGAAACCACCACCATGAAACCAAACAATTACTGGGCGAAGGCTTCCTGTGACGGACGGAGTTACGATGTTTAGAAATAAACAATCCTCACTTAAAGACCCACCTACCGGAAGACCTAAGGTGCTGAGCGATCTGGTCTGCATTGCACGGCTTGGAAAATTGGTCGCCTCGTAGACTCCGCTCCAGCCCTCTGCCAACTCAGATGCCATAAATCGACGCGCTCCGACCGGCGGTCTGCCGTATCGTACTCCAAGAAAACTGGTTACATCATTCCCCGAGATTCCCCGGATCTTGCCTATTTTGGTCGCTACGGTATTCACACTAAACCCCTATTTTTTTTGGGTACGAGCGCTTCATCTTAATCTAGCTGCGGTGCAAAACCGCAGGCTGATCGTCTCAAAGCTCAATGCATATGCATTAGTCGATTACGGGATCCAACGGACGAGGAATCCAATAATCTAGGGTGTTGTATGCTTTTTTTTACCAAGAACCCAACGGAAAAATGGGGGGGTTTTCCTGTGCAATGTTTGTGACGCCCAATTCTTTGAAATATAACGAATCGGGCAATCTAGGAGAATGGGGAGGATCTGATGAGCGATTTCCGTT
>CAJXAC010000065.1 GCA_913050035.1 uncultured Gammaproteobacteria bacterium | reverse complement strand
TTCAGCCTCATTAATCTGCTTAAGCTTTTCCGCTTCGGATAAATTGATGGTTTCCTGACGATCACCCTCAGACACGTTGATTCGAGCCTGCCGCGCACCTTCGGACTCAGCGACCACTGCGCGCCGCTCACGCTCAGCACGCATTTGCTTCTCCAGAGCATCCTTCACCGAATTCGGCGGTACGATATCCTTAATTTCATAACGCAATATTTTCACACCCCACGGCTCCGCCGCCCGGTCTACTGCATTAACGACCTGCGCGTTAATGGTTTCGCGCTCTTCAAAGGTTCGGTCTAATTCGATCTTGCCGATTTCTGAACGTAGTGTGGTTTGTGCCAACTGCGAGACCGCAAAACGATAGTCCTCGATACCATAACTTGCGGCTCTGGCATCAGATACTTGCATATAAATGACGCCGTCAATCTCGACCGAGATATTGTCTTGGGTGATACAGCTTTGTGATGCCACATCAAACGTCTGCTCTTTTAAGGTGTGTTTATACGCAACCGAGTCGACAAACGGCACAAGAATATGAAAACCAGCATCTAGCGTTTTGGAGAACTTGCCCAAACGCTCAACCACAAATTGCTCACGTTGCGGAACCACCCGCGCAGTCTTGACTAGAACCACGATGACTAGAATCGCCACCAAGCCGCCAAATAATAGACTCATATCCATGACTACTCCTTTGTAGTAGCAATATATAACAAATTAGATTCGCGCGAGATGATTGTCGCAAAGCTCCCAGCAGGCAGGTGCGGTTGATCACTTTTAGCACTCCAAGACGCCCCACGGTAATTCACCCGGCCTCGACCAGGACTGCTGGCATCAAAACCGCTTTCAATCTGTACATCTCGACCGACAAAGTCTTCGTCCACCGATGAGATTGCCACATCCCCCACCGCGAGATTGCGCATCCTTGAACGCAAGCCAACCAACAAAGCGACGGATAATGCTGCGAACAGGAGAAACGGTATGCCATTATCGGCGGGCATGCCTAACCAGAGGGCAACACCTGTAATAATGCTAGCGAGGCCGAGGAAAAACAGAATAAAGTTTCCCATCAGCACTTCCGCAAGCACAAGGGCAAAGCCGACACCCATCCAAAAATATTGCGCGTCGACCTGAGAGAAGTATTCAGCCACCTGCTTATCTCCTATTAAGTTAAACGCTGTTGTAACGCGACGGGACTGAGGCTGCAAGGGCCAGACTCAAAACATTACTAGTCTGGCGTTATTGATAAGTGAAACCTCGCTCCTTACCAGCGCCCAAGTCACGGTAGCGTTCAAATAATCGAGTTTGACGACTCTTAGAATCAATCCAGCGGCCATCCACCATTACCGCCTCAGCCCAGCTAGTGACTTCTAACGGGTCGCCATTCCACAGCACCAAGGTAGCCGGCTCCCCCACTTTAATTCGACCTACTGACAAACCAAAAATATCGGCGGGTACACTGGTAATCGCCCGCAGCGCAGCTGACCAGTCCATGCCGTTTGCAACCGCGTTGCCGGCCAGTTGTCGGAGCTGTCTGGCGTTATGCGGGTCCGAGACAGTAAAGGCCACTTGCACACCCGCCTCATCAAGCAATGCGGCATTGTCCGCGCGCGCACCCAGCCGATCAAAACCAGTCGGCAAATTGTTCATGGGGTCGATAATCACCGGCACCCTCGCTGCTGCGAGTTCGGAGGCGACCTTCCAACCCTCAGCTGCACCGCGAATGACTACGGGCAGGTCATGCTCGGCAGCCAAGCGTAAGACCTGTTTAATTTCATTCGCGCGGTCGACATGGAGCACCACGGGCAAACCCTGCTCGCGCACCAGTGCCAACGCGTCCATATCTATTTTGCTATAGCTGCGCTCCTGGTGCGTTCCATAAGCCACGGTATAACTTGGACCACTTATCGCACGTTGCTGACGATAAGTTTTTAGATCTCGAAAAGTTCGCCGCAGATGGGTAATCACTTCGGCACGACTGCCGCCGACATTTTGTGCGGAGCGGGCCGTTACAGCGCCAAACAAGGCTAGCTTGGGTCGCATAATCAAAGCGTCGCCAGACAAGACCAAGCCAACACCTAAACCAGCAAAGACGTCATCACCCTGGGCGGGTGCGGTAACAGCATGAGTAACGCCTTCAACCAGATTTATCTGCAACAATGTACTGGCCTCATTGACGGCATACTGAACATCAAACGCTGGCCCGGAGGCGTGCTCACCACCCCTGCTATCGATGGTCGAGTCGACAGCGCTGATTTCTTCTATCCCGATCTGACTGTGGGGTTCTACCAGCCCAGCGGTAACAACTTTTCCGGTACCGTCAATGATTTCGACATTGGGAGGAATGACCACATCAGGACCAAGCGCCACCACACGCCCCTGCTGAATAAGGATCGTGCTTGGTTCCGGCAACTGCTTAGCACTTGACGTATGAATGTGGACATTTTGGATTGCCACATCCGCAGCAGCTGCAGCTATGCTCGCCCATGCCAAAATCAGCACCAACGCACTTTTAACCTTACTCATTGCCACCCCCAACTAACTGGTCTAGGGCGAAATCTGTGATGGGTTGACGCGCCGCATCATCACGGTGGTAGTACAAATAGCCGTCAATAAACACTTGTTGTGCGCGGCTATAAACACTCATCGGGTCATGATCCCAAAGCACCAAATCGGCAGCTTTACCCACTTCAATTGAACCGGTTTCGTTATCAATACCGAGTGACCGCGCGGCATTCAGCGTGATCCAACGCAGCGCCCGAGCGCCACTAATTTGCATACCCATACGCCGACCAGCTGTCATCGCTTTAGCTGCTTCTTGATTGAGATGTTGAATGTCGCGCGCAGAATCGGAATGCACAATCGCACAGGCTTGTGCCTGATCCACCAAGGCAACATTTTGCTGGATGCCGTCGAAGGCCTCGAGCTTAAAGCCCCACCAGTCAGTCCACATCGCTGAGCAGATATCCTCCGCAGCGAGCAGGTCAGCAATCTTGTATGACTCCACGGCATGATGAAAAGTGCCGATCTTGTAGCCGAATTCTTTGGATATTTCGATTAATGTCGCCATTTCATCGGCGCGGTAACAATGGTTGTGGACTAATATTTCGCCATCCAAGACACCTACAAGGGTCTCTAACTTTAGATCACGGCTGGGCGCAGGCTTTTCGCCCTTGGGATCATAGGCATCCCACTTGGCCTTGTATTCCACAGCTTTGATCCATTCCGCCCGATACCCTGCGACATTGCCCATACGTGTAGAGGGCGCAGACTTGCGACTCCCATAAACGCGCTTCGGGTTTTCGCCACAGGCCATCTTCAAACCATGGGGAGCACCAGGAAACTTCATGCCCATAACGGTCCGCGACGGCACGTTTTTCAGAGTGACGCCACGTCCTCCAAATAAAT
This sequence comes from uncultured Gammaproteobacteria bacterium, assembly GCA_913050035.1. Classification (GTDB taxonomy): domain Bacteria; phylum Pseudomonadota; class Gammaproteobacteria; order Pseudomonadales; family Azotimanducaceae; genus UBA4421. Next base: position 13,910 of record CAJXAC010000065.1, on the reverse strand, counting down.
TCGCGCTCCCCGGCAGGATTTGCAGACTTGTTACGCCGCCCTCTAAAGCTAGGGCAAACTGCGGGTCCTGAGGCCACACTGAATGCTCCGCCCAGACCTGAGCTGTGCTTGGCGCGGTCGCTTCATTACCATCCGAGGTCGATGCGATACTGGGCGACGGGTATACGCCTAGATGGGAATGCACATCGATAATTCCCGGAGTCAACCAATGACCTTTAGCATCAATGATCTGCAACCCCTCTAAATTTAGGTCTACACCCATTGCGGAAATGCGGCCGTCTTTAACCACAACATCGGATACTTTAGGTTCTAAGCCGGTACCGTCGTAGACCACCGCGTTGCGAATCACAAAATCCGCAGTGGGACGCGGCACATATGTAGAATCGTAAGGGGCTGCAACCACCCAGCTTGCCACCAAGAGCATAAGCAGTGCACTAATGCCCAGCTGCATAAATCTGATCACAGATCCTCCTAATGCATACGCGCCTTTATTACTCAACCAATGTCGGGGCGCGAAGGCTACATGTTATATCCTAAACGGCCTTCAATCATGGGCACACATGCGCCGCCTACCTGTATCTTCTGGCCACCCCCGGCTGACTCACTAACGCGCAAATGCAGAGTGCTCGGCCGACCCAAATCGTGCCCTTGATACAGTGTAAAATTAGTCGACCCATTACTGGCAAGTAATCCAGCGAGAGCCGCAGCCGCGCTGCCCGTGGCAGGATCTTCCTGAATGCCAATAAGCGGCCCAAACATGCGCGCGTGAATTGTCTTTTGGGTTTCGCGGAAATAGACCATCAATGAAAATCCCTCTTCGGGATATCCATACTTACGATCGCAATCCTCAAACCCCGCCAAGTTCGTTTTGCATTGCGCCAGCGCGGCACGGGAGCTCACTTCAACAAAACCAAAGGGCACGCCCACTGTGGCCACTACGCCATCAGCGCAAAGGTGTTCAGTTGCTAAACCAACACAGTCAGCCAGCACCTCCTGGGGGATGGTATGTCGCTGTTGATAGGGCTGAGGAGCGGTAATCCAGCAAGCTGCTACCTCACCGGACACGCTGTACTCAAGTTCTACATCCACAACACCCGCCATTTGCTCAAAGGTCATGTGCTCACGGCCCTTTGCGCCTGGAATCCAGGACGGTTTCAAGCCCAACGCCCACGCCGTGCCGACGCTCGGATGCCCAGCGAATGGTAATTCAGCAATCGGGGTAAAAATCCGCACCTGGGCGGTATGCGCAGGATCCTTTGGAGGTAATATGAAGGTGGTTTCGGAATAATTCATTTCCAACGCAATTCGCTGCATTTGCGCCGAATCTAAGTGCTCGGCGTTGGGATATACCGCCAAGGGGTTGCCACCGAATGCTCGGTCAGCAAACACATCCAGGGTCATAAAAGACAGGTCAACGGCCACTGCTTATCAAATCCTTATTCTTAGCTACTCAGAATACGTCTAGGTTAAAATCATTGAACTGCACAATTTACCTCGCCAATTTGATAGAAACGACTACTTAAGGATAAAAGTTGAAGGCCCTACTCTTTGCTACTCATGGCGACACCAATGTACTGCAATACACCGAGACCAAAGATCCGCAAGCGCGCGCCGATGACGCAATTGTCCGGGTACGCGCCAGCGCTTTAAACCGCATCGACGTCATTCAGCGTGCCGGTACCTACACCGTGCCAGGATTCCAGCTACCGCACATCGGCGGCTTGGACATTGCCGGTGAAATTGTATATCTGGGCGCTAACGCGGCAAAAAGCAGCTCATGGCAGATCGGCGATCGCGTAGTGGTGAATCCATCACTGAGCAACGTCAGCGCGGCTTCCACGCTATGCAATCGCGGCGACCTCTATGGCGAACTAGGTGTTATCGGCATCAACGCACCAGGTGGCCACGCCGAAATGTGCGTGGTGCCGGCCAGCCATTTACATCCCATCCCAGAATCAATGCCCTTTAATACCGCGGCGGTATTTCCCACCGCGTGGATGACAGCACACCATGCCCTGTTTGCAGTTGGTAAACTGCAACATGACGAAATCTTACTTATCCATGCTGCAGCCAGTGGCGTCTCTTCCGCCGCAATCCAACTGGCAAAAGCTGCTGGCGCCATAGTTCTCGCAACCGCAGGCAGCGCCGAAAAATGTGCGTACGCCACTGCGCTCGGCGCCGACGCCGTTACCAATAACCGCGACAGTGATCTGGTGAGTTGGGTCCATGACCACTCAGGCGGACGCGGTGTGAATATGGTATTCGATCACGTTGGGCCAGCACTGTGGGAGATGTCGCTGTTCGCTATGGCACCGCAAGCGCGCCTAGTCAGTTGTGGCAATACCACTGGGGACAAGGTAGCGATTCCGTCCTTAGGCCATTTGTTTAGCCAAGGCTTACAAATCCTCGGCAGCGATGCCTATCGTTATGCCGAATTTGCCCCTGCTTGGACGCAGTTTTGTGCAAACGACTTCAACCCCTGTATTGATACGGTATTCCAGTTAAAAGATGGGGCGAAGGCCCACCAGCGTCTAGAGCACGATCAAGCACTTGGCAAACTGATACTGTGCCCCTAAACCTTCTGACCTTGATTGAGCGATTGCACGACTAACCAATAGCGCCCTGATGCGCCAGCGCCTGCATCTCCTCAAGAGAAAGACCAAGTTCTGCAAGCACTTCAACGGTATGTTCACCAAGCTCTGCTGAAGGAGTCGGCATTGGGGTCGGCGTAGCATCAAATCTGACGGCTGAACGAGGCTGTAATAGCGCGCCGCCACGGGGATGCTCCAGCTCCAACACAGTACCGCTAGCTTGCACTTGAGCGTCCTTTATAACCTCGCGACGCCGATTCACGCGCCCAACAGGAATTTCGTTATCTGCAAGCAACTGTAACAGTTGATCTGTATCGTATCCTGATGTGTCAGCGCCTAGATAACTAGAGATGATCGCGCCGTCTTTTGTGTCATTAACCTCGCACATATCCGCAAGGTCAGGCGAAAAATTCACCCCCTGCCCCTTAAAGCTGTAATTCCACATGAGATCCGGCCAGTTAAAGTAGAGAGCAGCGTCCAACATAGACAACTGCACATGTTGGCCACCCGCCCCGCGCTCGCGCGCCAACAACGCAGCCGTAATGCCCTGAGCCGCTGTCAGCGCAGTGACCTTGTCATAGATAATGGTGCGCACCAGTTGCAAATCGCCCGCATCCGCACCTGCCTGATACGAGTCAAGCAAACCGCTGACCCCTTGAATGACATAGTCATAAACCTTTTGATCAGCCAACGGACCAATCTCACCCATACCGTTGATCGAGGCGTAGACGAGATTCGGATTTAGCGCCTGCAGAGACTCATAATCTAAACCAAGCCGCGCCATCTTACCGGGCCGGTAATTCTGCAAAACCACGTCCGCACCTTTGACCAGATTCAGCACCAAATCACGTCCTGCTGGGACCTTTAGATTGATAGCCACCGAACGCTTGTTACGGTTAATCATGGCGTAGATGGCACTTAAACCGTTGCGACTAGCGCCCAGGCCGCGAATACCATCACCCCATCCCGGCGGCTCTATCTTGATTACGTCAGCGCCTTGATCAGCAAGCACCACAGCAGCCATTGGTCCGGACACCACGGAGGATAAATCCAATACTCGGAAACCGGCCAAGGGTCCTCTGTGCTCGTTGCTGTCCTGCTCACTCATGCCAATTAGTTTAGAGCCCCTAGCAAAGCGGGTATACCCATTAATCCTTACTAGACATCGGCGAACAGGCTGCAATGCGCCTTTAAAAAGCAATGATCTATTGCTACCGTACTGCGCCGTCATACACTAATACGCGGCACCTTTTGAACATCACTGCCCGCGTCGCTGCCCTATATTGCCAAACGCGAGAACTTACTATGGCCGCCCCAATACACCACAAAACTCTGCTAACCGTGATGTTAATCGGCCTACTTGGCGGCTGCGATAGCAACACTAAACCCGCGCCGACAGCGGCCCAAGCAACAGCAACAAGCTTGAGCCTGAACCAGTGGTTTGACGCGCGCTACGAGGAAGAACTGCAATTTTCGCCCATCCAGCTAAGCTTCCTCGGCCGCAAAGAACGTAATCACGAACTGGGCTCATTCTCCTACGCTGCATTTACTGAAGAACTTGCATGGAAGAAACAAACCGTCGAAGAATTACGCAGGCTGTACGACTACGATTCGCTAACTCCAGCAGAACAAATTTCTTACGACATCTGGGTATATCAGTACGAGCAAGCCGCCGCCTCGGCCGAATATTTTTATAACGGCCTCAGCTTTGACCAAATGAGCGGTATTCAGAGTTTTATTCCAACCTTTTTAATTAATTTTCATCGGGTCGAAGACGAAAGTGATCTCAGGGCTTACATCGCCCGCATCAAAGATGTGGCACCACGTATGGAAGAAATGCTGGAGACCGCGCAAAAAAGTGCTGACGCCGGCGTGGTGTCACCGGGCTTTGCACTCGATGGCGTCATTGACCAAGCATCAGCCATCATCGATGGACAACCGTTTGTTGAAAATACTGCCAAAGACAGTGATCTGTGGGCCGATTTCCAACAAGAAGCGCAAGCCTTAGTTGGGCAACAAAAAATTACTCAAGAAGTCGCCGATGCATTGATGCAAGATGCTAAGTCCGCCCTGAAAAAACATTTCCTACCCACATATCAAAGCATCATCGCCTGGGCTGAAACACAAAAAGACCGGGCACCGGCAATCGTTACCGGTGTTGGCAGCCAACCTAATGGCGCCGCGTACTACAAACATCGCCTAGCCACCCAAACGACAACGTCACTCACGGCTGATGAAATCCATCAAATCGGCTTGGACGAAATAGCGCGTCTGCGCATAGAGATGCAAAGCATTATGGACGAGGTCAAATTCGAGGGTGATTTGTCCGAGTTTTTTGAGCATGTGCGCGACGGAAAATGGAATTACTACCCCGACACCGACGCGGGGCGTGAGGCCTACATTACGGATGCCACTGCAGCCATTGAAAATATCAAATCGGAACTTCCAAAATTTTTCGGACTCTTGCCGAAGGCAGATCTAGTGGTGAAACGGGTAGAAGCATTTCGCGAACAAGACGGTGCGGCACAGCACTACTACCCTGGAACACCAGATGGCTCTAGAGCCGGAACCTATTACGCGCATTTGTCGGATATGAATGCTATGCCGAAGAATCAACTGGAGGTGATCGCCTACCACGAGGGGTTACCAGGACATCACATGCAGATTTCTATCGCCCAAGAGCTAGAAGCAGTGCCGCAGTTTCGCACCCAGGCAGGATTTACCGCATATAGCGAAGGCTGGGGCCTCTACTCCGAAGTACTGGCAAAGGAAATACCAGGAACCTATGTCGATCCCTATAATCGCTTTGGTCAACTGACCTCCGAAATCTGGCGGGCAATTCGCCTAGTCGTAGATACCGGTCTGCACGCCAAAGGTTGGACTGAACAACAGGCCATCGACTATTTCATGCAAAATTCGCCGGAACCACTTGAAAGCGTCACCTCAGAAATACGCCGCTACATTGTCATGCCGGGCCAGGCCACCAGCTACAAAATTGGTATGTTAAAAATCCAAGCGCTTAGAAACAAAGCTGAAACTGCACTGGGCGACCAATTTGACATCCGCGGCTTTCACGACGCGGTGCTTGGTGGCGGCGCCATGCCGCTGCCAATTCTCGAACGAGTCGTCGACCAGTGGATCGATTCAGTAAGAACCAACGCGGCAAGTTAACACTACGCGACAAAGGAGCCACCGATGAAAATATTGCGCAACATTACTCTGGGTCTTAGCGCCCTAGTGCTCCTAGGTCTAGGAGCCATCTACGCCACTGGCAACGGCCTGCTACTTACCATGGGTTGGACCGTGGCTTTTGGCGGCCCAAGCCTGCCCTTTGACCCGACTGACGTGGCGCCTGCACCGGACTATGCAGACACCGCTAACTGGGCCGCCTTGCCAGAACGTCTCGGTGTTGAAGATCGAATGCCTTTGGGCGTGGATGATCCGGCGGTGCAGGACAGCGCAGCAGTGGACGTTTTCTTTATTCATCCTACTGGATATCTGGCCGGGGATACCTGGACATATTTCATGGACCCAAATTCAAAGGCCGAGGAAAATACTCAGTGGATGATGGCAAATCAGGCCAGCGCCTACAGCAGCTGTTGCAAGATTTACGCGCCAAGGTATCGCCAGGCAAATATCTTCGCCTACTTCCGCGGTGACGAGATCCGGGAACAAGCGCTAGGCTTTGCTTATCAGGATGTCGAACGCGCATTTCAATACTTTTTACAGCGCTACAGTCAAGGCCGGCCCTTCGTTATCGCAAGCCACAGCCAGGGCACCCATCATGGCACTAGGCTGCTTGCAGAGGTGATCGACGGCACCCCCCTAGCCAAGCGATTAGTCGCCGCCTACGTCATCGGCGGCGGCATCGCCCAGACAAGTTTCGCTGGTATGCAGGATATTAGGCTGTGCACCAGTGCCACAGATCTTGGATGTGCAGTGCACTGGGATACCTACAGCGAAGCCGTAATTGATCAGCCGGTGGAAGCAAACATTGGCAACGTATGCACTAACCCGCTCAGCTGGGAGCTCAACGGCGGATTAGCAACCAAGCAACAGCATCAGGGTGCGGTGCCAGCCTCTGGACAATTTCATGTGGAACTCAGCGGCTCCTTAGAAGCCACAGGCGTTACCTTTGAGCCCCTGGCAGCGCCGCTACCGCAGATGCTACAAGCCCAGTGCAAGAACGGTGTACTGTATATATCAGATCAAACCGGCACTGTTTTCGGCGAGCAGGGAGGATCGTTTGGTGGCGGAAACTACCATGGCCTCGATTATCCCGTATTTCATATGGACATCCGTGAGAACGCCAAATTGCGCGTGCAGACTTTCTTGGCTCAGCAGGATTAGCGTAATGATTAGACTCACGGCCCGACTCAGTGCATTAGCACTGTTCTGGTTGTCTGCAAGCACCATAGCAGCACCTTATGGTGATCTTTGGGACTATTGGGCGGCTCATCAGCCAACATCCAACACGTCAGTGGATCATCAAATCTGGCAGTCGATTCTGGACAAACACGTCTCTGCAAGCTCCGATGGCATCAATCGCGTGAACTATCGAGGCTTCAGCGCAGCTGACAAACAACAGCTCGAAGACTACCTAACGTACATGAGCGCGCTGCAGCCAACCCAACTGAGCCGCGAACAACAACTACCCTATTGGATCAATCTATATAATGCGTTGACTGTCCGAGTGGTGTTACAGCACCCGGACAAGGACAGCATCAAACAAATGAAGTCGACCCTATTCAGCTTCGGGCCTTGGGACGATGAGCAGACAACCATCGAAGGCCTCGCCGTCACTCTGAATGACATTGAACACCGTATTTTGCGACCAATCTGGCGCGATCATCGAATTCACTATGCCGTCAACTGCGCCAGTATCAGTTGCCCTAACCTAGGCACCCAAGCCTATACAGTAGACAACACTCAGAACATATTCGCCGCAGCCGAACGCAGCTACTTACGGCACCATCGGGGGCTAACATTTACGCAAAATGGCAAACTAAAACTCTCGAGCATTTTTGACTGGTACCAAGCAGACTTTGGTGCCAGCGAAAAAGAATTAGTTAACTACTTAGCCCAAGTCCGCAGCGACCTGAGCGGCCAATTACGCAACTACTCCGGCCCAATCGAGTATCACTATGACTGGTCACTAAATAGTCAGCGGGCGGCCAGTGACTGAACCCGCAAATGTGGAGCAATTTTGGCGACAGCCGCCATGGGCGGGAGCGAAACCTAAGTACCGATTAGGTCTCTCTCCAATCCCGCTGGAGAACTGGTTTACTCAACCGATAACTTCGGCGGTGCTGAAACACAAGCAGCAGATGCTTAACCAACAATATTCCAACGTGGTAGCGGTGAGCGAAGACCACGGGGGCCTAGGCGCTCAACGCGAGTTGAGCTCATTCCTAACAGCGGCCGATGAATTCACCGACCCAATCGCCAATATGGCTCTGAGCGTTGATGACGACCTGTGCATTATGCAGGCAACCGGTGAGCAGCGGCTTGTGGCCGGCTGTGTTTGTTCGCCAAGTTACTGGAACCTGCAGGGTAAAATCGGCAAACCCTTGCGACACATTCATGGGCCAGTAATCAGCATGAACGAAAAAATCGGCGACCCAATCGAGCGCTTCATCAACCGCGCACCGTTATTACAACCGTTTGAACGCATCAACTGGTTCATACATGGCGATAGCCAACGCTGGCATCCCGTAGAGGAGCCTTTGCCCCAAACACCTGTAGCGACTTGGCACATTCGCTCAGAGCGGGAAACCTTATGCCGCTATAGTGACGAGCACTTGTTATTCACCATAAATACGCGATTCCAGCCCTTGGCAGCCATAGTTGACTATCCCCAAGCGCAGGCGGATCTGCGGGCGACATTAATGAACTTAGATACTGACGAAGTCGACTACTTCGGCGGACCAGACAAGTGCGAAATGCTTATTGGATACCTTGAGTCGCTGCTCTAACTTCGCCGAACCGCGTGGGCAGCAAATAACTCAGCAGCAAGATCACAGCACAACTACCAACATAACCATATAGCGGTTCAACCAAAACCTGAGCCACGCTGGATCCAGGCCATAGAGAAGACATGCCAAGCGTGACCCCGAGCAATATCCCAAGTCGCCCCCACTCCAAAAGCAAGGCCCCCTTGCGGTCCTCTAACCAGTAACCTTGAATGCACACCGCTGCCACGAGAAAAACAAAAGCGCTGAGCACAAAACTCCGCGGCAAATTGGCTTGCTCGGCTTGCAGCATCAATGCGGCATAGGTCACAACCCAAAACTGCACAAAGGTATAGGCTTTGGCAAATATCGACGCCGACGGATCGAACTTCTCTTGTTGCCAGCCGGCATCACTACTTAAAGCCAAATCTACCGGACGCCAAGCCGGGCCTTTAAACCATACCAACCATTTATCACGCCAGCGCCGAGCGCGTATCGACAACATCAGCGTATCCCACCACACATGAACATTTGCCCAAATAGGGTTCCAGCTGCCCAACTGATGGGTAATGCCATAGCGGCACGGTTCGTCCTCACGCTCGTCTGCAAAGGTGCCAAACAAACGATCCCAAAGCACAAACACACCACCATAGTTTTTATCGATGTAGCTGGGGTTTTTCGCATGATGCACACGATGATTCGACGGCGTTACCAAAATGTAATCAAAAATACCGAGTCGGCCCACGTGCTCAGTATGCACCCAAAATTGATACACCAAATTAAGACTGCCAACACTGACGATAACCTCAACCGGCGTGCCCAGCAGATACATAGGCAGATAAAACACAAAGCCAATGTAGTCGGTGCCGGTCTGACGCAACGCAGTACTCAGGTTGTACTCTTCGCTTTGGTGATGGGCCGCATGGGAGGCCCACATAAGACGCCACTGATGGCCGAATCGATGCTTCCAGTAGTAACAAAAATCGTAGCCGATAAACGCCAGCGCCCACTGCCACCAATGCTCAGCGGACCACTGGGTGATGCCAAATAGCGATATTACCCAAGTAAACACTACCGCAGAGAAACCCAGCCGCAGCACCCCCACAAGCCTGCTGAGCACCCCCATCTGTAGGCTATTTACCGTATCGTTGAGCCGATAGGTTTGGCGTTTGCTCACTACGCCAAAAAAAAACTCCAACAGCATCGCTAGAATAAAGAACGGAATGGCGAGTTGAACGTAATTCATGCAGTAATGTTAACCCCAATACACACGAGCGAGAACCCGTACCATGTAGAACATGTCTATAGGAATAACCTTGTCAGTTTCATTTTTTCGCATCCGACACGACAACGTTCGACCCTCTGCATTAACAGAAACTAAACTATCCCACCTGCGTATTTTAGAATAGCAATAAAGCCTATGGCGGCCAGCGATTCAGGCGCTTTGCGAAGATCGCCGCAAACCTTCACGGGCTTCCGCTTTTTGGGTTTCTGCTCTATCGTGATCTCCTTAGCAGAATTTGGACAGTGCAATGCCGAGACTTACCCAAGTGCCTCGCTCGCAAGCGGACCCGAGCGTCATACCATTCTACGACGCGTTATTTGGAGCCGATCGTGACCCCGTAGAGCAACCCGGAACCGCGACTGGAACCCCCGGCAACTGGTGGACGGTATTTGCTCAGGTGCCTGACTGCCTACATCACATGGTTGCCGGATTTCAGTTCTATCGCGATCGTAAGCGCAAAATTTCACCCCGTTTGCGAGAACTTGGACAGGCACGGGCTGGGTTTGCTAGGGGTAGCCAATTTGTTTTTTCCCAACACTGCAAAGCATTGCGTGCCGCAAAATTTACCGAGGCACAGATCGAAGCGATTCCCCACTGGTCTTCGAGCAGCGAATTTGACGCCCTAGAGCGCGCAGTACTGGCTTATACCGACGACTTAGTTCTGCAAGGCGGCAGGGTTGCGGATGGTACCTTTGCGGCCCTGCAACAGCACCTGACCGAGGTGCAGATAATTGAACTCACCTATATCGTTTGTACCTACGAGATGCACGCAACGATGACTCGGGCATTACGTTTGGAGTTTGATGATGTTGACGAGCGTATCGTCGAAGTGCCGGTCCCCGAAGGCGAGGACCGGGATATCGATTTCTTTAAAGACGTGGACAGTTAGTCGCTCTGCCAGGATTTAATAAGCTCGTCATAAGCGACGGTCTTACCCTGAGGCTTTTCGTCCGCAAGCTTGGGCTTCGGCGCGCCCGGTTGGCCTAGCCAATATGCTGGATCGCGCGGCTCGTTCAACTGCGGGCCGCACTCCCCTTGTACGCCGTGGCGCTGCAACCGCGCCAACACTTTATCTTGCTGCTCGGCAAGGCTGTCCATCGCTGCTTGTGCAGAACTCTCTCCGCTCACCGCGTTCGCCACATTAGCCCACCACAATTGCGCCAATTTTGGATAGTCTGGCACGTTGGTTCCTGTAGGCGTCCACGCGGTGCGAGCAGGACTGCGATAAAATTCGACCAAGCCACCCAAGCGCGGGGCCATATCCGTCATCGCTTGAGAGCGAATATCCGAATCTCGAATGGGCGTCAGCCCGACGAGGGTTTTCTTCAACGATACCGTCTTTGCGGTGACAAATTGGGCATACAGCCAAGCCGCTTGACGGCGGGCTAACGGCGTACTTTTAAGTAATGTCCATGCGCCAGTGTCCTGATAACCTAGCTTCATACCCTCGCTCCAATATGGCCCATGGGGCGACGGTGCCATGCGCCACTTCGGGGTTCCGTCTGCATTGACCACCGCAAGTCCCTCTTTAATCATGTCCGCGGTAAATGTGGTGTACCAAAAAATTTGCTGTGCAATCTGTCCTTGGGCAGGAACCGGACCCGCTTCAGAAAATGTCATGCCACCTGCCTGAGGCGGCGCGTATTGTTTCAGCCAATCGATGTACTTCTGCAACGCATACACGGCTGCAGGCCCGTTAGCTGCACCACCGCGACTGACCGATGACCCGACAGGGCGGCAGTTCTCAACTCGAATACCCCATTCGTCAACCGGTAAGCCATTGGGGATACCGGCATCGCCTGCCCCCGCCATCGACAACCAGGCATCAGTAAATCGCCACCCTAGGGAAGGGTCTTTTTTGCCATAGTCCATGTGCCCATAAATTGTCTGACCATCGATCTGCTGCACATGGTTGGTGAAAAATTCCGCGATGTCCTCATAAGCTGACCAATTAATAGGTACACCTAGGGCATAGCCATACTGTTGTTCAAACTGTGCTTGAATTTCCGGATTACTAAACCAGTCATAACGAAACCAGTACAGATTGGCGAACTGCTGATCCGGTAATTGATAAATTTTCCCGTCTGGTCCAGTGGTAAAACTGATGCCAATAAAGTCATCGAGGTCTAATGTCGGTGACGTTACAGCCTTACCATCACCGGTCATAAAATCGCTGAGCGCAATGACATAGCCATAGCGAGAGTGCGTACCGATCAGGTCCGAGTCGTTAACATAGGCATCGTAGACGTTTTCACCTGACTGCATTTGGGTTTGTAATTTCTCAATCACATCACCCTCTTGAATCAGGTCGTGGTTCACTCGAATACCGGTAATGTCAAAAAATGCGCGCGCTAGAGTTTCGCTTTCGTACTCATGCGTGGTCAGTGTTTCTGACACCACGTTAATTGTCATGCCACGATAGGGTTCAGAAGCTGCGGTAAACCAAGCCATTTCCGCTGTCTGCTCGGCTTCGGACAAAGTTGAGGGCTGAAATTCTTCAGCAATCCAACGTTGAGCGTTGCCTGCATAGTCCATGTCAGGTTGATTAGGTTGGGTGCCATTGTCCCCACACGCCACTAACGTCCCAGCCAAAATCAGAACTAAAACTGTTCTCAACATCTACCTTCCCTCATTGTCATAAGCGCACCCAGTATAGGTGCTAACCGCGCCACAACACTAATAGCGCCCAACATATCGATAAGCCGCTCGCCCATATCAGAGCACTGGCCATAAAGCCTAAGAACAGCAGGTGAATAAAGGCCGCGCTCAACAAGCTAATAAAAAAACGATCGCCACGGGTCGTCGCCAGCGGCAAAAAACCGCGGCGCTTAGTCGTCGGCCAACGCAATTCAATTATCGTCATCACACACAGCGCCAGGGCAATACTGCTGAAGAATAAGGCGGTTGGTGTCGTCCAGGCCATCCAAGTCACGACACACGCCCCAGCGCAAAACCTTTAACTAAATGCTTACGCACGAACCACACGACAATGATCCCCGGTATTACCGTGAGCACACCGGCTGCTGCAAGCACGCCCCAATCTAAACCTGAGGCGCTTACCGTGCGGGTCATGGTCACTACGATCGGTTTCGCCTCACTGCCCGTAAGTGTTCGCGCCAGCAGCAGTTCGACCCAACTGAACATGAAACAAAAGAACAGTGTTACTCCGATTGCACCGCGATTGACCGGCACAAAAATCCGCAAGAAGAAAAAGCTGAAACTGTGCCCATCGATACGCGCCATATCATCCAATTCTGTGGGCACTCCAGACATAAAGCCCTCGAGGATCCAGACGGACAAAGGCACCGTGAACAGACAGTGTGCCAATGCAACGGCAAGCGGCGTATCAAAAAGGCCTACTGCAGAATAGAGTTGAAAAAACGGCAGCAAAAACACCGCCGGTGGCGCCATGCGATTGGTCAACAGCCAGAAGAACAATTGACGATCACCGAGGAAGCGATAGCGCGAAAACACATAGGCTGCCGGCACCGCGACCAAAATGGAAATCAGCGTATTTAACACCACGTAATTCAGGGAATTAACGAAGGCGGAAAACCATACCGGGTTGCGCCAGATCTCAGCGAAGTTGGCCAATGTGGGATTTTGCGGCAGCAGAGCAAACTCGCCAGTAATATCGGCGTTGCTCTGCAACGCAATACTGGCCAACCAATAAAGGGGCAGCAGCAAATAAATACAATAGCCGACCAAGAGCCAGCGACTCGCGCTGAACCATGGCCGAGCATGCCCGCTAGTCATGTTCACGCACCACGCTGCTGTAGAAGATCCAGCAGAACAACAAGATAAATAAGAAATAAATCACCGAGAAAGCCGCTGCTGGACCAAGATCAAATTGTCCTACCGCCATAGTGGCAAGATGTTGACTCAAAAACGTAGTCGCATTGCCAGGGCCGCCACCGGTTAGCACAAACGGTTCGGTATAGATCATAAAGCTGTCCATAAGCCGCAGCAGCACCGCAATAACCAGCACCCCCTTCAATCTCGGCAACTCCACATAACGGAACACTTGCCACTTACTGGCACCGTCCAACTCTGCGGCCTGATAATATGCTGCGGGTACCGAGG
>CAJXAC010000064.1 GCA_913050035.1 uncultured Gammaproteobacteria bacterium | reverse complement strand
AGCAGCGCTTGCAAATCCTCCGACAACGACTGGCTTTTGTTCGATTCAGCCACGACAGAGGTCTCTAAAGCTGGTCGCGGATCATTTGAGCGTGGCGCTCCAGCAAATCAAAATCAGCCATTTGTCGCGCGTGCAGCATCATTTCTAAGCCTTCACGGCGCGGCAGAATATGAAAATGCAGATGAAAAACCGTCTGGCCAGCGGCTTCGCCATTAAGTTGCGCTAGCATGATCCCAGGCGCATCGAATGCAGTCTTCACTGCCGCTGCAACCCTCTGCACTGTGGCCATGGTATGCCCTAGGATGACTGGATCAGCGTTGTGAATATTCTCTGTAGGGTCTTTCGGAATGACTAGGGTATGGCCCTCGACTTGCGGCATGACATCCATAAACGCTAGGGAATAATCGTCTTCAAAGACTTTGAACGCAGGCGCTTCGCCACGCAAAATTTTGGCAAAAATATTATTGTTGTCGTAAGCCATATCCGCCCCGGTTAGTGATCTACTGGTGGTCGATTCTGCGGCAAAACCTACCGTTCATTCAAACTAGACATCTGCGGCTAAAGACTGCATGACCGCTTCAGTATCCGCACCCAATTCTGGTACCCGAGGTGAAAACCGCTCGGAAACTGGCAACCCAGGTACACGAGGCAGTTCAATGGTTTGATCTTGCACCCGCACCGACTCGGTATGAAAGTCGCCATGATTGAGCAAGGCCGACACCGGATTGAGTGGCGCAAACGCTACATCAGCTGCGGTTAAACGCTGACTGATCACCGCATAAGTCAGTTCAGCAAACGACTGCTGCAGAGCACCGTCGACGAACTCGCGGTTGGCCACTCGAGTTTCATTGCCTTGGCAGCGGGGGTCTTCAAGCATTTCTCCGCTATCTAAGCCCACCCGACACAGCTGCTGCCATTCACGCTCGTTTTGTATCGACAAGACAAAATATTGTTCATCCGCACTGACAAAGACACCGTAGGGGCAGATACCGGGATGGGCTAATCCCACACGTTGTGGGGCACCGCCGCCATAACGCTGCAGAAGATAGGGCACCGCAAGCATTTCAGCCACGGCATCGAACAACGACACCGCAATAGCCGCACCCACGCCAGTGTTGCCCCGTTGGATTAATGCCCCCAAAACCGCCTCATAGGCAAACATACCGGTTGCAATATCAACTATGGAAACGCCTACCCGGCCAGGCGCATGCGGACTACCAGTGATATCCGCTAAACCCGACTCGGCCTGCATGAGTAGATCATAAGCTTTGCGTTCGTGCCCTGGTCCGTCCGGACTGAAGCCTGAAATGGAAACCGAGATAAAATCCGGGCGTTGCTCGTGCACTTCTGCCAGGTCGATCCCCAACTTTGCCAGCGCACCAGGCTTGAGGTTCTGTACTAATACATCCGCACTCTGGATCAGTTTTTTCAATGCAGCTAAGTCGCGATCGCTACGTAGATCCAGCACCACAGATTTTTTACCTGCGTTGAGCCAGACAAAATATGTGCTTTCACCAACCACCGCCGAGTCATAAAAGCGCGCGAAGTCGCCCTCTGGACGTTCGATCTTAATGATTTCGGCGCCGGCCTGAGCCAAGCGACGTGTGCACAATGGTGCTGCTACCGCTTGTTCTAAGGCGACCACCTTTATCTGTTCCAACATTACCCTGCCCCCTAGTTCTGCGCACAAAAAAAGAGGGCCTTACGCCCTCCTTTCCACAAACGTCTTGTGTACCGCGCTTTTACGAGCGCGGCGTATATCCCAAGATCGCCTTCGTTTCGAGGAATTCCTCAAAGCCGAAACGACCCCACTCACGGCCATTACCCGACTGCTTATAGCCGCCAAAGGGGGCTTGCTGGTCGCCGGGTGCGCCATTCAAATGGACATTACCGGTACGAATCTGACGCGCAATATCCCGCGCGCGCTCTGGGTTTTCCGAGGAGATATATCCACTCAGACCATACACAGTATCGTTGGCGATACGCACAGCATCTTCGTCGTCTTGATAGCCGATCATGGCCAACACTGGGCCGAAGATCTCCTCTTGCGCGATGGTCATATCATTAGTGACGTGAGAGAACACCGTGGGTTTAATGTAATAGCCCGCGTTTAAGCCCTCTGGTCGACCAGTGCCGCCGGTTTCCAACTTCGCACCCTCGTCAATGCCCTTCTGAATCAAATCTTGAATCTTGTTGTACTGGATCTCGGAGACTACCGGACCAATTGTTGTATCTTGCGCATTTGGGTCACCAACTTTGACCTGCTCTGCAGCCGCCTTGGCAACCGCTGCGGCTTCGTCCATACGCGCCATGGGCACCAACATACGCGTAGGTGCGTTACAGCTCTGACCTGAGTTGGTAACCAAACCAAATACATCCCGGGCTATGGCTTTTTGGAAATCTGCATCGTCCAGAATGATGTTCGCAGACTTGCCGCCCAATTCTTGCGCCACTCGCTTCACCGTAGGTGCTGCGGCCTTAGCGACTTCGACACCTGCACGGGTCGACCCAGTGAAAGACATCATGTCAACGTCAGGGTGCGCGGATAATGCGGCACCCACAGTAGGGCCGTCACCATTCACAAGGTTAAAGACACCAGCAGGCACGCCCGCTTCATCGAGAATTTCAGCAAACAAGATCGCGTTAAAAGGCGCAATTTCTGACGGCTTGAGCACCATGGTGCAGCCCGCAGCCAACGCCGGCGCCACCTTGCAGGCGATTTGATTAATTGGCCAGTTCCAGGGGGTGATAAAACCGCAGACGCCAGCAGGTTCGCGGATAATCCGCGAGGTGCCCAGATCTTCTTCAAATTCGAATTCTTTCAATACCCCTAGTGTGGTCATTAAGTGCCCTAGTCCCGCAGGCGCTTGAGCTTTATTTGCCAAATTCACCGGCGCACCCATTTCTTCACTGATCGCAGCAGCAACATCACCCATGCGCTCGCTGTATTTAGCGATGACCGCTTCCAGAATACTAATGCGTTCCTCGCGAGTGGTTTGGGAGAATGTTGCGAATGCCGCCTTAGCCGCCGCAACTGCTTTATCTACATCTGCAGCACCCCCCATGGCCACCTGACCAATGGACTGTTCAGTTGCAGGGTTGATGACGTCAATAGTGTCGCTGGTAGATGGGGCGACCCATTCGCCATTAATGTAAAAGTTGGTTCGATTACTCACTATGGTTCCTCTTTATTTTTTGCTTTTTTGCTTTTGGCTTTTGGCTTTTGGCTTTTGGCCTAGAGCTTTTCTCTTGTAGCCTCGCGCACTGTACTCGCTGCAGTCAGCTATCTTTGACCAACGCCTATCGACGCCCCAAACGTACTTAGCGTTTTTCAAGCTGCTGTAGCTTAACCTGCCATCAGCAGATCTGGAACCGGCAGCGTGCGCGGCTCAGCTCCCAGATGCCACGCAAAAAAATGTCTAAGTTAAATAGCAGATTCGATTGCTGAGATCAGTGCGGAAAAATTTGCTCAGAGGTGTTCGGCACAGCAGTACGCGGAGGACCAAGCCCACTGGAAGTTAAATCCACCCAGCCAACCGGTCACGTCTAATGCCTCGCCGATGATATATAAGCCTGGTGTCTGCTTAACCTCGAAGGTTTTTGACGACACCGCATCCGTGGCGACACCGCCAAGGGTCACCTCAGCGGTACGGTAGCCTTCTGTGCCTCCTGGTTTAACCACCCATTGATGCAGCTTGTTTGCCAATTCGCGCAGATCGCGATGTGCGACCTCACTGATCCGACAATCCTCAAACCAAGCACTGTTTAACTGCTGCACCAGTCGTTTAGGCAAGCGTCGTTGCATAAGACTGCTGAGCAAAATTCTTGGCGAAGACTGCTGAGCGGATACAAACCACTCAAAGGCATCTAACCCGGGCAGTAAATTAATTGCTACCGCGTCTCCTGGTTTCCAATAGGAAGAGATCTGCAGGATTCCGGGACCGCTTAAGCCCCTATGCGTAAAGAGAATATCTTCTGTAAAGCTGCTATCTCCGCAACTCACAACCGCAGGCAAAGATACCCCACTGAGTTGAGCAAAGCGTTGCCGATCTGTGTTGTTCCATGTAAACGGGACTAAGGCTGGCACAGTTTCAACCACGTCTAAACCAAATTGCCGTGCGGTGCGAAACGCCAAATCACTGGATATCTTCGGCATCGACAAACCGCCAGACGCCAACACCACCTTATCTGCATGAAAACAATGCTCACCGGAGGCAACAGCAAATCCACCCGTTGCTGCGGCTTCGATGCTGCGCACCTGTGTACGCGTCTTAATCTCTACGCCTGCAGCCGTAGCTTGCTGCAGCAACATGTTCAAAAGATCCTTAGCGCTATGACTGCAAAACTGCTGCCCTAACTTCTTTTCGTGGTAGGCGATATTGTTGTCCTCCACCAGTGCAATGAAGTCCCAAGGCGTATACCGACTTAAGGCAGAAATACAAAACTGTTCGTTGGCAGAGAGAAAGTGCGCCCTGGGATCCGTCCAAATATTGGTGAAATTACAGCGGCCACCGCCTGAGACGAGGATTTTCAAGCCGCATTTCGGGCCTTGCTCTAAAACCAGAACCCGCCGCCCCTTACGCCCGGCATATATCGCACAGAGCAAACCACTGGCGCCTCCACCGACAATAACGATGTCCCAACGAGGGCCGCTCACCAACGTGACCACACTGGTTCGCAATCATCAGGTAATGGCGCTATTTGCCCCAAGGCAGCCCAGGGCTGACCCGGCTGATGAAAGTCCGAGCCAACAGAAGCCTGCATATCGAATTGACGCGCTAACGCAGCCATTCTGCGGGTCTGTTCTGGCTGCTGTGCACCGCTGATGACCTCTATACCGCTGCCACCAGCATTTTTAAATTCCGTTACCAAGGCGCGTAATTTGGTGAGCGTCATTTTGTATTTCAGCGGATGGGCCAGCACAGCCACACCTCCCGCCGCGCTAATCCAACTGCAAACCTGCTCGATAGACGCCCATTCAGTACGCACATAGGCAGGTTTACCCGCTGCCAAATAGCGTTTGAACGCTTGCTGAAAATTTGCAACCGCGCCTAACTCCACCAAGTAACGCGCAAAATGCGGACGACCAACGCTAGCCCCTTGAGCAAGCTTTAGGGCACCCGCATAGGCATCCACAAATCCATGCCGCGATAGCTGCGCCGCTATGCGCTCGGCACGCTGGCTACGCGCCTGCTGCTGCCAAGCTAATCCGTCCAATAACTCAGGAGCCTGCAAATCCAGGTTCAAGCCTACGATATGTATTTCCCGCCCCTGCCATTGAGTAGAAAATTCGCACCCGGAGATCAACCTTATAGGCTGGCTTTGTAGATCCAACTCGGTATAAGCCGCCACCGTGTCGTGGTCGGTAATGGCAATCTGCGCACAGCCGCGCGCAACCGCCAGATCGATAACATCCTGAGGCATAAGCTGCCCATCTGAACACTGGCTGTGCATGTGAAAGTCAACAATCAAGATAAATTCCAAATCCAAATGCTAAATACCGCGCCGGCATAGGCGCCGAGGCCGCACCGTACTGAAATTTTACGCACCTGCCTACAACCTCAGAGCTGTATGGCACTAGGTTTCGATGAACCTTTACGGCAGAATGCAGTTCAATTTTATCAGGGGGAACGCCACATGAAAGGCACCGTGCATTACGAAACGCGAGACAACATCGCGCTCATGACCATAGACAACCCACCCGTAAACCCGCTGTCCTCGGGTGTACGACAGGGATTGAATGATGGCATCAACGCTGCCTTAGCTGACGATAGCGTAGAGGCTATCGTACTTACCGGCGCAGGCCGCGCGTTCATCGCCGGCGCCGACATTTCTGAATTTGGCGGCAAAGCAGAAGGTCCAAGCTTGCACGACTGCTTGAATACTATGGACGCCAGCAGCAAACCCATCGTCGCAGCGATTAACGGCACCGCCTTTGGTGGCGGACTCGAAGTTGCCCTATGTTGCCACTATAGAATCATCGCCCCAAGCGCACCGGTTGGATTACCCGAAGTAAAGCTTGGCCTATTGCCAGGCGCCGGTGGTACCCAACGCTTACCGCGCCTAATTGGTGCTGCTAAAGCGCTGGATTTCATGATCACAGGCGACCCTATTCCCGGACCCAAGGCAAAGGCCCTAGGTATTGTCGACGAAGTCGCCGAAGGCGATGTTGTCGACAGCGCTATCGCTTACGCCCAGCAGCTTATTGCTAATGGCAGTCCTATTCGGCGCATTCGTGATGAGGAAGATATCGTCGCCGCAGATCGTGGCAACGCAGAAATCTTTGACAATGCACGTAAAACCGCCGCACGGAAAATGCGCAAACGCTTCGCCCCGGAAATGATCGTGCAATGTGTCGAGGCCGCTGTAAATTTGGGCGACTTTGATGCCGGCATCAAGGTCGAGCAGGAAAGTTTCGCCAAGTGTTTGAAACACCCCCAACGCGAATCGCTGATCCATATGTTCTTCGCCGAACGCGAAGTCGCAAAGATCCCCGATGTGCCTAAGGATACCGCTACTCAAGACATCACAAGCGCAGCAGTTATCGGTTGCGGCACCATGGGCGGTGGTATCGCCATGTGTTTCTTGAACGTGGGCATCCCAGTTAAATCTCTAGAGATGAACCAAGAAGCACTGGATCGCGGGATCGGCGTGATCAAGCGTAATTACGACATTCAGGTGCAACGCGGACGCATGACCGCCGAGCAGGTTGATCAGCGTATGGCGCTGCTTAGTGGCACTACAGACTATGCTGATTTAGGCCAGGCCGACGTAATCGTAGAAGCCATTTACGAGAACATCGATGTGAAAGTTGAAGCCTTTCAAAAAATGGACGCGGTGGCAAAACCAGGAGCTATTCTGGCAAGCAACACATCCGGACTCGACGTCGACAAGATGGCGGCGGCGACCAAACGTCCGGAATCCGTCATCGGCCTGCACTTCTTTAGCCCAGCGAACGTCATGCGGTTATTGGAAATCGTGCGCGGCGCCGACACCAGTAAAGAGACTATTGCGACCTCGATGAAGCTTGGTCGTACCTTAAATAAGATCGCCGTATTGTCCGGTAACGCCCCTGGCTTTATCGGTAACCGCATGCTCGGCGGCTATACCCGCCAGGCTGGCGAGATTATTTTGCAAGGCGCAACACCCTATCAGGTGGACAATGCCTTGTTGCAATTTGGCATGCCCATGGGGCCCTTCCAGATGAACGACCTAGTCGGCCTTGATCTGGGTTGGCGCGCCCGCAAACTCGGCGGCATGAAGCCCGAAGATGTGCCGATAACCGCCCGCGTGGCCGACAAGCTCTGCGAAATGGATCGCTTTGGGCAAAAAACCAATCGCGGGTTTTACATCTACCCTGAAGGCAGCCGCGCGGGACAGCCTGACCCGGAAGTAGTATCCATTGTGGAAGAAACGTCTGCCGAACTGGGTATTAGCCGCACCGAAATTAACGACGATGAGGTTCTGAAGCGTTGTCTGTATCCGCTGATCAACGAAGGGGCGCGTATCTTGGAAGACGGCATCGCCATTCGACCATGTGATATCGATATTGTGTACATCAACGGCTACGGTTTCCCGGAAGTTACTGGTGGCCCAATGTTCTGGGCAGATCAGCAAGGCTTGGACAATATTCTGGCTGACATCAAACGCTTCGGTGAAGCTTATGGTGGCCCTAACTGGGAACCCGCACCACTATTGGAACGTCTGGTAGCAGAGGGTAAGACTTTTGCGAGCTTGCAAGGCTAAGCGCGAAGCATCTCAGGTGGCCAACGCCACCTGAGATGCAGGCTATTTAAGACAATGCAGACCCTTGGCATTCATCATGTATCCATCAACGTTAACGACGTTGCAGAGTCAGAGCGCTTCTATTGTGAGGTGCTCGGCTTGGAAAAACTGCCGCGCCCTGATCTGGGTTTTGCTGGGGCATGGCTGCGAACAGGCCAACAGGAGGTGCACTTGCTTGGTAAGTCCAGTGGCGCGCCGCTGCCAGAACAGCATTATGCATTTCTGATAAGCGATGCAGATGAACTATTACTGCGACTCGCGGAGCACGATATCGAGCCCCGCAGCGTCGGTGAAATTCCTGGCGTATGCCGGCAAATTTTCGTTCACGACCCCAGTGGCAACTTGGTGGAGTTCAATCAACGTCTAATACCGGAAGCCACCTAGCTTGCAGATCCTACGACCCATGCAGATCCTGCTTTGGTCAACCCTAGGCCTGTTGATTACCTCTTTTGCGTTCGCTCACGGCGTGGCCGAAGGCGACGCCAACTTTCTGCAGAGCAAAGAGGGCCTGCAGTTCTGGCCATACTTCTATCTGGGCGCCAAACATATGGTGACCGGCTACGATCACTTACTGTTTCTGGGTGGCGTCATATTTTTTGTTTCGCGACTGCGCGACGTCGGCATCTACGTCTCCCTTTTCGCTATCGGCCACAGCCTCACGTTAATCACCGGAGTTTGGTTAAATATCACAGCGAATGCTTACCTAGTGGACGCCGTTATCGGGTTTTCCGTTGTCTATAAGGCCTTCGACAACCTGGGCGGCTGCAGCCGCTTAGGCTTGAATATTCCACCAGAACCCATGGTATTTGTATTCGGATTGATCCATGGCTTTGGCCTCGCAACCAAACTGCAAGAGCTAGCCCTCGATCCGAATGGACTAATAGGCAACCTGCTGGCATTCAATATCGGTGTAGAAGTTGGTCAACTTCTCGCCTTACTTTTTATGTTGCTGGGCCTCGTCGTGTGGCGGCGTAGTCGCCGTTTCACACAGCAAGCAATCTTTGCCAACATAGCTATTATGCTTGCGGGCTTGCTGTTAATCGGATACCAGCTAAGCGGCTACTATTTAGCACATTGATATTCTTGGGGTGGTTTTATGAGTGAATCTTTACTAGCCAGCGCACAGCACCTCGCCAACGCTTTTTCCCAACGCAGCACTGAATTTGAACGTGCGCGGCGTTTACCCGCCGACGTTTCCTCGGCCATGGCAGAAGCCGGCATTTACCGCATGTTTATTCCACAAACGTTAGGTGGATCCGAGACTTCACCCATTGTCAGCAGTGAGGTATTTGAAACTCTGGCTAGAGGTGACGCAGCCTGTGGATGGGTTGCCTTTATTGCTGCGACCAGCGGTTCAGCTCTGGCGCGTATCGAAGCCTCGGCCGCGCAGGCGATGTTCAACACACCTGAAACTATGTTTGCCGGCGTTTTCGCCCCCAACGGCAAGGCGATAAAAAACGGCACAGACTACGTACTAAATGGCCACTGGCAGTGGGGCTCCGGCACCCAGAATGCAGATTGGGTACTTGCTGGCAGCATGGTAGAAGACCCACAGGAAACAGCGGATAAAAAGCCGAGACCCCACATGTGTTTAGTGCCAAAAGACTCGGTGGAGTTTCTCGACACTTGGCATTCCACAGGTTTGCAGGGTACGGGCAGCACAGATTTCCGCATCACCGATTGCCGGGTTCCAAGCGCTCATGTGGTTGGTCTTGAGGTAAAAAAGAGCCCTGATACACCGCTCTTCCAATTTCCAAATTTCACTTTGCTGGCGCTTGGCATCGCGGCGGTGAGCATGGGCATCGCCCGCGCTGCCGTAGACAATTTTATCGAGTTAGCTCAGAGCAAAAAACGCGCTGGCAGCAGTACATCCATTGCCGAGCGCAGCTATACGCAAATGCAAATAGCAGAGGCCGAAGCCACGTTGCGCAGCGCGCGCGCATTTTATTACGACAGCCTAAGCGAAGCCTGGGACCATACGCTAGCCGGCAACGCGATCGAGCTAGATCAGCGCCGTAATTTACGTCTCGCAACCACTCACGCGGTGATGTCCAGTGCTAAGGTCGTGGACTGCGTATACAACCTGGCTGGCGGCGTCTCGGTTTATCAATCATCAGACCTGCAACGCCACTTTAGAGATGTCCATGTTGCGACTCAGCACATTATGGTGGCGCCGAGCACATTGG
The DNA here is from genome assembly GCA_913050035.1 of uncultured Gammaproteobacteria bacterium. Classification (GTDB taxonomy): domain Bacteria; phylum Pseudomonadota; class Gammaproteobacteria; order Pseudomonadales; family Azotimanducaceae; genus UBA4421. The sequence goes on along the minus strand of CAJXAC010000064.1, from coordinate 7,645 downwards.
AGACCACTGGTCGTCTGTTCCTTGGCGTGCCGACCAATACCTCAACACTCTAATTTTGCAGGCTACGAGTTAGCTGAGAATCCAGCCACCATCGACCTCCACGGTGGTACCCGTAACAAATTCATTGCCCGCAACAAATATCACAGCCTCGGCTACCTCATCGGGTGTGCCCGCCCGGGGAATTAAGTTATTCGTAGTAGCTGCGTCGAGCATTTTTGCACGCGCCTCGGCATCTGGGCCGAACATAGGTGTATCGATGACACCAGGCGACACCACATTAATGCGGCGGGGGGCCAATTCTGGCGCGACTGCCCGGGCAAATTGCTCAACCGCACCACCAACAGAGGCTAGTGCGGCTTGCCCTGGTTTGGCCCGCCGCGCCGGTGCGCCGCTCACTAGAACAATCCCCCCCTTCTCAGTGAGGTGCTCTGCCCCCAATCGGACGATGTTTGTATAGCCCCAAAGTTTGTCGAAAGAGGCTTGATAGGCAGCTAAATCCATCTGCAAAAACGGACCCGCAGCACGGCTGCCACCGGTAGCCGCACTGATGAGCAAATCGAACGGCGCATGTTGCGCCAGCAGTTCAGAAAGCGCATCGGTGTCACGGACATCACAAGCGGCTAAAGTTACTCCTGCAATGTCGCCTGCCTTACTTGGATCCCGGCTAATTGCGACCACCTCGGCACCCTGCTCCTTCAACTGGTTGACTGTTGCCAAACCAATCCCGGATGTGCCACCGAAAACTAAAGCTTTTTTGCCAGAAAAATTACCTGTAGCCGTCATTACCCACTCCCTAAATTTTCGCCATCAAAAACCCATTTGAGCAGACCCTTTGCAGTGGCACAACCGCCAACAGATGCCAATATCAACTAACCCCGCTACACTGCCGGTTTTGGGATTTTTTACCGTGTATCCGAACTCGCATCTTGCCGCGCTGGAACAAATCAGCCAACGTCGCTCCGTCAAAGCTATGGATCTGCATACCCCAGGCCCTAATCAACAGCAAATGGACCAGCTATTAGCTGCGGCAGCTCGAGTGCCGGATCATGGCAAGCTAGGACCCTGGCGTTTTATTTGTTTCCAGGACGACGCCCGACAAGCCTTTGGTGAACACCTTGCTCAGCGATTTAGTGAGCTAAAGCCGCAAGCCCCAGCAGCGGCAATCGAGGCAGAGCGTGGCCGTTTTGTTCGCGCGCCTTTGGTAATAGCCGTAATCAGTTGCGTGCAAACGCACCCAAAGATTCCAGAGTGGGAGCAATTAATGTCTGCCGGAGCGGTATGCCAGAATTTATTGGTTGCCGCCAATCTGATGGGCTTTGCAGCGCAATGGCTGACCGAGTGGTATGCCTACGACGAAGCCATCGATGCAAAACTGGATCTAAAGTCGGGTGAACGTGTCGCCGGATTCGTTTACATTGGCTCGGCTAAAGATAAACCTGATGAACGCCAACGCCCGGATTTGCAGCAGCGAATCCAGCACTGGACAGAGTCATAACTGAATATTGGGAATCAAAAGGGAGAGAGAATATGCAAGACGTGGTCATTGTTGATGCAGCGCGGTCGCCGGTAGGCCGCAAAAACGGCAGTCTGGGCGGCGCGCACCCCACAGACGTACTGGGCCAAGTCATGATGGGATTGTTGGCACGTAATGATATTGCCTCATCCACAGTTGATCAGGTGGTCGGTGGCTGCATCAATAAATTGGCAGCCCAGGGCATGAATGTTACCCGCACCGCTTGGCTCGCCAACGGTGGCGCGATCGAGACACCTTGTATCACCATCGACTCCCAGTGTGGCTCGTCACAACAATCAACAACTCTAGCCCATAGCATGATTGCTTCTGGTCACGCCGATGTGGTTATGGCCTGTGGTGTCGAGAACATGACCCGCCTACCTATTGGCAGCGATGCCGTAGGTCGGGATAAAAAAATGGGCAAGCCCATATCTCGCAGCTATTTCGAACAACACGAATTCACGAGTCAGTTTGAGGGTGCTGAGCGCCTTGCCGAAAAATACCAATTGACACGAGAAGATACCGATGGCTTTGGGCTGCAGTCCCAAGAACGTGCTAAGGCAGCTATCGAGGCCGGGTACTTTAACAGCCAAATTATTCCGATTGAGGCTCCGGTCATGGACGACAATTTTGAGCGGACCGACCAAGTGATCAGTGTCAGCCGCGATGAAGTGCCCCGCGATACAAGCCTTGCAGCCTTGGCCGAACTAAAGCCTGTGGCCCGGGAAGACGGACTGCATACCGCGGGCACGTCGTCACAGATCGCTGACGGTGCCGCTGCGGTATTAATGATGAGTGCGCGCAAAGCGCAAGAACTCGGCCTTAAACCTCTGGCAACTATTCGGGCCTCAGCACTCGTGGGCTGCGACCCGGTAATAATGCTGGAGGGCCCTATTCCAGCAACACAGAAAATGTTGCAACAAACAGATTTAAGCATCGACGAAATCGACGTATTCGAAGTTAACGAAGCGTTTGCTTCGGTGGTTTTATCTTGGGCCAAGGAAGTTGGCGCTGACATGGCAAAGGTTAATCCAAACGGTGGCGCTATCGCCTTGGGTCATCCTCTCGGTGCGACCGGTTGCTTTTTAATCACCAAGGCCGTGTATGAGCTAAAACGCAGTGGCGGCCGTTACGGCCTAATCGCTATGTGTTGCGGCGGCGGTCTGGGTACGGGCACGCTTATTGAGAGTGCCGCATAAGCTGGCTACAGCAATGGGACGGGGGGGCTAGTCCCCCTCGGCTTTTGCTGTATCAAAGGTCACTTCGACCTCTCCCGCAGCACTATAAACCTTAGCAACGTTATAGAAGCCTGAGCTACTCAGCCTCACAGTAACCAGCTCGCTGCCACGGTTTTCCCAATACCAGCCATGTATGCCAGTGAATGGTGCGACAAAGTTGCCCTGAGATTCACTGTTGCGGCCAACATCAAAACTTACTGCATCTTCCGGATCTGTACCGGCTTCTTCACTGTGGAAGTCGTATACCACTTCGCTCTGCTCATCGTTGAGCGTTCGTGCCTGCCAAGCAAAGACCAAACTTTGTCCCGCGGCCAACGCATACTTGTACTCTACTGACTCGAAAGGACCCAGTTCAAACTCGCGTACATCCTGCGCATAAGGTTCTTGTTGTAGAGACAGTGCACCAACGGAATATCCCGCCATCCCCTTGATACCCAACAGTTCGCCGACACCAGTGGGATCCGTATCGAATTCCGCAGGCAGCACAAACAACACCAGTGCCAGCAAAGCGCTTACTACTGCAGCAACAGTTATGCGCACAAGTGCCCTAGCAGAAAGTTCAACCGCTGCTAAACGGGTCATTCGGCCATCTCATTCATGTAGCGGTTATGACAGGCCTTGCAGACGCTGTAAATCTCACCGCCTGCGGCAAATAGTGCATCAGCATCTTGTTGTTCCGCAGCAGCACGCGCCTTCAAGGCTGCGCGGCTAAGTCCCTGTGAATATTCAACCCAGTCAGCCCCATCTGCCGCGTAACCTTCGAGCATGAGCAAGTTACCACCCTCTGCAACCACAGTCGCAGCATGCTCTACGGCAAACCAGCCCTCCGTAGTCGTAGGCTGCAAGTCCACTTCGCCATCGACAGTAATAACGAACCCGGCAGAGTCCCAAATTTTGTCCGCTGCAGGCTCCAGATAATGGGTCATCATCTGATACACACTACCAGATGGCTGGGTTTTCAAGGGTTGCTCTGAACCACCTGAACAGCCACACAGGCCTACCAAAAAACCTAATATTAACGCGACATCGCGCATTTAATTCTCCTTAACAATCAACCCCGGGGTTGAATCAGAGCCATCCAACGTTGGAACAACCGTGCCACAAAGGGGGTCATTCGACCACGATTGTAAGCATCGCCCAAACGCTTTAAGTATTCGCTGCGCGTTGGGTAGCTAAAGATCGTACGCTGTGCGGCAGACAACCCAAGATTTTGGGTCATCAGCAGACAAATAGGCGCAAGCAATTCACCCGCATCTGCGCCGACAATAGTCGCACCAAGAATCGTATCTTTACCCTTGGCGGTGAATACCCGGGCATGCCCCTTAGCGGCTCTGGCCAAATTATCAGCGAACGGTACAGCCTTAGTGCGATCCAATTCATCGAAATATACTTCATATTCCTCATAGAGCGTTCCTGCTGTCTGCAGTTGATCTTCACTAAGCCCTACTGAGGCGACTTCTGGGTAGGTATAGGTACAGTGTGGAACAATCAGCCCGTCGACCCTTGCGGTCGGAAAAAACAGCGCATTTTGAATCAGCGCTCGCGCTTGGGCATCAGCGTGATGGGTAAATTGCGACCGCGTCGTACAATCCCCAGCAGCAAATATCCTTTTATTCGACGTGCGCAGCTTAGCATCACTGACGATGAAGCCTTGCTCATCTACCTGCACACCCGCCAACTCTAGATTCATACCTTCGGTATTTGGCTGCCGCCCTAACGCCACCAGCACACGTTCGCATTCGACAGATTTATTATTCGTAACGATGTTACCGGACCCGCTCACTTGCTGGACTGGGTCGCCCAGATGCAATGTGACGCCGGCTGCGGTTAATGCCTCGGCTACAGTGGCGGACGCTAACTGGCTTTCGTTGGGCAGGACCCGTTCAGCCATTTCAAATAATTCGACCCGCACACCAAGACGCACAAAGACTTGGGCAAGTTCGCAACCTATGGCGCCGGCGCCAAGAATTGCTAACGATTCTGGTTTCTCACGCAGATCAAATACCGTTTCATTAGTCAGCGGATTGCTCTCGCGCAGACCCGGAATATCTGGCACTGCAGCGCGCGCGCCAGTACATATCGCAACACGCCGCCCCTTTAACACAATATCACCAACGCAGACGTCGCCGCTTTCATTGAACTCGCCGTCACCGAGGAATACATCGACGCCAGCATCGGTGTAACGTTCAACCGAATCATGGGGTGCTATTCCCGCACGTACCTGACGCAACCATTCAAAGGCTTTATTAAAGTCCGGGTTCGCTTGATGCTCGGTAAACGCAAGCAAAGACTTCGACGGCATACAGCCAACATTTAAACAGTCGCCACCCATCCGGTGGCGCTCGACCAATGCAACCTTTGCTCCAAGCCCAGCAGCACCAATGGCGCTAATCAGTCCTGCTGGACCGGCGCCAACCACCACCAAGTGATAAGCGGATTGAGGCTGGGGATTTGCATAATCCGCTGGCGACAACAATTGCCAAGCCTGAACATCAAAGTCCACTCCGGGGTAGCTCATTGAGTGTCTCCAACATTGGCATCTTCCAATTTATTGTTCAGTGCTCGCGTTGCGATTCGGGTAATCGCAACGGTAAGCACAGCGGTTGCGCCTAAGCCCAGATAAAATAGCCAACTACTTGCAGGTAGATCCGCCAAATCGCCAGCAAATATACTGGTCAAGTTAGATGCGATAGAGCCTAGATAGACATAAAGTACTGTACCGGGAATCATGCCTAGCCAAGACGCCAGTACATAGTGGCTAAGTTTGACTTGGGTCAGGCCCAACCCGTAATTGAGTAAGCTAAACGGGAAAATTGGCGACAGGCGGGTCAGCAATACCACTACCGCCCCCTGCTCTCCCACCGCTTTATCTAAGGCCGAGAATCGCGGCAGCCCTTGAAGCTTTTCGGCTACCCAATCTCGGGCGAGAAAGCGTCCAACCAAAAAAGCACAAGTAGCCCCGGTAGTACTGGCAAAGGAGACAATCGCCAGCCCGTAGCCTAAGCCAAACAAAAAACCCGCAGCTAACGTCAACAAACTGCCGGGCAAAACCAAAACTGTCGCCAGGACATAGAAAACAATGAACACCAGCCAGGAAATATTACGATTGGCGTCCACCCAGTCGAAGAGCGCTAGCAGCGTTTCCGCCACCGGTAAAAATATCGCGCTGATCACAACGCTGAGCAGCAATGCTGCGAGTGCGAGAGCTTTCTTCGACATCACTTTTGTAGACCCTCGGCTATCTCACGCAGTGCAAATTTTTGCACCTTGCCGGTCGAGGTTTTTGGTAATTCCATAAATACCACCGCTTTCGGTAATTTGAAGCGGGCTAGGTTGTCCGCACAATAATCAATAACCTGTTGTTCAGATAGGGGCTCAGCACCTGCAACTAGAGTGACGAATGCGCAAGGGGTTTCACCCCACTTTTCATCAGACCTTGCCACCACCGCAGCTTCTGAAATGCTTGCGTGCCGATATAAGACGTCTTCTATCTCGATGCTGGAAATATTCTCGCCACCGGAAATAATAATGTCTTTGGAACGGTCCATAATCTTTATGTAGCCGTCTTCGAACCACACCGCCAAATCGCCTGAGTGGAACCAGCCGCCGGCAAAGGCCTCGGCAGTGGCTTGTGGATTTTTCAAATAACCCTTCATTACGTTGTTGCCGCGCATCATGACCTCACCCATGGTCGTTCCATCCATCGGCACAGGCTGCAATGTTTCGGGATCAGCGACCATAAGCCCCTCTAGCATGGGCGCACCCACACCCTGCCGAGCCTTTAACTCGGCTTGTTCAGCGGCATCGCGCGCGCCCCATAAATCATCACGCCATGCGCAAAGCGTCACCGGCCCGTAGGTTTCAGTGAGGCCGTATACATGGGTCACATCAACCCCCTGAGCTTGCATACCCTGAATAATTGCCGCCGGAGGCGGCGCACCGGCGGTCATAACTTTGACCTCATGGGTGACTAGTCCTTTAAGTTGTTCATCTGCCGCCAGCAGGGTATTGAGTACGATTGGCGCGCCGCAGAAATGCGTGACTTGGTGCTCGGCCATCGCCTTGTACACGGCATCATCTCGAACCTGGCGCAAACACACTGATACACCTGCATTAGCGGCCAAAGTCCATGGGAAGCACCAGCCGTTGCAATGAAACATTGGCAGGGTCCACAGATAGACGGGATGGTCTCCCATGTGCCAACTCAAGGCGTTGGACAGCGCATTCAAATAGGCCCCGCGGTGGTGATAAACCACTCCTTTCGGATTGCCAGTAGTCCCAGATGTATAGTTTAGGGCGATGGCATCCCATTCATCGTCTGGTAGATATTCTGCAGCATCTACCCCTACACCGTTTGAATCACCCTCAGCGAGCAAATCGTCATAACTGACAGAGCCGACCAAATGTCCTGTATCACAATTGGGGTCGTCAATATGCACGACTTCCGGTGGCGAGCTCATGCGCTCTAAAGCAGCCTCCGCCAATGGGCCAAATTCCTTGTCCACCAGTAACAGTTTTGCTTCGCCATGCTGCAGAATAAAGCTGACTGTGGCCGCATCCAAACGCATATTAATCGCATTCAAAACCGCTCCGGCCATGGGAATTGCGAAATGTGCCTCAAACATTTCTGGCGTATTTGCACTGAGAATAGCTACGGTATCGCCCTTACCAATACTGCGCTTCGACAAAGCCGCTGCAAAACGCTGGCAGCGGTCGAAAACCTCACCCCAGGTAAGACTGCGTTGATGCTGAATAACCGCAGTTTTATCAGGGTAAATTGACGCCGCACGGCGCAATAAAGACAGCGGTGATAATGGCGTAAAGTTCGCCAAATTCTGGGCCAGTCCCTGCTCATAGATCGACATAGATGTATCCAAAAAATTACAGAGGTTGC
>CAJXAC010000063.1 GCA_913050035.1 uncultured Gammaproteobacteria bacterium | reverse complement strand
CGTTGTCGACGGCAAATTTATCCCTGACCAACTGTATCGAATGTTTGAGCGTGGCCAATTCAACCGGGTGCCCGTGATGTTGGGCTACAACGCTGAGGAAGGCACAACCTTAGGTGCGCTGCGAATGATGCCGAAAAGCGCACAGGGTTACGAAGCGTCACTGCGGCAGCGTTTTGGCAGCGCCGCCGATGAGATATTGCGGCTATACCCCAGCAACGATATTCGTAAATCCATATTGGCCTTGTCCTCTGATGCGGGGTTTGGATGGAATATGCATTACTGGGCGGCAAAATCCGCTCAGCATGGTGCCGAGGCCTATATGTACTATTTTACCCATCAACCACTGGGTGCAGAGCTGGGCGCATTCCATGCTGCAGAAATCGTTTATGCGTTCAATAACGTGAGTTATACACCGGCTTTCGGTTCTAGGCCAAATGCCCAGCTTGCAAGAGAAATCTCCGATTATTGGGTCAGGTTTGCGACGTACGGTAATCCAAATGGCGCGGCACCGAGCGTCTGGCCAGCTTACTCAGTAGAGACTAAGGATTATATGGAATTCGCAACCCCGGGCAGCACGCCGGCACAGGGTCTAATGCGAGCTAGTTACCCCGTATTCGAACGTTTGTACGAGCAAGAGCGTTAGCGTTACATCTTCGCGTCCGTTAGTGAGCGGCAGACCAAATAGGCGATGACCATGCGCGCTCCTGGATCGAGCTCTTTTGATCCCAACGCTGAGTAGGCTGCTCCAGAACCCGCACGTACCAAAGTGCATTTTCGCTCTTTGTATAGTTATGATCGGTCCAGACAATGCAGCTGTTGGTCTGGCCTGTTGGGTATTCCCCAAGCCGTATGACTTTTTGCTCAATACCCTCGCTGTTTTGGCGGAGCTTAATCAGATCTATTGCAGCGAGCGGCGTTCTATCTTGCATTGCCTGGATAATAAAAGTGGGCTTTGCAGACTCCTTAGTGCTCGCAAAGGTGCCGCCCATAGGCGTGCTATGACTTGGAACGCTTGTGCAATTAATGGTGCTTGGCTGGGCAAAGGTTTGATGTAGGCGTAATTTAATCCGTGTCCCGCTGGTTGCGTAAACTTCGCGGCGTTGCAGCGCAGCGAACAATGCTTGTCTGGTGTTTTCTTCTGCCCATATCGCGGTGAGCCCGCCAGGATTGTAAGCCGCGTAAATTTGTTGGTCTTTGAGCTCCATATCCCACTGACCGAGGGCGCCTCGCCAATTGTCCTCTTCTGCGCTGCCTGGCTGGCTTGAGTGGCTATCGGTTGCGCCGACGAAACCGTACTTAAACGGGTTGGTGCCAATCTCGTTTTGAATGCGTAAGCCTTTGGCCAGTGTGGGTCGCACATAGCCTTTGGCGATATCAAATTTTTCTTGTTCGGTCAGGTCGCGTTTGTTTAGGCGTAGATCGTCGCGAATTGGAATGGGTAGCGCAATTTCGAAGTTACACGACTCGTCACTGTACAGCGACCCCGGATAGCATTCGCTCGAACCTTTGTGTTGATGGATTTCTACCAGCTTTTCAAACTGTGCTCGTAACTCAAGTTGTTGCGCACTATGCCCGTCGGTGGTGTAGCTGCCGCCGAGGCCGATATTGCCGTTGTGTGGAATGGCTACAACATCGCAAGGAGCCTGATCTCGACACTGATCTTCCAAAGCCTGCCACATTTTTTCTTGAGTGGGCTGGTCAAAGGAATTTATGGGTCGCTGTGGCACATTGGCATTGGCGTAGATGAGGTTGCGGTGCCAGTGTAAGTTGTCCGGCGAGGCGGTCCATTCGCTTGCCACGAAGGTCGTAAACTTACCAGGTTGGTTGGCGGCTTCAGCGGCATCAATGGTGCGCTGCCAGAGGTTCGCTTCAAAGTCGCGACAGCGACGATCGGTAACCAAACAGTTACGTTTACCGCTTACGATCAAAGGCAAGAAAATGTCGACGAAGCCACGCCGGGACTTTTCCGCAGCGGCCTCTGCCAGCTCTTGGCAATAGGGGCGCTGAGGTTCGCTGCGGCAGACGTTAATCAGCCCAAAGTACTCGGCGTGATCCGTTACCGCTGCAAAATCCAAGGGTCGTTGCAGTTGGTGAGTGCTGCCATCGGGAAGTGTGATGGGGCCACCTTGGGCGAACCGATAGGCGTCTGCTGGTGTGGTTTGGGTATTTAGCACATAAGCGTCCATGGAATATGCAGTGTGGGTATGCAGGTCGCCCCAAAAGATAGACTTTTCCAAAACCACTGGCTCGCTGCTAATGGCGGTAGAAGTCATAACTGCGCTTATTAGTCCAAGCACTGTGCGGGCGCAGCGCCCTCGTAATTTATCCATGGCTTTTCCCCTAACCCAGGCGAGTATGCCACAACAACATCGTGGCTGCGGATTAGCGTTTTTCGGCGCGTGCGCGTAATTCTCGTAAAATGTGTTGATGGCGCTCACGATCGAGATTGTAGAGGTTATAAATGATTAGCGAGAAGATTGCCGCGACGCCCATGATGGGGCCGGCAGTAATGCCGAGTCGCATTATTATGTCTGCATCAAGTTCACCGGGGATCGCTTGCTGGGGTAGCCGCACGTAGTACTCCAGCATAAGACCGGCAAAGAAATGGCCCACGGAGTTGGATGCTTTGGCGAAGAAAGCCCGAGCAGAAAAAAACAGGCCCTCTTGGCGTTCGCCAGTAAGCAATTCGTTCTCGTCCACAATATCGCCAATCATTGACATGATTGCTACCGACCCCATACCAATGCTGAAAGTGAAGCCGGAAGCGTTGAGCAATAACAGCGGTAGTAGCAGCGGATCGCCGTTTTCAGGCATAAGCCCGAATAGTCTGAGGGTAACCACCAACTGCGCGCAGATGGTGGTAATGCCCAAGGAGACTAACATCACCGGCTTGCGGTCAAATTGGCGCATCAATATAGGGGAAAGTAATGCTCCGGCAATTCCTGCGAAAAGCCCGACCATGGGGAACAGCTTTATTTCGCTCGGCTTCAACTCCCAAAAATAAGTCGCTATGTGAATATTTAGGGTGTCGTAAATACCGCTGGCGATCATAAAAAAGAAATAGCCCACTAAGAGCACCAAGTAGCTGCGGTTTTTAAATGTGCTGGTGATCTCGCGTAAGAATTCGACGAATTTCAGCCGATTGGCTTGTTGCTCAGCCTTAGACAGATAAGGAATCTCCTTGGCGGTACCTGCAGCGCAGGTCCAAATGGTAATAATCACAAGCGCGCAGGCAGTGAGAATAAGTGGCCCGTAGGACTCGGCGGCCAGCTGGCCTGGCACTACGGCGCCGTCAGATGCCCGAACGACCTCGTCAGCAAAGAAGAAGGCGTAGGCGAGGGTTGCAAAACCTGCTCCCGAGGCCAGACCAAAAATCGCATTAGCGCTAAATAGCTGTGATCGTTCGTGCTGGTCTTTGGATAACTCACCACCCAACGCTAGGTGCGGTACGTTAAAGAGGGTCAAGATTGCTCGACTTATAATCGTGCATGCTGAAAGCCAAATGAAAAGTGCTATTTGGCTGGACATATCTAGTAGCCACTGGGGCGGGTTAAACGTGAAATAAAGCGCGAGCGCTAACGGCACCGGCGCGGCGATAAGAAACGGATGTCGCCTGCCCAGGCGCGAGCGCCAACGGTCAGAAACAATGCCCACCAAGGGGTCACTGATGGCATCGCCTATCATGGCCAGCATAATGGCCAGGCCTATCAGGGCATTATTTAAACCAATGATTTGGTTGTAAAAGATAACTATGAATGCGTTAGACAGTGCCAAATAGATGGCCTCACCGGATGCGCCGATGCCAAACGCCACTTTTGTGCTCAAAGGAAGCTTGCGCTGACCGTTGTCAGTGCTCATGTTTATGTCAGAGATAGTGGCCCCCCGTTTCAGCCGCTAGCAGCTTAACCGCTAAAGGTGCTGAATCGCTAGTTTTATCGGGGGAGCAGGGTTTGCAGGTTCGCCTGTCTGCTCAGGGGTGGCATGCTTGTACGAACAGTCGTGCAAAACTTTTGATACGGCGCTCAAAGTTTGAGAGATCTTGCGCCCCTTGCTTGAGACCGCTGGCGCTGAAGTTAATTAACTCTGCCGCAGTCTCCCCATTGAGTCCGGCGCGGTGCAAATTAATTTCGTCATTACCCACAGCATCGTTCAGGGCTGTGGTCAGTAACTTTAGGAATTTACTGTTAGCGTCACTGACAATGTCACTGCAAAGTCGGTGGTGCTCATCGTAAATTTCGGTGCCATAGGTAGATTCTGTCGCGACTTTCTGGAATGGGCCATGGCGCGCTAGCAGAGCGCCCTCGATGCGGCTGACAATGTCATTGTTGCTACTTTCCAGACTGGCTTGAGCCATGTGCTCCGCCTGGTCATGTAACTGGATCGACACGTTGCGAAAGATGTCGTCTTTATTCTGGAAGTACGAATAAATAGAGGCCCGTGAGATGCCTGCTGCCTGAGCAATGTCCTCCATCGAGGTTTTACGAAAACTGTAGTGACTGAACTGCCGATAAGCTGCATCAAGAATTGCGTCACGTTTTTGGTCTTTGCTCATAGCCGGCATTTTTACAAAAGCACGCTTTGCTGTCGAACGCTCTCAGAATTTGGATTTGTGGATGATTCTTGACGTCGATGCGAATTGACAAATAATACAATAAATGTCAAAACGAAAAAAATAGGAGTTTCGTACTATGAGCAATTCCACTGGGCTGGCCGGTAAAACAGCCATTGTAACTGGTGCATCGAGCGGTATCGGTCGGGCTATAGCGGCGCAATTGGGCGCGGCTGGCGCCCATGTATTTTTGAGCGGGCGTACCGCTGAGGCCATGCAGGATTGTGCTGCGCAGATTGTTGATCAAGGGGGGCAAGCGTCGGTGGTGGTTGGGGATGTGACTCAATCGGGTGTCTTGCAAACTCTGGTTGATCAAGCGGTTGCTGAAACTGGTCATCTGCACATTATGGTCAACAATGCAGGCCTATCGTATAGCGGTTCCATTCTAGAGGGTGATCCGGAGCATTGGCGCACCATGTTCGATACAAATGTTCTGGCATTATTGGTGGGTTGTCAGGCTGCAGTGCGTGCCATGCGCGCCTGTAATGCGGAAGGTCAAATTGTGAACATTTCCTCGGTGGTGGCACAACGCCCTAACGGTGGGGTCTATGCCGCGACAAAGCATGCGGTGAATGTGATTTCTGCAAGTTTGCGGGACGAGTTAGAACAGGATTCGATTCGCATAACAAATGTAATGCCTGGGGCGATTGCCACCAATTTTGCGCGTAACTTTGATGTGGAGTTTTCTGCAACGATGTTGAAGATGGCGGGGATCGATGCCGACCCGGCACCCGGCGGACATCTGGCGCCAGAAACTCTTGAAGCTCTGGCGAACAACATGCAAAACCTATTGGGTAACCCTCAGGATGTGGCCAACGCGGTTATGTATGCGGTGACCCAGCCAATTCACGTTAATATTGCTGATATTGTTGTGCGACCACCCAAATCCTTTGATGTGGCGCATTAACGGCTGCAGCGCTTAAGAGGGGAGTCAAATGAGTAAACAGCAGGGTCCGATGGAACTAGGCCAGTTGCGTGACCGCGTTGCGGTAGTGACTGGAGCCGGTAATCATGGCATCGGCTGGGGCCTGTGTTGCCATGCGGCTGGTGAATTAGGTATGCATGTGATCGTACTTGATCTGCATGAAAAGCTGGTTCGTGAGGCTGAGCAACGATTGCGACAACTGTACCCTCAGGTTGACTGTCATGGTATAGCTTGCGATGTTACTGAGCTGGAACAACTGACCACTGTGGCCGCCCGCATTGCTGATTTGTTGCCTGGTAAGGCGATCGGTGCTGTGTTCGCGAATGCCGGTGTTATTTTCTCCCGCAGAATTATGAATAGCACTGTGCAAGAGTGGGAAACCACGCTGCGGGTCAATGTCATGGGTGTGGTGAATACCATGCACGCCTTTATTCCGTTATTGCAGGCCCAAGAATCTGAGTCGATCTTTTCTGCCACCGCATCCGTTGGCGGATTGGTGCGGGGTGATAACGGTGGTGCGTCCTATCAGGCCAGCAAGCACGCGGTGGTAGCCACTTGCGAGGCGCTGTCCTTTGAGTTGGCGCGGAAGTCACCACAGATTCGGGTGCATGTGCTGTGCCCGTGCATTGTCGCTTCTGCTTTGGACAAAACCAGTGTGGTTAACCAACGGGTACAGGACGGCGAATCCTCCGCAGATGAGGTGGAAGCCCTCGGCGCTGGCGGCTTTCGCTTGGCTATGACTCCTGAGCGACATGCAATCCAGACCTTTGAGCATATCAAGGCTGGGAATTTTTATATGGTCACCGATAATGTCCGACCCTACGTGGATCATGATTTGCCGTTCGATGGCGTAGCTATCATGCGTGAGCGCCACGAAAATATGCAGATATTGACGCTCGACAACAGCGACGCTTGGGAGCGCCGGCCCGGCATGGCCCCTAGTGCGATTATGAAGGGGCCAATGTTTGGCAAACCGGAATCTTTTTAGATGCCTCAGGCCCTCGCGTGCAGGCGTACCGGAAGGTCGGTATAGCCGTGCACAAAACACGACGGTGTGCGTACTTCTGGACCCATTACTTCGATTCGCTCGAAACGCTGTTGGATTTCTTCCCACAGCACTCGGAGTTGCATTTCCGCCATACGGTTGCCCATGCAGCGATGCAGGCCGAAGCCGAAAGAAATATGATTGCGCGCGCGTTCACGATCGACAAGAAACTTCTCGGGATCTTTAATGCTGCGCTCGTCACGGTTGCCTGATGCATACCACATAATGACCTTGTCACCGGCTTTCATCTGCTGGCCCCTAAATTCATAGTCCTTGGTTACGGTGCGACGCATGTGAGCGAGGGGGGTAACCCAGCGAATAATCTCTGACACCATGTTGGGAATAACGGTGGGGTTGTCGCGAAGTTTTTGGTACTCCTGAGGGTGCTGGTTGAGGGCCAGAACGCCGCCGGAAATAGAGTTTCGCGTGGTGTCGTTGCCACCGACGATCAACAATAGAATATTGCCTAAGTATTCTTGCGGCGACAGATCGCGGGTTGCGTCACCGCGAATCATCATAGAAATAAAGTCATTGCCTACGGGGTTATCTTCGCGTTCTTTCCACAAACGGGTGAAGTAGGCGAGGCACTCCATTAGCTCTTCTTGGCGTTGTTCATGGCTCTCAATAATGCCTTCGCCCAGGCGTGCAAAAACGATATCTGACCAGCGCGTGAGTTTGCTGCGGTCTTCGAATGGAAAATCAAATAACGTTGCCAGCATTTGTGTGGTCAATTCGATCGATACGCGATCCACCCAGTTAAAGGTTTCGCCCAAGGGTAGGTCGTCGAGGATTTGTGCTGCGCGGCTGCGAATGGTCGCCTCCAGTTCTTTGAGGTTTTGTGGTGCCACCGCACCTTGCACAGTTTTACGCTGGTCGTCGTGGTTAGGAGGATCCATAGCGATAAAGGTTGGCGCGGAAAATGTGCTGCCCTCAACCGGATCGCCAATCGAAATTCGTGGATAGGAAGAAAATATTTCCCAGTTTTTCTCTACTTCCATGATGTCTTCGAAACGCGTGATCGACCAAAACGCGCCGTATTCGCTGTTGCGGCAGTAGTGCACAGGCGCTTCGTCTCGCAGGCGTTTGAAAAAGGGCCACTTGGCGTCGTTTTTCCATAAGTCGATATAACTGATATCAATCTCTTCCAGCGGCATGGTGGCTGGGTCTCGGTCAAGCATATTGGGAAGTTCGATAGTGTTCATAGGAAGCCTGCTTATGGTTGGGTCTCTTCGATAAGATTAGTTCTGGTTGCGCATACTGATGTGCGACGCTAATGCTGCAAAGTTGTTTAGCCGTGGCGGCATCGTAACCCAGTAAATGCGTAAGTGCCTCTAGCGTGTGCCCGCCACGTTCCGGCACGCCATCCGCAGTGGCGGTATCGCTGCTTGCAAATTGAAACGGTGGGCTCTGTATCTTGAAAAGATCCGGTACTGTCCTGAATTTGTTCAAATGCGCCGTGCTCTTTGATCTGCGGATGCTCGAACAAATCCTTGATTGCAATATATATGCTGTATGGCATCCCGACGTTATTCATAACCGCTTCGCATTTCTCTGAATTGTCAATTTGTCGAAAAAACCGTTGCCTCGATCATGGTTCCGACGTTCATTATGGTTGGCTTTGTTGGGTACAATGGAGAGCAATATTTGGGGTTATGCATGCGGCGACTTATTATTGCTGGAGGCGGTATTGGAGGTTTGACCGCGGCGCTGTGTTTGGCGCAAAAAGACTTCTCGGTATTGGTGCTGGAGCAGGCTGCGCAATTCTCAACTGCTGGCGCGGGTATTCAATTGTCGCCCAATTGTTCTCGAGTTTTGCATCATCTTGGTCTCGAAGCAGGCTTGCGGGGCAAAGGTTTTTTACCCGAAGGCACCCAGTTTCGCGACTGGCGCAGTGGTCGCGTGATCACTGAGTCGGTGCTGGGTAGTGCAATAGCTGAGCGCTACGGTGCACCCTATTACCACATCCATCGCGGCGACTTACTCGACGTTCTGCTCGAGGCTGCACGCGCGCATCCGCATATTGAATTACGCGTTAATGCGCGTGTTGAGCATTTTGAAACTGTACGTGCGGGCTCTGGTGTGCAGGTGCGCAGTGCTGGTACAACAGAATCGTCGGCAGGGCTAATTGGTGCCGACGGCATTCACTCAAAGGTGAGACAGGATTTATGGGGCGAACAGCAGCCTCTATTCACCGGTAATGTAGCTTGGCGCATGCTGGTGCCAGCGGAACGCTTACCCGCGGGCATGGTGCGACCAATGTCTACAGTTTGGTGGGGTCCTGGCAAACATTTCGTACATTACTACGTTGCAGGCGGCGAGTTTGTTAATTGTGTGTGTGTTGTCGAGAAGAGTGGCTGGCAGGTGGAATCTTGGACCGAGTTGGGAGATGTTGGCGAGTTGCGAGTGGATTTTGTCGGTTGGCATGCAGATATACAGACGTTAATCGCTCATGCTGATCCAAGCGTTTTGTATAAGTGGGCGTTATTTGATCGGCCGCCAATGCCGCATTGGGGCAAGGGTAATGTCACGCTGCTGGGTGATGCTTGCCACCCGACTCTGCCGTTTATGGCGCAAGGTGCGGCCATGGCGATAGAGGATGCGGCGGTGCTTGCAGCGTGTCTGGGTGCAGACCAGAGCGTTGCCAATGGAATGCAGCGTTATGAGGGGTTGCGGCGTAAGCGCACCGCGGGGATTCAGCAGGGCTCTCGACGCAACGCCAAGGTATTCCACTTATCGGGCATACCGGCATGGTTGCGGAATAGGGGCGCTGCTCGCGCGCGCCGCGGCACCATGGATGGATTATTCCGCTATGACCCTCTGAGCGTTGTTCAGAGCGATTGAGTGCCGATTTGCATTCTGCTTGAACTTGTCGCAGCTTAGGTTCGTTGGTCTTTGGAGGAGGTTATGAACAAAGTAGCAGGATTACATCATCTGGCGATCTGTACCGCCAACATGAAGGAGCAGATCGAGTTTTTTACTGACAAATTAGGTATGGAGCTGCAGGCGCTGTATTGGATGCATGGGGTCGAAAACACCTGGCATGGATTTCTGCGCTTGAATGACGAAAGCTCCATTGCCTTTGTTTGCAACCCGGACATTGAGAAAATACCCCGAGTGCTTGGGGAGTCTCATGCAGGGAACCCCGGCGCAAATTGTGCCGGCGGTGCCATGCAGCATTTGGCGTTAAAAGTCAGTGACCACGGGGAACTGATGGCTATGCGCGACCGATTACGCTCCAAGGGTGTGCCCGTGATGGGCCCGCTGGAGCACGGCATGTGCTGTTCGATCTATTTTGCTGGCCCGGAAAATTTGGCATTGGAACTGAGTTATTCATTGGAGCCTATTAATCAAGAAGCGTGGATTGACCCCGATGTTGTGGCGCTGGCTGGCATATCTGCTGACGAATTACAGCGCTACAAGCAACCGCCGGGGTATCAAGATCAGGGCGGTGAGGTGCCACAGCCGGAAATAGCTGCAGCGCCAGGCCCGCATATGAGCAATTACCCCGAGGGTGTGTATGAGCAGGTAATGCAGATACCGGATGAGATGATGTTGAACTCGGTGCCGAGTGATCCGCCGGTGGTGATACAAAAATAGTGGGCCATCAATATTTGGTTAGTGGGATCGAACGGCTGTGAGTGGCGTTACAAACAAAGTGGTATTGGTAACCGGTGCGGCCTCTGGATTAGGTTTGGCTGATGCGCAGGTGCTGATTGATCAAGGCGCCCGGGTGATCATGACAGATATAGATGCTGATCGCGGGTCTGAGTTGGCAGCACAATTTGGCGCCATGTTTCTGCCTCAGGACGTAGCTAGTGAGGCGCGCTGGGCGGAGGTTATGGGCGCCGTGAAAGCTAAGTACGGTCGTTTGGATGGAATCGTCAACAATGCGGGCATCGCCCCCATAGCCGACATAGAGACCACTACCACCGATATGTGGCGCAAAACTTTAGCCATTCATTTAGACGGCACGTATTTCGGTTGTCAGGCCGCCATAAAGCTGATGAAAGAGTCGGGGGGTGGATCGATCGTGAATATGTCCTCCACGGCAGCCCTCGTCGGTATCCCGGATTATTTGGCCTACTCTGCGGCCAAGGGTGGCATTCGAGCCATGACGAAGGCGATCGCGGTGCATTGCCGCCGCGCAAAGTTGCGTATTCGTTGTAATTCTGTGCATCCGGGCAGCATTAATACACCCATGGTCCAAAACGCGGTGAAACAGCTCATGGATATCGATCTTGACGATAACGCAGAGAAAAAGCGCAAAGCGATGGGCATTGGCGAACCCCGTGACGTTGCCTATATGGTGGCTTATCTACTTAGCGATGAGTCAAAGCACGTAAACGGAACCGAAATGGTGATCGACAACGCTGACACGGTTATCTAACGCCAACGACTGCAATACCAAGGATCGACATGAACATAACTGGAATGGTGCACATCAATATCAATTGTCGTGACTATGTGCGCTCAAAAGCGTTTTACGAAATGCTCGGATTTGCTGAGGTGTGGAAGGTGCCTGCAACCAATAGTTCTGCAGTAAACGCCGCGGTGGGGATGCAGGATTACAAGGTTAACGGAGCGATTATGGCGCTGCAGAATGCCGAGCCGCCAATGCTGATAGATCTTCTGGAATGGCAGAGTCCTCGTGACAATTCAGATCCGTACCCGAATTTGCACCGGCCTGGTCTGGCTCGACTTGCGCTGCGCACCAGTAATCTGCAGGCGGATTATGAATTTCTTGTTGCCGAGGGCGTCGAGGTGCTGTCTGAGCCCGCGACGGTGATGTCTAGTGCCGATCACGGTAGCAGCTTCTTCTGTTTTAAAGACCCGGATGGCACGTTCTTGGAGCTGGTAGAAAGTTTCTAGCGTAAGCGTAAATCAACAGCGAAAAGGGCGAATTGTGGTGTTAGTTGCTTCCTTGTCATTGACTCATTTATGGGGTGCACCGTGACTGCGCCGGCTTTACCAAGAGTACTTGGCGCTTGGGATGTATTCTTCGTTGCCGTCGGTCAAATTATTGGAGCCGGAGTAATTGCCCTAACGGGTATTGCAATAGGCATGACCGGACCCTCAGTGGTCTTTGCTTATTTGGCGTCGGCATTACTAGTCTTGGTGGTAACGCTGTTGATCATGATGGCGGGCACGGTGGTACCGGCCGTTGGTGCCTACTATACGTGGACTTCTCGTCTCAGTGGTGGTTGGCTTGGGTCCATTGTGTTGCTGCTTATTTTGCTCGCCAGTGTATCGCTGAGTCTCTATGGCAGTTCTTTTGGGCTATATCTCAACCCTTTGTTTCCAGTGTTGTCGGTAAACGCATGGGGCGTTGTGGTCATTCTGTTGTTATTTTTCGCCAATTTGTTTGGTCTGCGTATGGCCGCCAAGGTGCAGGTGGTTTTGGTGTTAGCACTTACCTCGGCACTGGCCCTTTATGCGGGATTTGCGGTGCCAAATATTGATAGAGAATTACTGTCGCCGTGGTTGCCGGCGGGTGCAGCGGGCTTTATTACGGCAGTGTTTTTGCTCAAGTTCGCGACCAGTGGCGCATATATGATTGTTGGCCTGAGTGGCGAGATGCATAACCCTGCGCGGGTGATTCCGTTGGTGATGACGGTGGCGACCATTGCTGTGGCTGGATTGTATGCCCTTGTGGCGCTCGCAAGTGTTGGCGTAGTGGGGTGGCGCGACATGGTAGACCAACCGCTAACGGTAGCGGGCCGCGCATTTATGCCGGGCTGGGCGATGACCTATTTCCTTATCGCTGGGGCAGGTTTGGCGATTTGCACCACGCTTAATTCCCAATTCATTCAATTGCCGCGCACGTTTTTAGTGGCCAGTTGGGATCGTTTGCTGCCGGAATGGGTTGGACGTTTGAACCGCTTTCAGGCGCCTCACTGGATACTAACGATTATGTTAGTGGTAGGTATCGTGCCTCTAATTGCCGGACTCGATATTGGCGATATTGCCAGGGCGGCCACCATTTCCGCTGCCTTACCAGCAATCTTTGTCTACTGGGCCGTCACCCGGATTCCGCGTGAATTTCCCGACCAATACGCCAAGTCCATTTTTAATTTTTCGCCGTTTTGGCTTTGGACACTGTTTGTGGTTTCGGAATTGTCGGTATTTGTGGGCGTTTACTATTTGGCGCAAGATCTGTCGCCGGCAGTCATCGGCACACTGGCCGTATGGGTGGTGGTGACCATCGGCTACTATCCGTTGCGCAAAGCTTATTTGCGGCGTAGCGGTTATGACTTGGATGCAGCGACTATGGATCGTGGTATTTTCGACAACGCTGATGGATAAATAGCAATATGGTCAGGTTTTTACAGTTCCGTAAAGATACTGATTTGCAGAGTCGAAAGGTCCAATGCGTCGCTCATAGTCAACGACCGCATGTTGCGTAAATTTTCCAAAGTGCCGCTAACGTCTTCGCTATTGATGTTATAGATGGCCAGATAGCCATGGGATTGCGGCTGCATTTGTTGCTCGGTAAGGCGAAAGCGTTGTGCTGTCTGAAAGCCGTCTATTTGCAGCACTTCGGGGAGGTGAACGTCGCTATACCAGCGGTTAAACTCGTCTTCCTTACCCTCTACCGGGTTACTTCTCACCATATATAACGTAGTCATAGCCAATCGCCTGCAGCGCAAAAATCCTGTCCGCACAATGTATGCAACCTGACTGCGGGTCGCAATGAACCTTTGCTGCAGTTGCAGGCACTTTGGCTGATATTCAGCCTGCCGGATTAGCTCGGATAAAGTCGCCGATAACCTGACACAGTTGTTCAGGGTTACCCTCCTGGACAAAATGCCCGCCGCCCTTAATGGTGGTATGCGGCTGGTTTTGTGCACCGGGGACTTGGGTCAGAAATGGTTGGTCGCCTCCGGCGGTCACTGGATCATTGTCGGCAAATGCACAAAGAAATGGTTTCTGCCATTGTCTGAAGAACTCCCATGCTCTGCCCTGGGCCTCCAAAGACGGGCTAGTCGACATGGTTGGCACCTGGCTCGGCATCGCCCGAATACCCATCTTGTAGCTGGGGTCTGGAAAGGGCGCCTCATAAGCTTTTGCAGTAGCGGTGCGCACCGGTGACTGTTTCGTGAGTCCAAGGCGATAAAATAAAAAGTCGATTGCAGCGGCAAGGGGGTTACGTTTGTCCGCCATCATCGACAGCATAAAACCGGCGGGAACATCGGCGGTCTCCCAACAGAACTTTTGCCAATATGCGAAGGCAATGGCCGGGGCGCGGGCGCCTGAACGAATAGCCTTCATCATCTGCGGAAGGGTAGGAGTGGGCTTGTTGGCGCGGAAATCCTCCACTTCAGCGATGACATCCGCCGGTGTGTCCGGGTTATAGGGCAAGCCGGTATTCGAGACCACCACGCGATCGAAGCGATGGGCAGCGTTGGCGATCATGCGCAGACCAATGAGGCCGCCCCAGTCCTGACCGAAGAACGTCATATTTTGGAAGTCGTTACTTTCAAGCCAAGCACCCATCCATGCGACTTGGCGTTCATAGCTATAATCTTCGCGGCTTGCTGGTTTGTCTGATTTACCGTAGCCGGGCAGGTCCGGCGCGATTACACGGAAACCGTCGGCGACCAGTAAAGGAATCATTTTTCGATACAGGTAACTCCATACGGGTTGGCCATGCATACACAGTACGATGGGCGCGTCAGCCGCGCCCTCATCTAGGTGGTGAATGCGCAGATCGCTGCCGTCCTCGGTTTTAACCGTGGTGTAGTGGGGAGCGAAGGGATAATCGGCCAAATCTTCAAAACAGGCGTCAGGGGTTCTAAGTATCTTCATTAGCGTTCTCTCCGGCGTATGATT
Source organism: uncultured Gammaproteobacteria bacterium (assembly GCA_913050035.1). Classification (GTDB taxonomy): domain Bacteria; phylum Pseudomonadota; class Gammaproteobacteria; order Pseudomonadales; family Azotimanducaceae; genus UBA4421. The sequence goes on along the minus strand of CAJXAC010000063.1, from coordinate 3,429 downwards.
GCGCGATCTCAAAATTAATAATGAAGTACATTAAACAGTGGAGCAAGAAGATTGTTCAAAAGGCTAAAGAAACTCGATTCCGTTGCTTGCCGAGAACTAGTGAGCAAGCCCTGAAGGAAATTGCGGCGTAAATGGACTCCACAACATTTCTGCAGCCAACTACAAATCGATGTAGCCGCTGCTTGGCGCCCGCCCAGTATCCATTGACGCCAGTTAACACGCGCAAATTTTTATCAACAGTGGGTGTCAGTCTGTTGCGTCTAGCCCCAGCTCTTTTGCGTACTGATCGCGCATTACAAATTTTTGCATTTTGCCAGTCACCGTCATGGGGTATTCATCAACCAGTTTGATATAGCGGGGGACTTTGAAGTGGGTGATCTGTCCGGCGCAGAATTCTGCAATGTCCGTGGGTGCTAACGTTCGGTTCTCTCGTAATTGCACCCACGCAGCCACTTGTTCGCCGTACTTAGCATCGGGCACTCCGAATACCTGAACCTCTTGGATATCCGGATGGGTGTATAAAAATTCTTCGACCTCCCGCGGATAGACGTTTTCGCCGCCGCGGATGATCATATCTTTAATGCGACCGGTAATTTTGACGTAGCCCTGAGCATCCATTTCGCCAAGATCGCCAGAATGGAGCCAGCCCTCTGCATCGATGGTTTGAGCTGTGCGTTCTGCATCGTCCCAGTAGCCTTGCATAACCCCGTAGCCGCGGGCGCAAACTTCGCCGGTTTCGTCGATATTCGCAATGCTGCCGTCCTCGCGACAGATCTTTATTTCCCAATTAGTATGCGGCCGGCCAACGGTACTCACCCGGGCCTCGAACGGGTCATCCATTTCGGTCATGGTGTCCACGGGGCTGCACTCGGTCTGGCCGTAAGCGATCACGATACCCGCGAGGTCCATATCGTCGATCAAACGCTTCATTAATTCGCGCGGGCAAGTAGAGCCGGCAATGACGCCGGTGCGCAATGAACTGACGTCATAATTGGCAAAATTTGCGTCGTCTAGTTCTGCAATAAACATAGTAGGTACGCCGTGCAAGGCCGTGCATTGCTCATCCTGTATGGCTTGTAAGACCGGCTGGGGTTCGAATGCTTCGCAGGGCAAAACCATGGTCGCGCCGTGGCTTATGCAGCATAGTGTGCCCATTACCATACCGAAGCAGTGATACAGTGGCACCGGAATACACAGCCGATCCGCCGCGCTAAGGTGCATGTTCTGGCCAACAAAATAGGCGTTGTTCAAAATGTTACGGTGCGTGAGGGTTGCACCCTTTGGATTGCCAGTAGTGCCGCTGGTGAACTGAATGTTGATGGCGTCATGGGCATCCAATTGCTCCTCCACAGCCGCCAGCTGGGAAATTTCGGTGGCAGTTCCCAGTTGGCAGACCGCATCAAAGTTATGCATGCCAGCAGTCTGTTCGGCACCCATACGTATCACATGTTTTAGATGTGGTAGCCGTTCTGCCACAAGAGCACCCGGTTCACACTCTTCAAGCTCTGGCGCTAAGCTTTGCAGCATGTCCAGATAAAAGCTGGTTTTGAACGACTCGGCGCTAATAATGGCCTTGCAGCCGACTTTGTTTAGCGCGTACTCCAACTCGTACAGGCGATAGGCTGGGTTAATGCAGACCATAATTACGCCGATCTTGGCTGTTGCGAATTGGGTAAGAACCCATTCAAAGCGGTTTGGCGACCATATTGCGACTCGTTCGCCCTTACTCAGTCCTAACGCCAGCAATCCGGTGGCCAGTTTGTCGACCTCGGTCAAAAATTCTGCATAGCTCCAACGGATGCCTTGGTGGGGCATTATCAGCGCTGGATGCTCGGGTTGGGCCGCCGCGACTTGGTTAAGGCGTTGGCCAATAGTGCTTTCGATAAGATCAGTCGTATTGCCTTGTGTGTGGGCTAGAGTCAGGGGCATGTTGGTCTCGATATTTGTTGCTGGTACAAGTTAAGTGGTGGCGTCGCCATGACGTTGGGCGTAATAGTCGGCCTGCAACTGAAAAGATTCTTCTTTGCCGAATTGTGCTTTGACCCAGTCCAAAGCCTGTTCTTTGTTCATACTGATATCCCAGGGCTCCCCTTGGGGTTGGGCCACATGCCATGGGGTGTCCCAGAACACTTCCAGGCCATTGCCCTCTGGGTCATTAAAGTAAAGGGATAATGTATTGCCGTGAGATATTGGGTTGATTTGAATACCGTCCATCTCGCCTAGGCGCCGATGCAAAAGCTTAAGGTCAGTGAATTCTCCGACACGAAAGGCGAAATGATTTACAGAGTTAGATGCGTCGGTATTTTGTCGCACCGGTACCATCGCCAATTGATGATGCTCAGTAGCGCATTGGCTGAGAAAAATAATATCGGGTGCGTTATCCGCCAAGGGGCCACGATCGGTAACTTGAAAGCCGAGTACACGGGTGTAGAAGTCCAACATGATGGCTTCGTCGTGAACATAAATAACTGCATGAGACCACGTAAGTTGCATAACCCTAGCTTTGGTAGTGTCGTGTACTGATTAAAACTCCCTTTAGCAGTGCTGGCCAGCAGTTATATTTGGCGCATTTAAAGTTCTCAGGGCTACTCAAGGCGTTGTGCGATCTCCTCTTCAACCCGCCAGATCCGATCTTGCCCCCAACAGATAAAGGGTTCTGGGTTATTACCGCCGCTGACGCGAAAGCTTGGTACACCCCACAAGGCGGCATCAGTAAGTTCCTGCAGGTTGGCATCGAGAAGTGTTTGCCAATCTACTTTTGCCGCGGCATCGACCATGGCTTGCCAATTGATGCATGCTTCATCGGCTACCTGCTGAAGGCCCGCGGTCGTGGTGATGTCGACACCGCGCTGCCAAGCAGCAGACAGGTAGGCGGTGACGAAATCCATACCCTGGCCCAATGCATCTGCCCCCGCATAAAGATCAAATGCAGCTTTTACTGGGTCGCCGAAGGGATCGACGATTTTATCGAGCGGTGCTCCATAGAATCGGCCCTCACGAGCGGCATCGGTAATGATGGAGCGTTGTTTAGCCTGGGGTGCTGGAACACCGCGCATCAGCATTGGCATTACTGGGCGCAGTTTTACCGTGACACCGCTGCGCTGGATAAGTTCGAGTACGCGGTTGTGGCCAACCGCGGTGTAGGGGCTGCGTAATGACGGAAAATACTCCAGAGTAATATGTGCAGCGTTCAGACCGCTGGTGTCCCGGGCTGTGGGCAGGGGTGCGCAAAGTGTCGCGTTTGCGGATGCAAAGCCTTCGTCGATGAGACGCTGCTCCAATAAGTGCAGGCGGTTTACGCCCCAAAACCATTCGCCTTCGAAATAAAACATGGCGCCTGCGTAGTGGCCGAGTTTGGCTTGGACGGCATTACCGTTTTCTAAAGCGGTAGTTGTAGCAGCAGCACGTTCGCTATCCACGCCGCTTACA
>CAJXAC010000062.1 GCA_913050035.1 uncultured Gammaproteobacteria bacterium | reverse complement strand
CACCGGCTTCGATCATGCGCTTGGCGAGCAGATAGGTAGCCTCTTCGTTACCGAAGCCCGCATCGATGTCAGCGATGATTGGCACCACGTGTGTTTCGTAGTTGTCGATCTGCTGAATGATGTTGTCCACATCACCGCCATTGGCTCTTGCTTCGTCCAGTTCGACAAAGATATGGCGTAGTTCCCGCGCATCGGCCTGCTTGAGGAAGGTGTATATCTCTTCGATCAGATCAGACACGGTAGTTTTTTCGTGCATGCTCTGGTCTGGCAATGGCCCAAACTGCGAGCGGAGTGCCGCGACCATCCAGCCTGACAGATAAATATAGCTGCGGTCGGTGGTTTGGCGGTGTTTCTTAACGCTCATCATGACCTGTTGCGCTACAAAGCCGTGCCAGCAACCCAGGGATTGGGTGTATTTACTGGAGTCTGCATCGTATGCGGCCATATCGCGGCGCATTATGTCGGCAGTGTATTGGGCGATTTCTAAACCGGTTTTGAAGCGGTTTTGTAAATCCATGCGTACTGCGTATTCGGCATTAATGGCGCTCCACTCTTGCTTGGCGCTAATGATTGAGCGTTTTTCTTCGATCAGGTCAAGATACGTTGACACGATGTTTTCCTCTCTGGTTTCGGCTGATAGATGTCCGTTGTGCCCGCAGTGTGCTTACACCTAAGGCCAAAGCGAGCGGAAGGTAGCAGGCGCGTGAATTTATGAAAATGGAATAATTCACAATCAATATATTCCTTTCAATCAAGTTATGAGAGTGGAGGAATATTTGCCCGATCGTTAGCTAAAGAGTGAAATCAATGCTGCCGAGCGACCCGTATTCGGCCCGATAGTGCCCGGGTTTGCCGGGGTGCAAGGCACCGATAGAGCCGGTCATCAGCAAATGATCAGCGCGCAGTGGATAGCCCATTCCCATCACCTCATTTAGCAGCCAACTCAGAGCATGCCACTGGCCCTGCATAATGCTGCCAGCCTGATCCGCATGCAGCATATCGTTTTCTTGCAGTAAACGGATTGCCACCTGGTCTAAATCCGGGCGGGTGGTGGTGTCGTGCCATGGGGCGGCAACAGGCGCGCCAGGGATGAAGGCATAGGTTGCCGAATTGCTGGCTATCAAATCGACCGCATTAGGTCGTTGCTCAAGATTGGGTGCCGCGAGCTCGATTACCGGCAGCACGCTTTGGACACTTGTCCCGACCTCTTCTTCGGTCTGTTCTGCTGTTATGTCGTGGCGCAGGCGAAAACCTAGCTCGGTTTCCAGCATCACTGGCCTATCGGTAGGTACCGCGCGTTGTGCAACTCGTTCGCCACCGCCAAACAGCACGCCGATCACCGGATGGTCTACACCCATCATCTGCTGTGCTGGAGGCGCGGTTAGAGCGGCCTTATAGCCAACCACGGAGCCCCAATCGCCAGCATCGATTAATGCGTCGACGAAAGCCTTTTGCAATGCATAGGCGTCATCAACAGTTGCGTCAGGGCAGTCGGCACTGAGATTGCGGTAGGGACGTTGGTCGCGCAGCCGTTGCACTTGTTCTGCTGCCCAGTCATCAGGATTGGGTAGATTGGTCGAATTATTCACGCAGCCTCCAAAATTGCCGGGCGACAGAGTATAAAGGCAATCCTATCAAGCCCAACAATCGATGACTTTGGAGCACCGAGTGACCAGCAACCGCGCCGAGCGCCTTCTCAATGCATTGGATCTGAAGCAGATCGAAGAAAATCTCTACCTGGGTGAAAACGAACCGGAGAATGGTGAGAGAATTTTCGGCGGTCAGGTGCTTGCTCAAGCCAGTATGGCCGCCTATCGAACAATTACCGTTTTAGACGCCCACTCGATGCATGGGTATTTTTTGCGCCCTGGGGATCCCAGCAAACGGGTGCTCTACGAGGTTGAACGCATTCGCGACGGTCGATCTTTTTCTACCCGGCGGGTCGTTGCGATTCAGTCAGGCCAGGCCATCTTCAATATGGATATCTCCTTTCAAGCCTCAGAAATAGGACTTGAACACAGCTTGCCGATGCCCAATGTGCCTTTGCCTAGCGAACTGCAAGAAGACCGCAAAGTTGCACAAAGGCTGGGTGGTGCTGAAGCGGATCCGCGGCTGAGCACAATGTCGAAGCTTGAGCGACCTTTTGAACTGCGCTCGGTTTTTGAGCTTGGTACCCCGGCCTGGGCAGAAGCGCGGGCGTGGAATCCTGTATGGGTGCGTTTTATGGCGCCGGTTACAGAAGCGGTCGGGCCTTCACAGCCTATCTCTCGATGTTTGCTGGCCTATGCGTCGGATATGGGTTTGGTGTCCACCGGCTATTTGCCCCATCAGCACGAGGTCGATCGGTCGCAACTGCAATTGGCAAGCCTTGATCACAGTCTTTGGATTCACCGGCCTGTGCCGATAGATCAATGGCTACTGTTTCATAAGCGCACTTCGATAGCCCAAGGGGCGCGGGCACTAGTACATGCTGATTTTTTTTCCAGTGATGGACAGCTGATTGCTTCAGCGACCCAGGAAGGCCTGCTGCGGGCTAAAGAGTAGCTCTTTGATAACGAGTGCCGGTTACGCGGAATGAGACTTGGTTGACTCGCGCACGCAATAGATCAGCGTGTTGATCATCGTTTAAAGGGATATGGGTGGCATCTGTAATGGTTTGATTCCAGGTTGGATCAACGCTACGCCAACTTCCCTCAGCGTAGACTTCGTTCCATGCATGAAACCGAAAGCCGGGTGCGCCGGAAGCATCGTACGCTAACCCATAAATTGTGCGGGCGGGTAGGCCGGCACTCCGCGCCAGCGTTGTATAAAGATCTGCGAAATCAGTGCATTCGCCGCGGCGCTCCGCCAGTGCGGTAAGTACCGTGTCGGCGTGTTGTTGCTCGGCGTAGCTTAATTGGCTGTGGGTAAAAGCAACCAAGCGTTGCGCATCAGCGAGATCGTCACCGGATAGTGCAAAACGTTGCAGCAACTTGCGTATCTTCGGATGCTGAATCGGAAAGTCGATGTGTTCGGCAAGATAGGTTTCGGGCATCGGGTTAGTGCTGCTTGCTGACAGGGTGCCGGGTCGCCCGACTATGGTGTTGGGCAGCGTGCTGTCGCCAATGACTTGCAGTTTGAGTTCCGCCAACTGTTGACGTTTGACCAATGCTATATCCAGCGCGAATTTTTGCGTTGTGCCCACCGCTACCGCCTTGGGTATAACAACCGGGACGGCCTCGTCGCGCGAACTCAGAGTGACATCATAGCGTCCTGCCATAGTGAGCTTGGTGGCCAGATAGTCGCGATCCAGTCGGGTCTGTGTTGCCGATTTTGCATGCGCACCGGTCAAGTCATAGCCGTGCTCATCTCGTGCCAACAATCGATGCTGCCGTCGGCTGATCTGGAGTTTTTCGAAATCCACATAGGGTGCACTTAAAGTGCTGCCGAGTTGTGGTTCGGATTGTAGCCACGATTCCACCGCATACATTTCCTCTAGCTGTAAGGAGCCTTTGAAGCGGGTGTGGCTAACGCTACTGTTGCGCATGATCATGGCGCTATAGGTGGATGCGTCCTCGTCGCCTTTATCAGGTTGCAAGGATACAGCGCTGTATTGTTCACCGATGCGCTGGCTGTATGCAGCGCGCCGCAGTAGCCAAGGTGTTGTGGGTGCAAAATGCAGTTGTTGATTAATGATTACCGCTGGAGCATCCGGCGGGTGGTAGTTAATTTCGGTGGTGAGTGCAAAGTCGCGCACAGCGTTGCGCATATAGCCAATGTGTTGACCGTTTTGCTCAATCCGATACCAGCTTTCGCCGTCGCTGTGATGTGCGATATTTGGTGACGGCGCACCGGTTTCAGGCACCAGCATGTAGCCGCCCACCAAGGCTAATATTAGTAGCGGCCAGAAAACTCGGCGCACTCGGCTCCTACCTTATGATTTGAATGAACTATGTGGCGCATGGTAGGCCAGAGAACGCGGCTAAGATAGGTCTTGGGCTTTTCCAAAGCCGCTGTGTCAGGCAAGATGCACAAGTCGGCAGTACGTCGATATCTTTAATGCAAATCACCAATAAGACAGCTTAATGGACAGCCCCCCCACTGATTTTATTCGCCAGCGTATTCAGTCTGATATTGCCGAGCAGCGCCTTGCTCAAGGTGTCATAACGCGATTTCCACCAGAGCCGAATGGCTATCTGCACATTGGCCACGCGAAGAGCATATGTTTGAACTTCGGTGTGGCAGAGCAATTTGGCGGCAAGACGTTTTTACGTTTCGACGACACCAATCCGCTGAAAGAAAGTGATGAGTATGTTGAGGCGATTAAGGCGGACGTGGCTTGGCTTGGATTCGCCTGGACTGAGGTCACTCATGCCTCGGACTACTTTGAGCAAATCTACGGCTACGCTGTGGACTTGATCAAAGCCGGTAAGGCCTTTGTGTGTTCGTTAGATGCTGAAGCCATGCGACTTACCCGCGGCACGCTTACTGAACCCGGACAAGACAGTCCACACCGGCAGCGCAGCATAGAGGAAAACCTCGACCTGTTTCAGCGCATGCGCGCGGGTGAATTCGCCGAGGGCGAACACGTGCTGCGGCTGAAGATCGATATGGCCTCGCCGAATATTAATTTGCGCGACCCGGTGATTTACCGTATCCGCTACGCAACCCATCAGCGCACTGGCGATGACTGGTGCATTTATCCGATGTATGACTTCACTCATTGCATTTGTGATGCGCTGGAGTCTATTTCCCATTCACTGTGCACTCTGGAATTCGAAGATCATCGGCCGCTTTACGATTGGGTACTCGACAATATCAACCTGAACTACCACCCACCGCAGATAGAATTTTCGCGGCTCGGGTTGGAATACACGGTAATGAGCAAACGGATTCTAAATCGTTTGGTGGATGACGACTTGGTAGACGGTTGGGATGACCCGCGGATGCCGACGGTCGCTGGGTTGCGCCGCCGCGGGGTAACCCCCGCGGCCATACGTGATTTCTGCGCGCGCATTGGTGTGACCAAACAAGACAACACGGTAGAGATGAATCTGCTCGAATTCTGTGTACGCAAGGACATGGAGAGTACGGCACCCCGTGGTATGGGGGTGCTCGAACCGCTTAAGGTGGTAATCACGAATTTTGCCGAAATCCAGCCCGTTGAATTAAGTGGTCCGTGGCACGCGCAGAATGAGGCGCTTGGTCAGCGCACGCTGCCATTCGGTAGGGAATTATTTATCGAGCGTTCTGACTTTGAGTTAGAGCCGCCGAAGAAGTACAAGCGCCTGTCGCCCGGCGAAATGGTGCGTTTACGCTATGCGTTCATTATTCGCTGTGATGAGGTGGTTTATGACGCCAGCGGCGAGATCGCACAGTTAAACTGCACCTACTTCGAGGATTCGCGCAGCGGTCAAGACACATCAGGACTAAAACCCAAGGGTGTTATTCACTGGGTAGACGCCGAAGCAGGGGTACCGGTGCAGGTGCGCGATTATCAGCGCCTGTTCAGAGTCCCTAATCCCGGCAGCGATACTTTGCTCGAAGACATTAATCCAGATTCTGTGGTACGCCTCGACGCGGTGGTCGAACCCGCAATCATGGCCAGTGACAGCGATCGGTTCCAGTTCGAGCGACAGGGCTATTTCTGTAAAGACTCGGAACAAGCTAACGTCTTTAATAAGACGGTAAGTTTGCGCGAAGGGTTCTGAGTAACGCTGATGCCTGAGTCGTCCTCAATAACGGTAATGGAAGTCAGTCCGCGCGACGGACTGCAAAACGAGGACACGCTGCTTACTACTGAGCAAAAACTGCAGTTAATCGACCACGCCCTAGACGCAGGATGCAAGCGTATTGAAGTGACGAGCTTTGTGCACCCCAAACGCGTGCCGCAAATGGCCGATGCTGAAGCGGTTTGTGCGGGCTTGCCTGAGCGTGCCGATGTTCGCTACACCGGGCTCATCCTAAACGACCGCGGTTATCAACGATTACGCGATACAAAGTTGCATGAGGCCGGCCTTGTAGTCCCCGCTACCGATACCTTTGGTGATAACAATCAGGGTTTGTCGGTAGCGCAAGGACTGAGCATGGCGGTGGAAATCATCGCGGATGGTCGACACAGTGGTTTTCCGGTGCAGGTAACCATTGCCGTAGCCTTTGGCTGTCCCTTTGAAGGGGAAGTGCCGCTCGCGCGTATACAAAGTATGGCGGAGACGTTAGCGGCAGCGGGGCCGGTAGAGATCGCGCTGGCCGATACCATCGGTGTGGGCGTGCCCATGCAGGTGGGACAGGCGTTTTCGGCCCTTAAACAACAGCTGGGCGAGATGCCGTTGCGCGCGCACTTTCATGACACCCGCAATACCGGCATTGCCAATGCCTATGCGGCCCTGATTGCTGGAGTGAGTGTATTAGACGCCAGTATTGGCGGAATAGGCGGTTGCCCATTCGCGCCTAATGCCAGTGGCAATATTGCCACCGAAGATCTGCTGTACATGCTCAACCGCGGTGGCATCGAGCACGGCATAGATATGCAGCGGCTTATCCACGGGGCGGCCTGGTTGGAAACGGTGTTGGGCAAACCAGTACCGTCCATGCTGCTGAAAGCCGGTGGATTTCCAGACTAACCCCAAGCACCGCTCCTGGAAATACAGCGCTCGCGTAGCTTGGGGCGAAGATCGACAACATTGCCAAAATTACAGTGGCGCGCTGCAACATGGGCAATTAAGGTTCGACCCGGGGATACAGCAATTTCTAGCCGCTATAGAGAGTAAGAAGACATCATGAGTGAAGCGAGTCTCAACGATCGCCAATTTTTTGGCCATCCCATTGGTCTGCGAACGTTATTTTTAACCGAAATGTGGGAACGCATGTCCTATTACGGGATGCGTGCGCTGTTGGTGTTGTACATGACAGGCGCCGTCACAGGGTTTAATCCCGGGCTTGGCTGGAGCCAGTTAGATGCTCAGGCAATCTACGGCGTTTACGTTGGATTAGTGTACTTTATGGTGGTGCCAGGGGGTTGGTTGGCCGACAACATCCTAGGTCATCAACGGGCAGTTCTATACGGTGCAATTATTATCGCCTTAGGGCATCTCACTCTGGCGGTGCCGTTAAGCCAGACATTTTTTCTGGGCCTGGCTTTGGTAGTGCTTGGTACCGGTCTGCTCAAGGGCAACATTTCCACAATTGTCGGCAAACTCTACCCGGATGATGATCCGCGCCGGGATTCCGGCTTCACCATCTTTTATATGTCGATAAATATTGGCTCGACTATTGGCTATGGCATTTGTGGATACTTAGGCGAAAAAATAGGCTGGCATTGGGGCTTTGGTGCCGCCGGCATCGGCATGTTGTTTGGGGTCTACCAGTATGTGCGTTACCAGGGCTTGTTGGGTGATGCGGGTGCGCTGCCCAATCCAATGTCTGATGAGGCCCGGGGGCGATTGGTCCGCTACACGCAAATCGCGCTGACGCTGATGATCGTCGCCATTGCATTGAGCCTAATGGGTTTTGTCGACATCAATCCGCGTATCTTCGCCGAGAATTTTGCTTACTTCCTGACCGTTGTTGCTGGCCTGTACTTTATCTTTTTGTATTTCTTTGCCGGTTTGGACGCGGCCGAGCGTAAAAACATTACCTTGCTGTTTCTATTGTTTATCGCTGCCGCGGCCTTTTGGTCCGGGTTCGACCAGTCTGGCGGGTCGTTGAACATTTTTGCCCGGGATTACACGGATCTGGTGGTTTCTGGCTTCGAAGTTCCAGTGTCGTGGATTCAATTTGTTAACCCCATTTTTGTGGTTATTTTTGCTCCGATGTTCGCAGCCGTCTGGGCGCACTTGGCTCGGCGCAATCTTGATCCGTCGTTGCCGGTCAAGTTCGCCATTGGCCTTATCTTTATGGCCATTAGCTTCATGATCATGTTGGCGGCGGTTGCGCTGGCAATAGAAACCGCGCCTATTGGTATGCGCTGGTTGCTGCTCACTTATCTATTGCAGACTTGGGGCGAACTGACCTTATCGCCCATCGGCTTATCGGCATTCTCCCGTTATGCACCGAAACGCTATGTGGGACAGATGTTCGGCCTATGGTTCCTGGCTTCGGCTATCGGCGGTGTGTTGGCCGGGCTCTTGGGCGGTGAGGCTATGGATGAAGGTCTCGCCAGTATGTCGCCCGTATTTACCTTTATGATCGAGTACTACCTCGCCATTGCCGTGGGCGTGCTGATTGCGGCGTGGCTGCTGCGCCGCAAATCTGCCGGTTAGCTGCCCAGTCGCTGCGTAAAAAACTGGCAACTGTAACGGTCTATCCAACTGTCCAGTTGCCAGTTCTCTATGAAAGCACCATGGCCGCCGCGATCAATGAGATCCACAGTGACGCTGGCGGGCAGGCGCTCATAGAAATGCGCAGGGATAATCGGATCGTCCGCAGCTGCAACAATATGTGCGCTCACACCGGCTAAGGCTGAGCCACTCAGATCGTACGCGGCACAATAGCTTTGTGTATCGTCGAAGTCAGAATGGTACTTAATAAAGTAGTCCGTAAGCGCGGCAACGCTGGACAGACGCATTGCTGGGCTAAAGTCGTACAGGGTCGGGAAGTGCCGCTGTTTCTCGCGAAATAATTTGCGCCACTTAGTAACAAAGTAATTTCGATAAATGACGCTGGATTCGATCTGGCGCATGGTTTCGTAGGGGTTGATCGCGGGGCAAACAGCTAGAGTGGTTAACTCAGGGATTGCCCGAGCCAAGCGCAGTGCAAAATTACCGCCTAGTGAATAGCCAATCAGTCCGCAGGGGCGTGGGCCTCCGTCTGTCATAAGATGCTTGGCTAATTCTATGACTTCGTCAATCAATGCCGAATGGAACAATCCACTATTCAAATGTGTGGTGTCGCCGTGATCGCGAAGGTTGATACGAACGACATTGAAACCCTGTTGCCACAGCTTGTGCGCGGCTGACAGCACATAAGACGAACGTGAGTTTCCCAGCCAACCGGGAATAATCAGAATCAGCGGTGCTTGGGGGTCATTGGGCTGAGCGTTGCGGTGCACGACCAGACGCACCCCGGCTACTTCAATGATTTCTTCGGTGGTGGTTGTTAAGAAGGCCTTGATGGGTTTTGGCACTACAATCTTGCGCGCTACGCTGGAAAAAATGGTTTGCAAATGCGGATTTGCAAGCCCCGGCGGTGGTGAGAACGGTGAGTCAAAGGTCATTGAATGCGCAGGTCTCAGTTGCTTATTGAGTCGGTTGAAAAAATACGGCGCCCGCTAAACCCGAGTTTATCCAGTTCAGTAATGACGCTTTGACTGCCCGCCAAGTGAGCGGAGCCCACCAGTACGAAGTAGCTACCCGAGCCGCTTAGCATGTTGGCAATACGCTGCGCCATGCGTGTATTACGTTGGTCTAGTAGCTGATACAGAAAACTCTTAGCTGCCGCGGAATCACCAGTTTGCTCGCGGATGAGTGACGCTACTTCGCCATCGTCACCGCGGGCCCATGCGGACAGCATCGCATCGGTTTGCTCGGCGATGCTATCAAAGTCCTCTAAGGTCTCACGTAACAGAGCCGTTTGCATATCCAACGGCTGGTCTAATAAGAGCTTCAATTGGCCTTCAACGCTTTCTAGTTCCAAAATTTTCTGCGGCTCGATGCGCGCGCTAAAGTAGGACTCAATACCCAGGGCAGGGTCATAGCCCATAGCGCTGATGGCCGCTACTGCCAACTGTTGGGAAATCAGGGCGGGCTTAAAACCCTGCATCTGTTCCAAAGGTAGGCCGTAAGTTTGCGCCTGTTTAGCGAGCTTTGCATAGGTCTGTGGTAACAGCAGTGCGCGCAAGCTACCTTCTGCAAGCAGCGCATAGCTAAGCATCATTTGCTGCAGTTGTGTTGGCTCAATTTGTTCTACTGCGGCTTCAACAACCAGGAGGTCAGTGGCAGCGAAGGCCTCCTCATATTGGCGTGGCAACGGGAAAAACCCCTCTTTGAGGACGTGCACGGTGCCTGCCAGATAGACGGTGGCATCGCCCCGAGTGAAGCGCCATAGGAACAGAGGATGGCGATTGGACTCCGGTTTAAGGTCAACCGCGCGGCCGATCAGTTCGCCATCCATGCTGACGATTTCACAATAGCCGGTGCGGCGGCCCTTTGCCTGCTCGCACTGTTGCTTGGCAGCGATAGCGGCGACCACACGGTTGGGTTGATTGCTGCTGCGAAAAATCTCAGTCGGGGCGCTGCTCAGTTGCGCTTCGCTGGAATGTTGTGCGGCAGTGGCGGGCAGGGCAAATGCCAATAGTGCCAGCAATCGCATAGTGTGGAATATCATTCTGTCAGACCCATATCTTCGGGCGTTTCACCCAGTGCCTCTACAGCAGCCATGATGCGGCCTGCCACTTCGGCCAACTGGGCGGTGTCGGTACCGCGAATGACTAATATGGTGCCGTAGCGTTCATCACGGAAAAATGGGTAACTGCCGATATCGACTGCAGCAAACTCGTCCTGCAAAGCACTCAGCGCATCGGCAATCTGACTCTCGCCGGTATAGGCGCGTACGGAATGGCTGTGTACGACAGGGCCGCTGCGCAACTGGCCATCGAGGCTCGACAACATGGCCTGCATAATCATTGGAATACCTGCCATGACATAAACGTTGTCCATGGCAAAACCCTGGGGACCGCCGGTAGGGTTATCGATGAGTGCAGCACCCTGAGGCACCCGAGCCATACGCAAGCGCGAAGCCATTACATCGTCTGGTGCGGGCCGACTGCTAATGCGCGCAGCGATGTCAGGGTCCTCAATAAGTTCCACACCGAAGGCTTTGGCGATGCATTCGGCAGTAATATCGTCGTGGGTTGGGCCAATACCACCGGTGGTGAATATATAGTCGTAGGCTGGGCGCACCTCGTTAACTGTGTCGATAATAATATCTTCAACGTCGGGTATGACACGGCAATGCTTAACCTGAATCCCCCAGCCACCTAGGGTTTTCGCCAGATGGCTGACATTGACGTCTTGGGTGCGCCCTGAAAGTATTTCGTTACCGATGATTAAGATGCAGGCGGTTACGGCGTCAGTCATAGGTTGCCTCTTGATTATTTGTTTTTGAATTGGGGTTTTTCTTTCGCGGCAAATGCCCGGCGACCTTCTTTATAGTCGTCGCTGTCGAAGCAGGCGTCGACCATCTTACGTACTTCATCGACCTCGTCGATGCGGCTACCGCGCTCCCAAGTATTGACTGCGGCTTTAGCGGCTCGCACCGTCATTGGCGCGTTGCCCGCCACCCGTTGGGTGTATTCAATGCATTGCGCCTCAATGGCGTCGCGGTCTGCAATAAAGTTAATAATGCCCATCTCTTTGGCTTCTTCAGCGGGCATGAAGCGTGCGGAAAACATGATGTCTTTGGCTCGGCTTGGACCCACCAAGCGCGCTAGCTTCGCCAATCCTTCGTACTCATAGCCCAGGCCCAGTTTCGCCGCGGGAATCCCAAAACTGGAATCCGGAGTCGCAAAGCGGATATCTGCTGACAACGCGGTGGCCAGACCGCCGCCAATGCAATAGCCCTCAATGAGTGCGATCAGAGGTTTATCAAGTTTGCCCAACCAATGGGTCGCGCGGCCGGCAATTTCCCCGTAGCTGCGGCGTTGCTCGGCATTTGCGCGTTTTTCGCCGAATTCAGAAATGTCAGCGCCAGATACAAAGGCTTTGCCGCCTGCGCCGCGCATTACCACCGCCCGCACAGCCTCGTCGTTTTGAAAGTGCTCGAGGATGTCGCCCATGGCCTGCCACATTTCCAGCGACAGCGCGTTATGGCGAGCCGGATTATTAAACGTCATCCAGCCAATCCCATGTTCGTCCACATGTGCAAGCATGCGTTCGGTAGCTAATTGTAGAATCATGGATATGTTCTCCGTCGGTACAGGCCCAAGCGGGCAGTGGCAGGTCGATGATATTTGGTTTCGCGGCCCGCCGCCTTATACTCAGGTGAAAAATATGCTTTTTCTTCGCACGGGCGATGCCAAAGCACTGGAAAAGGTTGGTTCTAACGCGCTTATCCATAATGGAGGTGCAGAGCTAATAGTCGGCAGTAAAAAGGGGAGGGAGTATGGATTTTGCTTTAACAGATGATCAGGAGTTGATTCGTAGCGCCGTAGCCAAGGTATGTGCGGATTACCCTGACGAATACTGGGCAGAAAAAGATCAGAACCACGATTTTCCGTGGGATTTTTATCACGCTATGGCGAATGCGGGTTGGATTGGTACAGCCATTCCCGAGGCCTATGGCGGCAGTGGTATGGGAATTACCGAGGCCAGTATAGTGCTGGAAGAGGTTGCGGCCAGCGGTGCAGCTATGAACGGCGCAACCCCACTGCACCTTTCTATGTTTGGCATGGAGCCGGTAGTGAAGTACGGCTCGGAAGAAATGAAACAAACCTATTTACCCCGCGTTGCTGCTGGCGAACTGCACGTGGCTTTCGGGGTCACTGAGCCAGATGCGGGTACCGATACCACCTCCATTACGACCGCTGCACGGCGCGAGGGTGACGATTACATTGTCAAGGGACGCAAAGTTTGGACCACCAAGGCGCTGCAATCCGAGCGGGTATTACTCCTCGTGCGAACCACGCCCAAGGACAAAGTGGCCCGCCGCACCGATGGTATGACCCTATTGCTGGCGGAACTGCAGCGGGATGAGGTGAGTATTTCGCCCATCGACAAGGTGGGTCGTAATGCAGTGGCGACCTGTGAGGTGGTCTATGACAACCTGCCGGTTAAGGTCACCGATCGAGTGGGCGAAGAGGGTAAGGGTTTCAGCTATCTGATTTCTGGACTCAATGCTGAGCGCATTCTCATTGCCGCGGAGGCATTGGGCATTGGCAAGGCGGCGCTGCGTAGGGCCGTAAACTACGCCAACGAACGGGTTGTATTTGGTCGGCCAATTGGCAAAAACCAGGGTGTCGCCTTTCCTCTGGCGGAAGCCAAGATGCGCTTGGATGCGGCGGAGCTGATGATTCGCAAGGCGTCATGGATGCTGGACAACGACATGCCCTGTGGCGCAGAGGCGAATATGGCGAAGTGGTTGGCAGCAGATGCTGGATTTTTGGCGGCGGATCAGGCGGTACAAACCCACGGTGGTTTTGGCTATGCCCGGGAATACCACGTGGAGCGCTATTGGCGCGAGGCGCGGTTAATGAAGATTGCGCCAATTTCCCAGGAAATGATCCAGAATTTTGTCAGCGAGCACGTGTTGGATTTGCCCCGCTCTTATTGAATTTATAGGTATTTGGCAGGCAAGCACGAGCTTGTCGCTCGAATACTACCGTTGGTCACATCACCAATGCGCATTGGTTTAGGCGTAGGCAGACTCGCCTTAATCTAAATCAAAAAATAGACGCCTCGGCGCTCTATGCAGGTGTGTTGTGCCAGCTTTGTCAGCTCAAGTTATTCCCGAAAGCGAATCGTCTTTAGACGAAAATTTGCCCAGCGAGTCTTTGCGTATGCAAACCGCGTTGCGTGCGTTAGCCACGGCTATAGAGTCCACCCGTCGCTATTTTTCAGTACCCTGGGCATCCGAGGCCGATTGGGTGGCCCAAGCCGAACTCGCCGAACATTGGGCTAATGCAGCAAGTTGTCTGGCGGGGGTAGGCGAGTGGGCGCTGGCTCGCAAGTGTCTGCGCAACGTGCAGTGCTGGCAGCAGCTCAATCCGTACCTCGTCTCGACTGATAGTGCTAATGGCATTGCTGTGGAGGCCTAGAGCAGCTTCGTTAACGATCAGCCACCTATCTCATGGCTGTTTAGACAATACGCTTGCCACGCGTTTTTGTAGGTAGGGAACAATATCCTGTTCCACCACTGGGTTGCGCTTTAACCATTGAGTATTGCGCGGGCTTGGATGGGGTAGCGGTAGCATCTCTGGCACATATTGCCGCCACTGTTTGACGACGTTCGCTAGCGTGGCGGTTTTCGGCGGCTGTAGATGCCAATCGATGGCGTAGCGCCCTACCAAGATGGTCATTTGTAGTTGCTGCAAGTGGCCGAGTAATTGTGTGCGCCAGCGCGCTGCGCATTCCGGCCGTGGTGGAAGATCGCCGCCCCGTCCCTTGCCGGGATAACAAAAGCCCATAGGCACCAGCGCGATTTGGTGTGCGTCATAAAAAACGTCCCTATCGACCCCCAACCAGGTTCTTAAGCGATCGCCGCTGGGGTCGTTAAAGGGTATGCCTGTACGATGTACGGCAGTGCCTGGTGCCTGGCCGACAATCAGTATTTTGGCCGCTGGATGGGCCTGTAAAACCGGACGTGGCCCTAGGGGTAAATGCTCGGCGCACAACGTACATGCGCGGATTTCTGACTGCAGACGCGTGAATGCAGCGTGGGCTGTGGCCGCCATAATAGAGGTCGCGTTAAAGCCCGTAGAGTTCGGCGCGGTCCAGCAAATTTTGCACCAGACGAATACTCGCTGCGTCTACCATGACACCGTCAACGGATATCGCACCCTGGCCTTCGGCAACAGCGCTCTCAAACGCGCTTTTCTGTTGTTGCGCGGCCAGCACAGCCTCGCTGCTGGGTGCAAAGGTGGTTTGGAGAATTTCAGTTTGGCTTGGATGAATCGCCCATTTGCCGAACATGCCTAGGGTTGCCCCATGAGTCGCCTCGGTTTGCAAAGTCGCTAAGTCGTTAAAAATAGCGTAGGGCCCATCTATTGGATCCAGGCCGTGGGCATGACAGGCGGTAATAAGTTTGTAGCGGGGGTAATGCCAAATATCTGGCGGATAGTCGCCACTGCTACCGATCGCGTCCAAGCGCATATGTTGGCTGGCTGAGTAGTCGCCCATACCGAAAATCAATGACTCTAGGCGATCAGATGCGGCCGCAATGTCTTCGACATTGATCAGCCCAGAGACATCCTCAATTAAACCTTCTATGCCAACGCGGTCAGCGAGTCCGAGTTTTTGTTCCAATTGGTCCAGTAGCAGATGCAGAAAATGCACGTCGGCGACTTGGTTGGTTTTCGCCAATACCAGAGTGCTGATTTTATCGCCCGCTTGGGTCAGCAGATGTATTACATCATCGTGACACCACGGTGTATTGGTGCCATTGATGCGCACAGAAATCACTTTTGCCTGCCACTGCAGGTTGTTTAAGGCATCTATAACGAACTCGCGGGCCTGCGCCTTGGCATTGGGCGCGACCGCGTCCTCCAAATCCAGAACAATGCCGTCCACAGCCAAATCCGCCGCTTTGGCGAGCATTTTTTCCGAACTGCCGGGCACAGAAAGTTGGCAGCGCCGTGGGCGTAGCGGCTGGGGTCGTGGTGTTGGTCGTTGCAACATAGTAATCAGCCTAAGAAGTTTGCTGCGCGCGGATAAACTCAGTAACAGCATCATTGAAGCCGGCGCTGGCTTCCATATTAACACCATGGCCGGCCTGCAATTTGACCACCTCAAGGTTCGCCATGTGCTCGATCGCCCATTGTGCCAGCGGTGCAAAACGCCGTTCCTTTTCGCCCCAGCACATAAGTGCCGGACGAGAGTTGCTGCCGGCAACGTCGAGTATATTGGTATAGGGCATGGTGCCAAGGTAGGTGTTGGCAACGCCGGTAGGTGACAGCAGTGCTGCATCGGCCAGTAACGCCTCGTAGACAGGTTCGGGCAATGTGTAGGCGCGCTTAGGGTGCACAGGAATTTTTGCTATAGCAGCGGCTCCGCCAGCGCGAATTTTATCTGCGCCGCGTTGGATGTTGTCCTTCCACCCTTCGATTTTGGTGGAGTCGGTAAAGGCCGAAGTGGAGTTGGTGAAAATATGCCCAATAACGCGGTTCGCGTGGGTGTGGGCGTAGTTCAGTGTGAGACTGGCGCCGATGGAATAACCGCAAACAAACCAACGTTTTGCGCCCACTGTGGAGCGGATAAATTCGAACTGATCGGCATAGCTTGTGGGTCGATAGAGATCGAGATCTGTAGGCGCGGGGGACTGACCATGACCCCAAAGGTCGACAGTGACGGGTTGGCATACCTTGCTTAACGCGGCTAAATTGAGTATCCATTGGGCACTTGAGGATAAAAAGCCGTGCACTAACAGCAGATAGGGGCCTTGACCCGGGTGCACGGTATAGCTCAATCGAGGAATAGGGGTCAGATTTGCTTCGGTGCTGCCGGGACGGCTCATAGGCTTACCGTAGGTTGCGCAAAAAAAGGGATGGTAGCACGGCCGCAAGAATCGGCACGGTGCTGAAGGAGACAAACTATGTACGATTTATTGATTAAGGACGGTACTGTTGTAGATGGTTCCGGATCTGCGGGCTACCGCGCGGACGTAGCGGTGCAAGACGGCAAAATAGCCGCAATCGGGCGCCTCAACAGCAAAGCTCGGCAAACGATTGATGCCGAAGGGCATGTGGTCAGTCCGGGATTTGTCGACGGCCATACCCACATGGACGCCCAGGTGTTCTGGGATCCCCTAGGTTCATGCTCCTGTTACCACGGCGTCACCAGCGTAGTTATGGGCAACTGCGGATTTACACTGGCACCCTGCAAACAAGAAGACGCGGACTTGGTATTCCGCAACCTTGAGCGCGCAGAAGATCTGTCCCGGGATGCCATGCTGGAAGGTATTGATTGGACCTGGGAGACCTTCCCGCAGTTTTTGGATGCCGTAGACGCATTACCCAAGGGCATCAATTATGCCGGTTATATTGGCCATTCGGCGTTACGCACCTATGTTATGGGTGAGCGGGCCTTTGCCGAAGCGGCATCAGAGGACGATACCCGGCGCATGCAGGCGGTGGTGAAAGAGGCCATGCAGGCAGGCGCCATTGGTTTTTCAACGTCCCGTACCTTTAACCACATCACCGCAGACGACCGGCCAGTTGCCAGCCGACTGGCCGAATGGGACGAAGTGCGCGCCATCGTTAATGCCGTTGGCGAAACCGGTAAAGGCATATTTGAAATTGCCGGCGAGGCACCAGGGCGCGACCCAGAACGCATTAGAGAATATTGCGACCGCTTGCGGGATTTGGCCGTGGAGTCTGGAGTGATTCAGACTTGGGGCATGTTCAGCGTGCGTGCAGCGCCAGATCTGTGGCGGCCGTATTTTGATCTTTTGGATGAAACCGCAGCGGCCGGTGGGCGCATGTTTGCGCAGGTGCATAGCCGCGCGCTGTCGAGCTTGTTGTCCTTTGAAAGCTACACACCGTTCGATAACTGGGAATATTGGTCAGAGATCAGACAACTGCCGCTGGCAGAGCAGGCCGCGAAACTGCGCGACCCGGCGATAAAAGCCAAGTTGGTGGAGATCGCCAGTCGTGAGTACACCGGACCGCGAGTGGTCGGAGCCGAAGCCAGACCACCCCACTGGGATCATGTATATCCCATGTCCGACATGGCGTTTGATATCCCGTCCATGGGCGAACTGGCACGCCAGCAGGGCGTCAACCCGGTTGAACTGATGATTGATATGGCGCTAGAGCGTGACTTCAAGATGTTCTTCCGCCAGCCGCTGGCGAATGAAAATCAGGATCATGTGTTGGAAATGATGAAGCATCCACGGTCCGTGGTGACGTTCTCAGATTCTGGAGCCCACGTGGCACAGATTATGGATTCGTCGTTACAAACCCACTTGCTCAGCTACTGGGTGCGTGAAAAGCAGGCGCTGAGTCTGGAAGCAGCGGTGCGGCAAATCACCTACGACACCGCCACATTGTGGGGGCTGCACGACCGCGGACTGGTGCGTCAGGGTATGACCGCGGATTTACTGGTCTTTGATCCGGAAACCATAGGTGCGCGATTGCCCGAGGTGGTCTACGACCTGCCCGCAGGCGCCCGGCGGCTTAAGCAAACAGCGGACGGATTGAAGCATTCAATCGTTGCCGGCGAGGTAGTGTTGACCAACAATGAGCATACGGGAGCGGTACCGGGGCGTTTATTACGCAGCTGACGCTTGCGCGGCAAAGTGCCCTAGGGCAACATGCGCACCACGCACCCGTAGTTCAACTGGATAGAATACTTGGCTTCGAACCAAGGGGTTGCAGGTTCGAGTCCTGCCGGGTGCGCCATTCCTTCTAGCTAGTCCAAATAAAGCTAATGCTCTTAGTTACCCCCGGTTCAGAAG
>CAJXAC010000061.1 GCA_913050035.1 uncultured Gammaproteobacteria bacterium | reverse complement strand
CGTAAAGAATAGGTTGCGAAATTCGAATCACAGTGTTCGGCTGATCAGTTCTTTCATGATTTCGTTGGTGCCACCGTAAATCGTTTGTACTCTGGCATCACGATACATGCGCGAAATTGGGTATTCATCCATATAACCAGCACCGCCGTGCAGTTGCAGGCAGATGTCGATGATTTGGTTCTGTTTCTCCGTGGTCCAATACTTGGCCATTGATGCAGTGGCTGCATCTAACTCGCCGGCCAAGTGTTTGACCACGCATTGGTCAACGAAGGTTCTGGCAACAAGCGCCTCGGTCTTACACTCTGCAAGTTTGAATTTGGTGTTTTGGAAGTCCAGTACCCGTTGCCCAAAGGCTTTACGCTCTTTAACAAAATCGATGGTCATCTCAAGCGCGCGTTCCATATCTATTACCGCCGCCTGCGCAATATTTAGCCGTTCTTGTGGTAACTGGGTCATTAATTGGATGAAGCCTTGGCCTTCCTCCTCGCCTAGTCTATTGCTCACCGGTACCCGGCAATCGCTGAAAAACATTTCAGAAGTGTCCGCCGCCTCTTGGCCCATTTTTTTCAGATTACGACCGCGCTCAAACCCCGGAGTGTCTGTCTCGACTACGATTAGAGAAATGCCTTTGGCGCCTTTGTCGGGATCGGTCTTTGCAACCACAATTACCAGGTCGCATAACTGGCCATTACTGATATACGTTTTAGCACCGTTGACCACGTACTCATCGCCGTCGCGGACCGCGGTAGTGCGAATGCTTTGCAGGTCTGAGCCAGTATTGGGTTCGGTCATGGCAATGGCGCCAACCATCTCACCGCTGGCCATTTTCGGCAGCCAGCGCTGCTTCTGTTCCTCGGTGCCATAGTGCAAGAAGTAAGGCGCAACGATTTGGCTGTGCACTTGACTGCCCAGGCCGTTTACTCCGGCCCGTAGTTGCTCCTCCATTATGACCGTTTCGTGGCGGTAGTCGCCGCCACCGCCACCGTATTCGGTGGGTATTTCAGCGCACAAGAAACCCGCTGCGCCGGCCTTAGTCCAGGCATCGCGATCGACTTGCCCCTGATCAATCCAGCGCTCGTTTTCTGGTGCTAACTGGGTTGTGAAGAATTTTGCCGCAGCGTCTCTGAGGAGGCTGAGCTCGTCATTTAACCAAGGTGATGAGTAGTTTTCGAAGATTTGGGTCATAGTTTTCTACTAAATTAAATTATGGCCGTCCGGCAGCGGCATAGGGCGCTGGATAAACTTCTACTCGCGCCTCTCGTTTGACTTTGCAGCGATCGGGTTTTGATGTTGTCGATGTCAGGATGTACAGCTGGCCATCGCCAATCATGCAAGCAAATGCACCGCGGTCCAGCTTGATCTCGTGGGTAACCTCGCCGCCCTCGATCTGACGAATGCAATTATTGGTGCTGGGGGAGGCGCTCCATATACCACCGCCTGCATCCAAGCATATGCCATCAGGTACGGCTCCTTCCGGCAGCTGTGCCCATACCCTGCGATTGCTCAGTTCGCCGCTAGCGTCGAGATCAAAAGCCGTCAGTCGTCCGGCAAAGGTCTCTGCGACGATCAGCGTGGCGTCGTCCGGAGTAATGACAGTGCCATTGGGAAACAACACCTCGTCGTCTACGCAGCGCGCTTTGCCGTCTGGCTCAACTAAGATCAATTCGGCATTGCGCTGTGGCGCACCGTGGTGCAAATCGAAGCCGAAATTGCCCACATAGGCGCGCCCGATACTGTCTACCACCATGTCGTTGCAGATTCCGCTCGCTAACTCACTCAAGTCTGCGTGGACGCTAATTTCGGTGCCGTCGAAGCGCAGCAGCCTGCGACTCGACATTGCTACGATCAATAAATCGCCGTTAGGTAGCCATCCCAAACCTGAGGGCTGGTCATCCGCGAGTTGCACCACCACTTCAAAATTTCCGGATGGGGCCACTTTCAGCACTTTTTGATCGTGCATATCTGACATCCAAAGGTGGCCATCGCGCCACCTTGGGCCTTCGCCGAAACACAGTCCGTCCAGTATTACGTTGCTCATTGCCTTAGTCCTTGAACGTAACTGCTGTATCTACAGCAGCGCCTCGATGGCGTCGTTGAGTTCCTCTGGTGAGGTTTGTGGACTGAAGCGCGCGATTACCTGTCCGGACTTGTCGATAAGGAACTTAGTGAAGTTCCACGGAATATCTGTGCCGCCTTCTTCGTCCGGCTTAGCCGCTTTCAGCCATTGGTAGAGTTCGCAGGCACCGGATCCATTGACTTCGATTTTCGCGAACATAGGAAAGTTGGCCTGATATTTGTCTACGGCAAATGCAAACACTTCTTCATTGCTGCCTGGTTCCTGGCCACCAAATTGGTTGCATGGAAAGGCTAATACGCTGAAGCCGCGATCAGCATAGTTTTCTTGCAGAGTACGCAACCCGGCGTACTGTGAGGTGAGGCCTCAGCGACTGGCGACATTAACCACCAAGCAGGCGGTGTCGGCAAATTTGTTTAACGCGGTTGGTGTGCCATGAATATCGTCCATGGCCATGTTGTAAAAGTCACTCATTGGTTCTCCCAGTAACAGCAGAAATTTAATTTGGCCCGTAGGCTTACCCCTGATGCTAACGCTGCCAGGCCATAAGGTGAATCCCCGGTTGTGCCTTTTGTTTGCTATAGGCAGTGTGCAACCGAGACTAGCGGAGCCATGGTCTAGTGGTTACTATTGCTCGCCTTGGGGGATGAGATCGCGCTTACCTAAACTGGCTTCCACGAGGGTTGCCATCTCTTCCAGAGACGTCGTTTGTCTGCTGTCGCTGTAGCCTCGCAAACAAATGCAGTCGTAAATTGAAAGAAAGAGGATGTGACTATGCGAGACGTTGTAATCGTCGATAGTGTTCGGACTGGTTTAACCAAAGCCTTCCGCGGTAGTTTTAACTTAACGCGCTCTGATGACATGCTGGCGCACTGTATTGATTCATTACTCGACCGTAACCCCAACGTTGGAGCGGACGAAGTTGAAGACGTAGTGGTGGGTGCCGCAACTCATGCCGGTGAGCAGGATGGCAACATCGCACGGCTTGCTGTGGTTTTATCGAAGCTGCCGATCACCGCAGCGGGTGTAAGTATTAATCGTTTTTGCTCATCTGGCCTCCAAGCGATAGCTATCGCCGCGAATCAGATTGCTTCAGGACAGACCGAAGTCGCCATTGCAGGTGGGGTTGACTCGATCTCAATGCGTACGCGCCAGGAGCCAGGCAAAGCCAAGCAAAATCAGCGCTTGGTTGATGAAAAGCCAGAAATTTTCATGGCAATGGGTAATACCGCGGAAGTTGTGGCACGACGCTACCAAGTTACCCGCGAGATGCAGGACGAATACGCACTGCAAAGCCAGCAGCGTTACGCAGCTGCGGTTGAATCAGGCAAGATCGCCGAAGAGATCGTTGGTATGAATGCGACCATGCTCAAGGTAAATAAAGAAACTGGCGAAGAGAGCCACGAAGAAGTGTGGGTTGATAAGGATGAGTGCAACCGCGCAAATACTACGCTGGAAGGCCTGGCGTCACTGCCACCAGCCTTTGAAGATGACGGCTCAGTAACAGCGGGTAACGCCTCTCAGCTGTCTGATGGTGCATCAATGACTATGCTTATGAGTGCGGATCGCGCTGCTGCGTTGGGTCTGACTCCGTTAGGCGTTTACCGTGGCTTTACCATCGCGGGTTGTGAGCCTGACGAAATGGGCATTGGTCCAGTATTTGCTATCCCGCGTTTGTTAAAGAATGCAGGACTGAGCATTGACGACATTGACCTATGGGAACTCAACGAAGCCTTTGCGTCTCAGTGTCTGTACTGTCGCGACGCA
Organism: uncultured Gammaproteobacteria bacterium; assembly: GCA_913050035.1. GTDB lineage: Bacteria > Pseudomonadota > Gammaproteobacteria > Pseudomonadales > Azotimanducaceae > UBA4421. The sequence continues at coordinate 14,407 of CAJXAC010000061.1, read as the reverse complement.
CTGAACATTGATAACGAAAAGTACAATGTTCTGGGTGGCAGTATCGCCATCGGACACCCCTTTGGTATGACCGGTTCACGTCAAACGGGTCTGATTCTGCGCGAGCTTAAGCGCCGCAATCAGAAGTATGGGGTGGTCACAATGTGTATAGGCGGTGGCCAGGGCGCTGCAGGATTATTCGAAGTCAATTAATCCGAGCTGTTTCGTCCTTTATGTTGCCGGTCTTTAGGGATCCCTGGAGACCGGCGCATCCTGCCTTGCAAGGCCTATTGCGCCTGATACAAAATGAAACTCGGAAGAAATTTGCAGGTAACACAGCTCTCGCAAAATGCGAGGCTGTGGCAAAGTACCGCTATATGTATTCTCGGGTAACAGGTTTTGTTAAATAGCGCCAACACGATACAAGCTTTAGACACCGCAGGCCGGACCTATTGGCGCTGGGCGAGCTGTGTGCTGTTGCTGGTTTTGGCCGGTGCTGTGTCCGCTCAACAACGAGATCTTGCGGAGTTAGATCAAGTTGAGCATATAAATTACCGTGATAATAGCGACGCTGAGCTTACTCAAATGGTCAAAAATTGGGCCTCGTTGTCGCCCACCCAAAGACGCTTATTACTGTCCGAGATTCGATCAAGAATGAAGTCGGCAAAAGCCGCTGATACATCGCAGAGTGCGGTACCCGCGGCGAAGGATGGGTCAAAAAATGCCTCTGCTCTGAATCAAGTAATGGCCCAACAGAGCTATGGCCGCACTGTGCGGCGGCCGGACGGCAGCCTCGTCACGGAGACCGAGACCATAAAAATCACTCCGCGTGGGCGCCAAGTCACGCGCCAAACCACCATTACGCCAGCGAAATCGGCGCGCAATGCGGCGCATCAGCCACCGAATCAGGAAGTTGACGACCAAGTCACTCTCAGTGCGTCGGCGTTGACATCACCGCGGCGTGTCATGCGCGCCAAGATTCGGTTTGGTACTGGATTTGAACGGCGCCATAGCACTGCAGCGAATCCGGCAGCCGTCGCTGGGGTGCAGGATAAGCAGCCGGACGAGAGCTCAACAAGCTCTGAGCCGCCTAAGCCCTAGTATGGACGTAGAACACGCGCATCTGCTGGTCGTCGACGACGATCCAGAGCTTAGGGAATTAACCCAAGCCTATTTGCAGCAGCAGGGCTTTGATGTTGCAACAGTGGATTGTGGCGAGAGCATGGACGCATACCTCAATCAGCATCAGGTTGATCTGCTCATCCTAGACCTTATGCTGCCCGGGGAGCACGGCCTGTCGATCGCTCAGCGCCTAAAAAAGCGCCAGGATCTACCTATCATTATTGTCTCTGCGCAAGGCGATGATGTTGATCGTATTGTCGGTTTGGAGGTGGGTGCAGACGATTACTTGTCGAAACCTTTCAATCCGCGCGAATTACTCGCCCGCGTGCGCGCAGTGTTACGGCGCAGTGGGCGCGGCGAGGCGACTCTGGATGCTGCGCCATCGAAGGTTCAATTTGGCGAATTCAGCCTAGATCTAGCGTCCCATCGGCTGACTCAAAACGGTGTGGGCGTTGCGTTAACCTCGGGAGAGTTCGACCTGTTGGCGATCTTGGTCGCGCATCCGAATAAAGTGCTGCATCGAGACCGCATTTTGGATTTGCTTACTGGCGCTGAACGATCACCCTTTGATCGATCAATTGACGTCCGGGTAACGCGGCTGCGCTCAAAACTTGAGGCAGACCCGGCTAACCCTCTGTTAATTAAAACGATCTGGGGCAAAGGCTACATGTTCTGCCCCAACCCAGATGACTAGATTGCTGCCGTTGGGTGCGCCGGCCTCATTACTCGGGCGCACCAACCTAACTCTCGGTGTGAGTTCGATGCTTATTGCGGTGATTTCGACCATCGCTTTGTACGCTTTTGTGATCGATCCTATTGCTGAACGCTCCGCTGATGATGAGGCGGCGTTACTCGTATTATCGGCACAAACCTGGGTGGAACTGCCGCCGGCGGCGCGGCCTTATTTTGAGCTCGAACTGGCGCAAAATCATGATCTGATTATTAGTTCGGCTTTGCAGCAGCTTCCTGAGTATGAGAGCGCCCAGACGCCTATCGCATTGTTGCAGCAAAAATTGCAAAACCGTCTGGGGATAGAGGTTGCGCTGCTCGAGGGCGATGATCTTATATGGGTTGAGGTGCCCATGGCGGAATACCGGTTGCAAATTGGTGTTGCACCAGATCGACGGGATACTCAGCCACTGTATGTCGCCATCATCATTGTCGGTTTAGGTGCTGCGATCGTTTTTTTTACTTCATTGTTCGTTGTGCAGCGGGTTACCCGTCCGTTAGTCAAGGTTGCTACCCAGGCGGAACGCTTTCGCGGCTTAGAGAATATAGAGCCCTTGGCTGAGACTGGGCCGCGCGAATTGGTATCGTTGGCGCGAAATTTTAACACCATGGCCTCTGAGATATCCGTATTGCTGGAGAATCGTACGACGCTGATGGCCGGCATTTCCCATGATCTGCGCACCCCCCTCACACGCATGCGACTTGCCCTCGCTCTGCTGCCTGAGACTGTTGATGAGGTATTAATTCGACGCTTCGAGCATAACCTTGAATCTATGGATGAGCTGATTCGCGACGCGTTGCGTTTCGCCAAGGGTGCCAGCGAAAAAGACCAGGAGTTCGAGCTGGTTGCATTTATCGAAGATATTCTCAGTACGTTTGAGCAAGATGTTGCGCTAACAGCTGAGATTTCTCGGAATCATCGCGTGGTGTTAGCGCCAAACGCCTTCAGCCGAGTGCTGACAAATTTGATTTCTAACGGCATCAAGCATGGGGGCGAGGTCCGGCTGATTGTTCGCGCGACTGCAGTAGTGATTGTTGACAATGGTCCGGGGATTCCAGAGCAGCAACGTAGCCAGATCTTCCAGCCGTTTTTTCGTCTTGACGGTTCCCGCAGTTCGGCCACCGGAGGCAGCGGCCTAGGATTGGCCATTGTTGATCAACTGTGCCAGACCCACGGCTGGGCAATCGAGGTTGTTAATGCGTCGCAAAACGCGCCATCGCCAGGCGCCAAATTTACCCTTTCTTTTGTTGCAAATACCTCTGAATAGCCAGGTTTTAGCTGCCTAGTTGTTACAAATTGACACAAAAATGGTTTGAGAAGTAATTTTTTCGAAACGTTAGATTGGCATATTAGGCTGCGTGAGATTCGCGAGCGGCTCCGCAAAAGAGTTTCTGCGTCAATCCGAGTTCAGTGGTTTCTCCTAGGGGTTCTGGGTTCAAAAAATTGAACCGCCAAGCAGCAGAGCCCCCTTAAACCGCCGGTTTCCTCTCCAGGCCGGCGGTTTTTTTTGTCCTTTAGATATTGGCTTAAACCTAGCCCTGCCCTTGCACCTATGCACTATTTCATCAACGATATTGGTACGTAAGAAGTAAGGCACATTGATGCACGATAAGCTTGAGTTGGAAAACGTCCTGTATTCAGTCATGGGTCCCATGGCGCTCATCACCATTAACCGGCCAGAAAAGCACAATGCTATTTCTCTGGCGACCTTGGACGATTTGCACGCGGCCGTAGATGCAGCGGCGGCGGATGATCAGGTTCGGGTCATAACGATCACGGGGGCCGGTGGTAAAGCCTTTGCTGCTGGGTCGGATTTAGGGGAAGTTGTTGACCGTGACTTTAAGAAGGCGCTAGAACCAATAGTCCAAGGATTGGCGGAAAAGCTTGAGCGGACGCCGAAACCAACGATTGCGGCCATAGACGGTATTTGCATGGGCGGTGGACTAGAGGTGGCCTTGGGCTGTGACTTGCGTATTGCAACTCCGGGGTCCCGGTTTGCTACACCGGAAGGCAAGCTCGGCATTATTCCCGGTGGCGGTGCCACAGCGCGTTTGCCGCGTATTGTGGGCCGGGGGTGGGGAATGGAGATGATGCTGATGGGCGAACCAATCGAATCTGAGCGCGCGCTGCAAATAGGCTTGATTACGCGCATTGTGGAATCGTCGCAACTGTTGGCTGAAGCGCAGCGTATGGCCGATCATCTTGCATCCTTTGCACCCTTTGTGCCGCGCACCATGAAAGCCATGGTGCATTTCGGTATGGAGGCGAGTCTGGCGGGCGCTTTAATGTTTGAGAAGTACGCCCAAGGGGCCCTCGTGCAAACAGCAGATAAACAAGAGGGAATCAGCGCATTTTTAGAGAAGCGCACACCTGAATTTAAGGGGAAATAGGCGGCGGCAAGTGAGTTGGCGTATTGATTTAATCGGCTACTCGCGTTATTACTCGATGTTCATTTAACAGGAAGGGGGCACTCATGGCAGTGAACAAATTTCCGGTGGAGGGCAGTCATATTATGATGTTTGCCCGTTCCATCGCCGATGGTAATGAGATTTATTATGACGAGGAATATGCGGCCAGTACCGAACCAGGTCGCGTGATTGCGCCTCCGACATTTGCGCAGTCCAGTGCACAATTTGACCCGGATTACTTTCTGCGCCCGAAGATAGGCGAAGATTGGTTTGGATCGGGCAAAGAAGCGACTGGTATCAAACGCGAAGCCGGCAGTGGTGGTGGTGGCGGTGGCGGCGGTGGCCTGCACGCCGAGCAGCATTTTGAATACCACCGGCATATTGGCCCAGGCGATGTTTTAACCGCTGAAGTTAAACCAGGAAAGACCTGGGAAAAAGAGGGCAAGCGCTCGGGTAAGCTGGTGTTCTCAGAAACGGTTACCGAATATCGCGATCAGAACGGTGAACTGGTTATTACTGCGCGTGGCGTCGGCGTTCGCACCGAACGTCCGGTGGATCAATAAGGGGGCAACATGGCATTAGCAGCAAAAGATTTAAACGTAGGCGATACCTATACCGAGTGTTTGGTTGAAGATTTAACCCGTACCCAGATCGTTATGTACGCGGGAGCCTCTGGTGATTACAACCCTGTTCACAGTGATGAAAAGTTCACTAAAGAAATGGCAGGCTATCCATCAGTTTTTGCTCACGGCATGCTAACTATGGGTATGACCGGTCGCATGATCACTAACTATGTAGGCGATGGGCGCCTAACAAAATACGGTGTTCGCTTCACAAGTCAGGTTTGGCCTGGGGACACACTAAACTCCACAGCCACCGTTGATGACGTTACCGACGGCATTGTGACCCTGAGTGTAGAGACCACTAACCAAGACGGTGCGGTGGTGTTATCAGGTTATGCCAATGCTCGTGTTGACTAGCAACGCCTGAGTCTGCGGGAGTAACCCGTCGCGCTGGTGGCGGGTTACCATTTTTCCTTGGACGTCCTAACGTCTAATTCAAAGGTCCAAGCCTGCTGCGGTTGGCGATAAAGGTACACGAAGCCATCGACGATACCGCCGATATTGATCATGCCGTCTTCGCCCAATTTTTCTGCGTACTCAGGAAACCTGCCTTTAATTTTTTCACCGGCGATGGGTCCATCGACCACCACGTGACCGACGTGTATGCCGTCCTCGGCGTATTCTTTGGCCATGGCCTGAGCTAAATTTCGTAACGCGCCTTTTGATGAGTTAAACGCGCCAAAATTGGCACGCCCCCGCAGTGATGCACTGGCTCCGGTGAACAGTAATGTGCCCCCTCTGCTCCGCTCAGTGAATTTCTTGACTGCCTCACGGCCAAACAAAAAGCCGCCGAAACAACATACGCGCCAGCTTTCGGCAAAAAAATCTGCGCTCATATCAATGATTCGGCCAGGCGTATTATTACCGGTGTTATATATTGCTAATTCAAGCTGATCGCCGGCTCTGGCGAATAAATCCTCGGTTGCGGCTTCGTCTGTGGCGTCAGCGATTACCCCCTCGGCGCTGCCGCCCTCAGCCTTTATTGCGGCTACGACTGCGTCTAACTTTTGCTCGGTGCGCCCAGCCACTAGCACATGCAGGCCTTCTTTAGCGAATCGAACACCTAACTGTGCACCCAGTCCCTCAAGGGGTCCGACACCGCTGATAATTGCCGTATGCATAATGCCTATCCTGGGATCACTTGTTTAAAGGGGTGTACGCTGACCTCTGCAAACAGGCCGGCTACGGTGTAGGGATCATTTGCAGCGAAGTCTCTGGCGGCAGTTAAATCGGCAGCCTCGATAACGACGATTGATCCGATCGGTTGGTCTTGGTCGTCGCTAAGCATGGGCCCTGCGTAGTGCACTTCATGGCCACCGAGATATTCAAGATGGTTAGGGCGGGTATTTGCTCTCAGTTCGGTACTGTCAGCATGGTCTTTAGCAATGATGACAAAAAGCATGAAAAATCCTCCAGTGACGCAGTTTAGGACAAAAATGTCCGGTTTCAGTTCATCTATTTAAGTTTTCGCGCAGTGCGGTAATAGTCTCTTCAAAGGGTGTTCTGGAACAGGCGAAAACCGCCGCAGTGCTGAAAAAATCGTGTACTAAGCCATCGCAGCACATCAGCGTGGCGGTATTGCCGGCCGCTTGCAAAGCGTGGGCGTAGGCATTGCCCTCATCCCTTAATGGGTCGAATTCTGCAGTGACCACTAGGGCCGGGGGCAACTGTGTTAAATTTTTTGCGCGTAGCGGACTCGCGTCGGGTTGCAGGCGCTGCTCTGGGTCGGGACAGTAAGTGTCCCAGAACCATTCCATTGTGGCTGTTTCGAGTAGATACCCGCTGCCATTTTCGCTGTAGGAAGGGCGGCCCATTTCGGCATCCGTCACAGGGTAAAGTAAACATTGAAAAGCGATGGGTGGCCCCCCTTGGTCGCGGCTTTGTTGTGCAATCACCGCGGCTAAATTGCCGCCAGCGCTCTCCCCGCATACGCCGATCTTGCCATTGCCCTGTAACGTTTCGAGATTCGCGTATACCCATTGTAAGGCCGCATAGCTGTCTTCCACAGCGGCGGGATAGACGTGTTCAGGGGCGAGTCGATAATCTACCGAGACGACAATTAACTCGGCTAGGGTGGCGATCTCGCGGCAAACAGCATCTGCCGTATCCAGGTCACCAATCACCCAGCCGCCGCCGTGGAAATACACTAAAACGCCAAAAGGGCCGTCGCCTTGCGGCTGGTAAATACGTATCGGGATAGCGCCGCCGGGTCCGGGTATTGTGGCATCACTGACTTTATGAATCGGTAAGTCCGGATTCACAGCGCGAGCAGCGCGATATAGTTCGCGGCCATCTGCAACGGGTAGGTCGCGGACGCTGGGTGCCGGGCCGGCCGCGGCGAGTTGTTCAAACATCACTTGGTATTCATTGGCCAATGGCATTGAAATTTCCCCCTTCGTCCATAGGATAGGTCCATCAAGCTACACCATCAGGTGGGCAATCTCTACCGACGGCGCTGAACCACAGCTCTGAGATGATTAAAACAATGCTACCGGTGCGGTTCGGGGCAAACATGGAGTAAGGCTATGCAGCGCGCAGATGCAGAAAAGGACGATCAATCGATCGCTGATGCGGCGAAAAACTATAATCGGCTCGAAAATGTACTGTTGCAGAATCGTACGTTGACGCTGTTCGGCGAGATTAATCAGGACGTGGCGCGGCGCATGGCAGAAAAGCTTCTGGCATTAGCGTTTGAATCAGATGACCCGATTACTCTTTACATAGGCTCCCCTGGTGGCCATGTCGAGTCTGGAGATACGATTTTTGACCTCATACGCTACATCAAACCTGAGGTGCGGATCATCGGCACGGGTTGGGTGGGCAGTATTGCCACACACATTTATCTAGCTGCAGACAAAGCCAATCGTTTTGCGCTGCCGAATACACGATTCTTAATTCATCAGCCCAGTGGCGGTTTCGGTGGCGACGCGGCAGATATTGAGATACATGCCCGGGAAATTCTCAAGACGCGGGAACGCATTAATGGAATTATCGCCGAGCGCACCGGCCAGTCGGTGGATCGTGTTGGTGAAGATACCCAGCGCGATTATTGGATGAGTGCTGAGGAATCCGTGGAATACGGGCTTGTAGGCAAAATCATCAGTGATATAGGCGAGGTGGGTTAAGCGCCCAATATAGTTCGGTGCGGATGAGGCAGTGCGGCTGCATCCGCACCTCTGTCCTCAGGCCTTAGCAGCACCGCGGGAGCGATGCAGTAATACACCAACCCTAGCCTCGTGTAACGCGCCCCAAGCCATCACAATTAACGTTGCCAGCAGCCCATAGCGAATACTCTCTATTCCGTACTCAGGCGCAGCCAGGTCGCTAATAAAGCCTACGCCGACCGGCCCAAGGCCCAGGCCAATGATGTTCAGAATGAACAAGTTGATGGCCGCCATGACCGCGCGCATTTCTACCGGTGCTAAAGACTGCAAGATCGCGAAATTGGTTCCGATATAGACGCCGCCTAATGCCGCCGGGCCGATAAACCATATGACGGCCCAAACCGGATCTGCGGTTAGATAGCACATTACCGCTGACGGCAAATAGATTGCTGTGGTCAAGCACACGATCCATGCCCGCCAGCCCTCGGAGATACGCGCCCAGCGATCGGCAAAATAACCGCCAAAAAAAGTGCCAAGCCCGCCGCCAACACCTATGGCGAGAGCGAGGAAGGTGCCGGACTCAGCCGTACTGAAGCCATGCACTCGTTGAAAATACACCGGTGCCCAGGCGATGGCTGCATATCCGGCCATGGAAATTAGGCTATTGGCGATCACCAAATGGCGTGTGGTCGTGCTGTTTAGCATATATCGCACCACTGACCAGAATGGTGGAGCCGTTGGTTTTTCCGCCAAACCATCTGCATAACCTCGGGGCGGTTCGATCATTGTGATGCGTACGATCACCGCAATGATCAAACCAGGAACGCCTGCGACCACGAACGCCCAGCGCCAGCCAATCCATTCGTTCACCCAGCCGCCAATTAAATAGCCGAGCATGATTCCGAAGTTAACGCCGAGTCCGAAGATAGCCATGGCGGTTGCCCGCTCCTCTGGCTTGTACAGATCGGAGATGATCGAATGGGACGGCGGGTTTGATCCGGCCTCGCCAACGCCGACACCAATGCGGGCCAACAGTAGCTGCCAGAATTGCACTGCCATGCCGCAGAAAACAGTCATAGCGCTCCACAGGGAAATGGAGAAAGCAATCAGGTTGCGGCGATTATGCCGATCAGCCCACATTGCCATGGGCATGCCCAGAGTGGCGTAAAACAGCGCGAACATGAAGCCAGTAAGCAGACCTAATTGGGTGTCGCTGATCTGGAAGGCCTGCTTAATCGGTTCTTGTAAGATGGCCACAATTTGCCGGTCGACATGACTGGCAGTAAAAACTATGACCAGCAGGAAAAGGGTGTAGCCGCGTTGGCGGCGAGAAATCGTAGTATCGTTCATGGTGGGAGTATGCGCAGGGGCATGGCGCAAATAAAGAGAAACTATGAGGGATTTGCTATGAAAACGGATTTTAATTTATTGACCGTTGAGATTGCGTCACGAGTCGCCACGGTGACCATCGATAATCCGCCAATAAATATCATTACACTCGCATTGTATGCGGAACTCACGCAGTTAGTAGAAGAGTTGCAGCGCGACCCTGACTTGTCGGTGGTGGTGTTTAAAAGTGCTAATCCAGATTTTTTCTTAGCGCATTTTGACGTTGAAGCAATTCTGCAATTCCCTACCGAAGGCGATGCCGAACGAAGTTCCGAACTCAACCCCTTTCATCTCATGTGCGAGCGCCTGCGTACGATGAATAAGGTCACTATCGCGCAGATTGAGGGCCGTGTTGGTGGTGGCGGTAGCGAATTGGTTGCGAGTATGGATATGCGCTTTGGTGTGATCGGCCAAACCATTGTTAATCAGATGGAGGTGCCTTTAGGGATTTTACCCGGTGGCAGTGGTACCCAGCGGTTGCCTCGACTGGTGGGTCGCGGCCGAGCTATGGAAGTTGTTCTTGGTGGTGAAGATCTTGACGCAGAGACTGCCGAGCGGTGGGGCTACCTAAATCGTATTTATGCGGCAGCGGATATTGATCAGGCGGTCAGCGATTTGGCCCAGCGCATTGGGCGTTTTCCGCAACCCGCAGTGCGTTTGGCGAAAGCATCTGTTAATGCCGCAGAATTGCCCTTGGCTCAGGGCCTTTCGGAGGAGGCGTATTTGTTTGCGCGCACATTACGCACCGCTGAGGCGCAAAGCGCCATGGCTAAGTTTATGGCTATGGGCGGTCAAACTCGCGAGGGTGAGATGCGTGTCGCTGACTTAGTAGATGAGGTCATGCGTAGCGGCGAATGAGCAGGTAAGCGCACAACGTATAAGCGCCGATTGGCAAGGCCACGGCTAAGACGGCGGGCAGGGCAAAAACTACCGCCATCGGCGCAAACAGATCCTGCAAATATTTGAATGTTAAGCCCACTAACAATCCGAGTGCCACGCGCGGACCCAGACCGGTGCCGCGCATAGGGCCTAGCACAATAGCCAATGCGAGCAGGGCCAAGCTGAAATAGCTCAATGGCTTTAGCAATCTAGACCATAAAGCTAACTGGTAATTGGTCGCTTGCAGTTGTTGCCGCTGTAAGAAATTAATTTGATCAGTAAGGCCGCGCAGCGACATTTTCTTCGGTTCCAGAAATGCTTGGTTGGCCAGTAGTTGGGGGGTTATGGCGTTAGCCCATAGCGATTGTGGGAAATTTTCCACCGTGGTCATTTGTTCGGACAACCGGGATTCGCGCACGTTGTATAGAGTCCAAAACTCGTTGTTGGCGTCAAAGGTGGCAAAGTCTGCGTCTACACTGCGTACCAACCGTTGATTCGAATCCAGCCAATATTGACGCAGCCCCCAAAGCGTACCGCCGTTATCGTCGCTCATGGCTTGAATCTGCATGTACAACTGATCATCGCGGATCCAAAACCCGCCCTTGTTCTGCATTGCATCGCGGCCATATTGTGCATTCAGCTTAGCCACTTCTGCGGCCTGTTCGGCCTTTGGTGCAAGGTATTCACTGAGAGCGAAGCTCAGGCTTAAGCACAGCAGAAGTGAGGGAGCCAGTGCTGCGACCAGGCGCCCAGGCGATGTCCCTGCGGCGCGCAAGGCGGTTAGTTCGCCCTGCTCTGCCAGTTGCCCCAGGGCAGCTAAGTAGCCGATAAAAACGCTGTACAAAAGTAAGTCGTCGAGTCGTCGGGGTAGGGTACGCCAAAGATAATTTAGAGCGTCGTCGAAGCCATAACGTTCAGCACCTTCGGCTAACTCATCGAATAGAGCGAACAGAAGCATCATGCTGGTCAAACTGGCGGCTACTAGGGCGATGGCGCGCAGGCTGCGTCCTGTCAGATAGCGGTCAATCGTTAACATGTCTGTTCTAGCGCGCTGCCGGTAAGTGTCTTAAACGCCTGGTCCGTAGTAAAAAACATCTCGCCGCTGATACCCATGGGCAGTTGAGATGTTTCCAACTGTGCCATGAGCGGACCTTTAATATCACTGAAATGCAGCTGTACGCCCATACTTTGCAGTTGCTGATCGACGCGTAATAGCATCGAAAGACCGGTTGCGTCGATACGGTTTACCGCATTGCAGACCAGTAATAAATGCTTAGTGCCGTGGCGCCCGGCAACCCGGCGTAGCAGCTTATCTTCAATTTGAGCGGCGTTGGCGAAATAAACGTTTTCGTCGATTCGTAATGCAAGAATTTGCTCATGCACCTGCACGGGATAGCGTTTAACGGACCTAAATTGTTCGCTATCACCTAGGCGTCCGACTTGAGTAATGTTTGGTTGACTGGAATTACGGATAAATAACGCGATGGATAATGCCACGCCAGCGAGCAGGCCCAGTTCTACACCTAGGATCAGAACAAAGGCGATGGTGGCCAATTCGGTAACTGAGTCGTCTCGATAAATTGTCCAGTTAGTGCGAATTTTACTGAAGTCGATGAGTCCAAATACTGAGGTCATGACGATTGCCGCCAATACCGCGTTAGGTAGGCTGACAAACAAATTTGCAAAGAACAGCAAAGTAAGCACCACCACGGCGGCACAAACCAATGAACTGGCGGGAGTGCGGGCACCGGCAGCAAAGTTTACGCTGGACCGAGAAAATGAGCCTGCCACGGGGTACGCGCCGGTAAAACCCGCACTGATGTTTGCGAATCCTAAGGCTAGCAATTCTTGATTAGCGTTGATGCGATCATTGGTTCGGGTGGCCAGGGTGGTACCTATAGAGTAGCTCTCAACATAGGTGACTACTGCAATGATCAGGGCCGCCGGCAGTAACTCGAGCCAAATATTCAAAGACATTGGTGGAAGGGTTAGTTCGGGCAACCCCGTGGGGATTTTACCAACGGTAGTGAGATTACTTTCTAAGTTGAAAGCGATAACCACTAAGCTTGCAACCCCGGCACAAACCATTGGACCGACACGTGCGAGCGGGTGGTCCCGGGCCTCTTGGACACCTAAGGCATGCAAAAATCTGCCAATCAGCGGTCGGCTGACCAAGAGAAAGAGTAATGCTGCAGCACCAAAGCTCAGGGCATATGCATTTGTTGATGTAATTTTTTCTACCAATCCCGCCAGTGCGCTGCTTGGATTTGTATTGTCCGGGACGGCAATGCCGGTAAGGCTCGGCAATTGACTAATGATGATTAGAATCGCTGCGGCGGTGACAAAGCCGTTTATCACCGGATGGCTGAGTAGCGTGACCAAACCACCCATTTTAGTGATTCGCAATACGCCTAAAAGTAGCCCAACCTGTAAACACAAAAGCGTTGTTATGCCCAGATAGGCTTCACTGTAGCGTGGCGCCATTTCGCTGACCGTTGCTGTCACCAGCAGCGCAGCCACTGCGACCGGGCCAACTACCAGTTGTTTGGAGCTGCCGAATACCGCATAGATGACCATGGGCAATAGGCAGGCATATAGACCCGACTGGGGCGGAACGCCTGCCAGAAGGGCATAGGCAACAGCTTGCGGGATCGTAACCATGCCGACAATAAGGCCGGCCATTGCATCATGGCTAAAATCGCTGCGTTGATAATTGCTGACGATATCTGCCAGCGGAATTGTGCTGCGCCAGTCGCGCAAACCTCGACGTACGCGTAAGCCTAGGCGCATGTGTTGTCGCGCCGACTAATTTGCAATAAATGGAGAACTGCCATTGTCATATGCCAAGTCTATCAGTTGTAATTGACTCCAGGGCACAGGTTGTTGCGGATGCTGAGTGGTGCCTGCTGGTGGCTCTGGGGTTAAAGCTATAAGTGCGGGGAGTCCCCAATCTCCATCAGGATAAGTAGAATGATTACTCAGCATAAGAGAGCGGTTAGTGTTAGGGGGGAGATATGATTACAACGAGAGCGGCAGTTGCATTTGCGGCTGGCCAGCCGCTGAGTATCGAAACGGTAGATTTAGCGGCGCCCGCAGCGGGCGAAGTCCTAGTCGAGATTAAGGCTACAGGAATTTGTCATACCGATGCGTATACGCTTTCTGGGGCCGACCCCGAAGGTATTTTCCCCGCCATCTTGGGCCATGAAGGGGCTGGTATTGTCAGGGAGGTTGGCGCAGGTGTTACGACACTCAAACCGGGCGATCACGTGATACCGCTCTACACTCCAGAATGCCGGCAGTGCAAATTTTGTTTGTCCGGTAAGACTAACCTCTGTGGTGCTATTCGGGAGACTCAGGGTCAAGGTCTGATGCCCGATGGCAGTTCCAGATTTTCGTTAAATGGCGAGCCGCTGTATCACTATATGGGCACCTCCACCTTCGCGAATTTCACCGTAGTACCGGAAATTGCATTAGCTAAAATTCGCGAGGATGCGCCCTTTGACAAGGTCTGTTACATCGGTTGCGGGGTCACCACAGGGCTTGGCGCAGTAATGAATACGGCTAAGGTTGAGGCTGGTGCCACTGTGGCGGTATTCGGTCTTGGTGGGATCGGTCTCAACGTTGTACAGGGAGCGCGGTTGGCAGGTGCCGAGCGTATTATTGGTATCGATCTCAACCCGCAACGGCAATTACTTGCCGAGCAATTTGGCATGACCGATTTCATCAATCCGACAGATGTGGCAAATGTGGTTGAAGCAATCGTCGATCTCACTGATGGCGGTGTGGATTATTCTTTCGAGTGTATTGGTAATACTGACGTTATGCGGCAAGCGCTGGAGTGCTGTCATAAGGGTTGGGGCGAGTGCACTGTGATTGGTGTAGCGGGCGCTGGGCAGGAAATCTCAACACGGCCATTTCAGCTGGTAACGGGTAGAGTTTGGCGTGGCACGGCTTTTGGCGGCGTACTAGGCAGGAGCCAGCTACCAGGAATGGTTGACGAATGGTTGAGAGGGGACTTTAGTGTTGATCCGTATATTACACATCACATGAATCATAATCAAATCAACACAGCTTTCGACCTTCTAAAGGCCGGAGAATCAATCCGTTCGGTAATTCACTTTCAACCCAATGATACTATGACCGTGAACTCACTACCGGGGGAAATTCTGGAGG
>CAJXAC010000060.1 GCA_913050035.1 uncultured Gammaproteobacteria bacterium | reverse complement strand
TGAATACCCAATTTCGCGCATGTATCGTGATGCCAGGGTACAAACGATTTACGGCGGCACCAACGAAATCATGAAAGAGCTGATCAGCCGAACACTGTGATTCGAATTTCGCAACCTATTCTTTACGAGATACATTCTATGCTGCGCCAACTTATAGCGACTACCGGAAACCATGTAAAACTTCTGATCCTATGCGCCACCTGCATGGGTTCATTATCTGCTAACGCCGACTGGCGGCTGGTAAACACGGATTCACAGCTCAGCTTTGTGTCCATCAAAGCAGCGCATATCGCCGAGCGACACACGTTCACAACTCTTCGTGGCGACGTCAAAGAGGATGGGACTGCCCGACTCTCCGTCGATCTTGCCAGTGTTAACACCGGCATCGAAATACGCGACCAACGCATGCGCGACTTACTTTTTACTGTCACTAATTTCCCCAGCGCTGACTTCACCACCGCCTTGGATTTGGGCTCGGTTAACGCGTTGGCGGTAGGGGCGCAAACAAATTTATTAGTGCAAGGGAAATTGCGGGTACGGGAGATGTCTATCGACGTAGAAACGCAAGTCTCTGCAGTCAAACTTGCTGACAATCGCCTGATGGTGGCGACCAAGCAGCCGCTGTTATTGAACGCTTCTGCGCTTGGGCTTGCCGATGGGATTGAACAGCTGCGCGCAATCGCTAACTTACCGTCCATCAGCCTAGCGGTTCCTGTGACTTTCCAGTTGCTGTTTGAAAAGACACCGTAACACCACCACTTAAAGATATGCGCACATATTGGGCGTTTTATTGGCCCCTAGCGCTTACAGCGATCGGCATGGTTTTGTCGATCCAGTTTCAAAATGCCACTCTCGCGCGCTACCCAGATGCTGTTACCGAGCTGGCCATACTGGCTTTGTCGCTCGGGGTGTTCAGCTTCTTCAACGCCAGCCAGCAATTCATCGCCCAACTGTCCAATGTTTATGCGCGCAGCCAAGAAGGCAGCCGCCGTGCTTGGCGGTTTGTGGTTGCCGCGAGTTTAGTCATCACCGCACCACTGTTTTTCCTCGCGACCACGACTACCGGCGCAGCTCTGATCGAACTGATTTTTAGTATCGAACCCGCAGTAGTCGATCGTGTGAGGGAGTACTTACTATTACTCTGCCCTCTGATTTTTCTGAACGGCCAACGCCATTACTTTACTGGGTTGCTCGCTCAGGCACAGCTTACCGGCTGGATCACGGTATTCAATTTTGTTTACCTCGGCACTGTTATCACAGCCTTGGTGAGCGGCTTCGCGTTGGGTGCACCTGCAGTCTTGGTGGTGGTGGGCGCGGAGACCTTTGCTGTGTGTTTGTTGATCGCCTTGTTACTGTTCGCTTATCGCTATTTCTATACCTTGCCTGCAAAACCCGAGCACAGTCATGTCGAATACCGAGAACTGGTGAAATTCTTTATCCCAGTTTCTACCACTGGCGTCATGTTCGCGCTGTCACGACCGATATTATTTGCCTTCGTTGCGCGCATGCCCGACGGCTTACTCACTATCGCGGCGCTGCGGGTAGCCTTCGATTTCAGCATGATCTTTCAGCAAGCGGCGAATCAGTTTCGCCACTTCTTCATCACCTTCGGCTTCACGGATTTGCAAAACAAGATTCGTTTTATGATCGTAATTTGCTGCGGCCTGACAGGCTGTATGCTGTTGTTCACACTAACCGACCTTGCTGATCTGGTCTGGAATAAGTCCATGGGGATGTCCACAGAACTGACAGACCTAGCCATCGATGTCACTTTGATCATGTGCCTAATGCCGGCAATTATCATTTACCGGAACTACTACCACGGTCAGTTAATGATGGAGCGCAAAACCGGCGGTATGGCCTATGCGAGTATCATCCGAGTCATTGGTATCTACGCCGCCGCACAAGCTCTCTTTGCTCTGCAATGGCTCAACCATAGCAGTGCCGCGTGCGTGTTGATTCTGGGATTTGTTATCGAGGCTTACTTTGCTCGCCTTGCGGTGCATAGGGTGAAAAAAGTCACCTAATTGCACAAACCAGCTTTAATTAACCACCGACAGTAAGCAGTGGCTTATACTAGGCAGACGTCTCTTACGCCTATGGAACATCGGATTTATGCACGGCCCAACCTCGCACACTTATTTTTCACAACGCTTACGACTGCACTATGTCGATTGGGGCAATCCAGACGCACCACCTATGATCTTGATTCATGGCGGGCGTGACCACTGCCGAAACTGGGACTGGGTCGCCGAGCAATTCCGCCACGACTACCACATCATTGCCCCGGACCTACGAGGCCATGGCGACAGTCAGTGGATGGTCGGTGGTGCCTACAGCCAGATCGACTACGTTTACGACATTGCACAATTATTGCGGCAAAAACAGATGTCACCGGTCACCATAGTTGGCCACTCGCTGGGCGGTTCTATATCCCTGTTGTACACAGCACTGCACCCGGAGAATGTCGAAAAACTAGTAGCCATTGAAGGCATGGGACCGCCGCCTTCTATGATTGCTGAGCGCGTAAACCAGCCGGCGGAAAAACGTTTGCACAACTGGTTTTCCGATCTGCGCAAATCATCAGGTCGCATCGTCAAACGCTACCCTACTCTAGAAGACGCTTTCCAACGGATGCAAACCGAGAATCCGCATCTCTCCGAGGAGCAGGCGCGGCACCTGACGATTCATGGCAGCAATCAAAACGAAGACGGCACCTTTAGCTGGAAGTTCGACAATTACGTGCGCAATTTTTCACCCATCGGCATTCCATTCGACGAAATCTCCAAGCTCTACGCCAACATTACTTGCCCCACCTTGTTGGTTCGCGGTCTGGAATCTTGGGCTTCCGACCCAGTAGCCGACGGGCGCACCAAGGCCTTCAAGTGTCCAGTTGAAGTGGTCGCGTTCGCCAACGCCGGGCATTGGGTACATCACGATCAACTGGACGGTTTCGTTGAACGAATAAAGGACTTCTTCGATGATGAGCAAACAACGGGCTAAGAACTACCAATGACAGAGCGCGCCGAACGCCTGCATGCTTCGCAATGGCAGGGTGTGCTGTATCTCACCGGCGGTGGCAGTCTGTTGCTGAGCGATCTTCTTAGCATACCCGGTGCTTCCAATACCGTGCTCGAGGCTACAGTGCCCTACGCCTCGCAAGCATTGTCAGAACTGCTCGGCAGCGCACCAGAACAGGCCGCATCCGCGCAAACCAGCCGCGCCCTGTCTATGCGTGCTTACCAAAGAGCTCGAGATCTGGGTGCCAACCAAGCTTTCGGCATTGGTTTGTCGGCAAGTCTATCCAGTGTTTCGCCCAAAAAAGGTCAGACCCGCGCCCATTGGGCGATACAAACAGCTGACAAAAGTACCTGCTTTGAGCTGTTGTTGGACAATGCTGACCCACGCTCTGTGCAAGAACTGCAACTGAATGAGGCGCTGTGGGCGACCATTGAACTGGCGCTAATGGGCGCCGGTGGACAACCTCAAACAGGTCAAATCGAAACTCACGAATACTCAGCCCCCGCAGATTGGCAACCGCTACTTGGAACTGCTCCCTATGCAGTCTGCACCCGCCAGCACGACGGCCGTCTGCTGCTGCCCGGCTCTTTCAATCCGATCCATGCTGGCCATCGAGAGATGTTAGCGGTGGCAGAGGCGGTGACAGGGCTAACCGGCGCTTTTGAACTGACGCTGCGCAATGCCGACAAACCAGACCTGGACTACCTGACTGTAAATGAACGTCTGGCCGCACTCGCTGACACGCCAGTCTGGCTGACCAATCTGAGCAACTTTGAACAAAAAGCCAAGAGGTTTCCGAACGCTACATTTGCCCTCGGCACCGACACCATGAGCAGAATCGCAGAACCACGCTTTTATGCCGGCAGCGCAGCCCGCATGCAGGACGCCTTCGCTCGGCTGGCCGCGCAGGGTACTCGCTTTCTGGTATTCGGGCGGCGCTCGCAGCAGCGCTTTGTTGAATTGGCAGACCTAGACCTGCCTACGGAACTCGCTGAACTATGCCAAGCTGTGCCCGCGGAGCAATTTCGCAATGATCTATCGTCTTCGGCTATGCGTGCCGAGCAAAGATCCGAGCAGTAGCGCCCTAGGGCGCGGTTATTGGTAAGTTGTATTCTGAGCGGTAGCGCCCTAAGGCGCCGTTATTGGTAGGTTGGATTGGGCACGATTTTCTTCCATTTACCCTTGCGAAAACGCCAAATCAGCAAAGTGCCTTTCAAAACATAATCGCCAACCAACGCCGCATAAACCCAAAACACGGCAAGCTGCAGATACACAGCGAGGGCAGCAAGGCCACAGCGCATCACCAGCAAACCTAGCACTGTCGCAATAAGCGGAAATCGGGTATCGCCAGCACCCCGCAGTGATCCACCAATGGCAAATTCTACGGCTAACAACGGCATCATCGCCCCAAGCAGATATATAAACTGCACCGTATATGCAATGGTTTTGGCATCGTCGCCAATAAAATAGGCGGCCAGTTGTTGAGCAAACACCACAATCAACAAGCCCAAGCCACCCATGGATGCCACTGCCAGCCACATTGAGCGCCAGCCACTCCGACTCGCCGCGTCTGGATCTTTCGCCCCCAAATGCTGACCGACCAAGGTTGACCCGGCGATGGAAAAACCAAACCCCACTGTCATACACACAGCGAGTATGTTGACGCCAATGTTATAGGCTGCAAATGCCTCTGTGCCGTAGGCATTACCGATTAGCATAAGAAAAATAAAGAAACCTAATTGAAAGACCCCCTGCTCTAAAGCAGCCGGATAACCAATATCTAGCAGTGCGCGCAGCCGTGCGCGCCGCCACCATCCTCCTGAAATATGCCGGACACGGAACTTTTGCCTCACCCAGAGGCCCAACAACACAGCAGAACCAAAACTGAAAGAAATGCCAGCGGCTATCGCCGCTCCGGCTACACCCATCGCTGGCACGCCCCAAAAACCAAAAATAAACACATACAACAGCGGCAAATTAAGCAAATTCACGCCACCGCTGATCCACAGGGGCGACCACGCATCACCCGATGCCCTGAGTGCCGCACTCAAAACAAACATCGCAGCAAACGCTAAATTAAAGATCGACAGCCAGCGAATATTTTGTGCGGCCAAATCCAAGGTAATTGGATCCAAACCAAATACTGACGCCACCGGCGACGCCAAGAAAAATCCAAAAAATGCGATAGCGAAAGAAAAAGCCGCCGCTAATACCAAGGAGGCCATGGTTACGCGACTGGCCTCATCGTAATCCCCAGCACCCCATGCACGAGCCACTAGGGCGGTGGTGCCGGCACTAATTGCCATCAAGATCGCCTGCATGGCAAAAAAGATTCTTTGTCCGGCACCCAACGCGGCTAGCGCCTGAGCGCCCAGCTCGCCGACGAACTTAGTTTGCACCATCCCTACAATGGTGTAGCTGAGGTTGCCAAGGATCGATGGGATTGCCAATTGCCAGATCGACGGTCGGGCCGAGGCGCCAAGGGAAGAATCAGAAACATCTGCAGGGCTGCTGGAATTTTGTTTTTGTTCTTGTGATGTCACAGCGTTGCCAAGCAAAAAGCGGCGCCCAGTTTACTACTAACCCAGGCCGCTGTCGGCATGAAGATCCTGATCTGCACACCGACTATTGCTTCAACAGGAAACTCTATCGGACAATATGGGCAGACTTACAGGGGGACAACATGGATCTAGGAAAGTTAGGCGTTTGGTATTTTTTTGATGGTATTGATACTGATCAGGCTACTGCAGCTGCACAAAGGATCGAATCAATGGGCTATGGCACCCTTTGGCTGCCGGAGACCGTGGGTAAGGATCCGCTGACGACCGCTAGTTGGTTTCTAGCCAATACCAAAACTCTGAATCTCGCCACCGGGATCGTCAACATCTACAACCGCGAGCCTGGCGTTATGCTTGCAGCACAACGCACTCTAGCCGAGCAGTCTTCAGGGCGTTTCGCGCTGGCCATGGGGGTATCTCACAAACCCCTCGTTGAAGGCGTTCGTGGACTGGAATACGGACCACCCGTCGCAACGATGCGCAGCTATTTAGAAAAAATGAGCGCTTCCATCTACAACGGACCCGCCCCAGCCGAGACCCCCATCACTCTAATTGCCGCGCTTGGGCCAAAAATGCTGGAACTGGCACGGGAGCAGACCGATGGTGCACATCCTTACTTCACGTCGCCCGAGCACACCGCAATGGCGAGAGACATCCTTGGTCAGGGACCAAAATTATGCGTAGAACAAAAAGTCATTCTCGAGACCGATGCCGGCAAAGCACGGGAACTGGCTCGACCGGTAGCGAAGATCTACCAACGACTGCCAAATTACCGCAACAATTGGTTACGCATGGGTATGACCGAGCAGGACATTGACGATCTGAGCGATCGGTTCATCGACGCGACTTTTGCTTGGGGCAACGCCGACACCATAAAAGCTCGGGTGCAGGAGCATATCGATGCTGGCGCCGACCATGTATGCGTTCAACCGGTCAATCCTAATGGCCAGTTTGGCGACCTACATTGGGACTGCCTGGAGGCAATTACAGGCTAAAGCCCAAGGCACTGCGATCGGGCGCCATGCGCCCGACTGCTTAGCTACCGATTCAGCGCAGTAGGTTGGTTGTACGAGACAACGCCTGTTCCGCGCCGTAAACCAATTCATCGAAAATTTCTTTTGCTGGCCTGACCGCCTTGATCATACCGATACCTTGGCCTGCAAACCCTGGGTTGATGTCTCCCCGGCCATCACGATTAGCCGCCGCCATCACCGGCCCTGACACCATTCCCTGATAGGGCATCGGTAACGGATCTACATCCTCGCGCACCCAGTGTTCGGTCCACTTAGAGCGAATTATGCGCGCAGGCTTGCCAGTTACGGTACGCGACACCGAGGTGCCTTCTTCGGTGGATTCAACAATGGCCTGTTTTTGAAAATCAAATATATTTGCTTCTTCCGATGCCAAAAATGCTGACCCAACCCACACCCCTTCCGCCCCGAGCATGAGTGCCGCAGCCACCCCGCGGCCATCAGTAATACCGCCAGCGCCAAGCACCGGCGTATCGCCTACTGCATCAACAACTTGCGGTATCAGCGCCATGGTGCCGACAGGAGAATTATGTCCGCCACCGTCATGCCCTTGGGCAACAATGATATCCAGACCCGATGACTTAACTTGAATCGCGTGGCGCACGGCACCAACCACCGCCATTACCTTTGTGCCATTGGCCCGCAGCTCGGTCATCCACGGCCCTGGATTACCCAATCCTGAGGCATAAACAGGCACCCGCTCCTGAATAATGACTTCCATCTGGGCCTCGAAAAATTCCGCGGTAAAAAGAGGTGGACCGTCGCGCTCTACCCGCTCTTCCGCTTCAACCTTTACTGGGTCAAGACCCTCTTTGGCCATAAACTCAGCAGCAAAATCTTTGCGCTCTGGCAACAGGTCAGCCGGTGTAGGTCCTTCCATTTCATCATAGTTCGCACGCCGCACGGATGCTGGCAATAACGTATCAACCCCGAACGGCTTGTCTGTTAGTTCACGGGTTTCGCGAATCCAACGGCGCAATTGATCAGGGCCACACCCTGCCGCACCGAGGACACCAAGACCACCTGCATTCGAAACCGCCGCCGCTAACGCAGGGCAACTCGCCCCGCCCATACCCGCTAAAACGATCGGTTTTTCGATTTCCAAGATTTCACATACGCGACTATTTAGATTCATTACATCCCTCCGAATACTCCGAAACCACTACGGAAATACAATAACGGGGATTCATCCCCCTTGACTAGGCTAAAATCTTTGACCTCACCGACGGCAATGAAGTGGTCGCCGGCCTCATGTTCGGCATGCAGCAGACAGTCCACGTAGGCGAGGCTACCCGCTATGATTGGAGCGCCGGTAACGCCGCTGCGCCAATCGATATCGGCAAACTTATCAGCCCCCGATTTTGCCATAGCCTGACAAATAGCCATTTGATCAGCAGCCAAGATATTGATGCAGAAGCCCCCTGCGGCGCGAATTCGTGGCCAACTCGAGGACGACTTGCCGGGGCAAACCGCAATCAGAGGCGGCTCAAGAGATAACGACACAAACGACTGCGCGGTAAAACCCACCGGCACACCGTCATTAAGGCCGGTTACAACGGTCACCCCAGTGCAAAAGTTCGCCATGGCCTGCCGAAAATCGGCACTATCAAACTCAATGGCCGTTCGCTCTGTCATCGCACATCCTCGTTTCTCTGTTCTTTTCCTGTACCTGAACTATAACTCAGGTAACTGCAACTCAGGACGTTTGTTGGCACCGCTGAGTCGATAGTGCCTTGCAATTTCGCAACACAGTCGCACTATGGGTATTCAGCGAGCACAATCAGGCGACCCCTATGGAACTGATCATCCTACTCATCGTCGTTGCGGTACTGGCCTTTTGGGTCGTATCCATCTACAACAAATTGGTAGCACTCAAGAACCGTCACGAAAACGGTTTTTCACAGATTGAAGTGCAACTGAAACGTCGTTACGACCTTATCCCGAATCTGGTCGAGACCGCTAAAGCCTATATGGCCCACGAGCGCGAAACTCTGGAAGCGGTGATCGCAGCCCGTAATCAGGCCATGGCTGGATTAGAGGCAGCGGCAGGTAACCCCGGTGATGGTGCTGCAATGAAAGAATTGGCCGGTGCTGAGGGTATCCTTACAAACGCCATGGGCCGCTTAAATGTGGTGATGGAGGCTTACCCAGACCTTAAAGCCAATACCAACATGATGCAGTTGACCGAAGAACTGACAACGACCGAAAACAAAGTGGCATTTTCGCGCCAGGCCTTTAACGACCAGGTGACCGAGTACAACACGTATCGTGCTTCGTTTCCGCCGATACTATTTGCCAGCATGTTCGGTCATCCAACCGATGCAGAGCTGCTGGAATTTGAGGACTCGGCAGAAATTCAGGCTGCACCCAAGGTATCTTTTTAATACCGCATGAATTTTTTTCAGGCTCAGGATCAGGCTCGGGGCAAAACCCGACTCCTGATCTTTTTATTTCTCGCAGCGGTAGTATCACTGGTGGCGCTGACCAATTTGCTGGTGGCGGCAGGCATGGGTTTCGGGCTCGGCCCTGACGCGGTAGCCGCACAACCACCAGAGCTTTGGCTGTTGATCAGCGCCAGCGTCGTCGGCGTAATTGCGGTCGCAAGCCTGTTCAAGTTTCTAACGCTGCGCGGTGGCGGCAAGGTAATCGCTGAATCCCTAGGTGGCCAGCCTATCCACCAAAACACTCAAAATCCCCAACAACGCCAGCTACTGAACGTGGTTGAAGAAATGGCTATCGCTGCAGGGCTACCGGTACCGCCTGTTTACTTGATTCCAGAGTCCAGCATCAATGCGTTTGCCGCCGGCTACAGCCAAGACGATGCGGTCATAGGCATTAATCAGGGCACTCTAGACTTACTTAACCGGGACGAACTACAGGGCGTTGTTGCCCACGAGTTCAGCCATATTCTGCATGGCGATATGCGCATAAACATTCGACTCATCGCCCTACTCAGCGGCATTCTTTTTATTGGCATGATTGGCTATGGCTTGTTGCGTGGCTCCGCGTTCAGCCGCAGCAAAGATCGAGGTCAGCAAATGGCTCTCGCTTTGGGACTTATCATTGTTGGCTATGGCGGCACTTTCTTTGGCAATCTAATTAAAGCCGCTGTGAGTCGACAACGGGAATTTCTCGCCGACGCCTCCGCTGTTCAATTCACCCGCTCAAATGACGGCATCGCTAACGCGCTGAAAAAAATAGGTGGCCACTCGACCGGTTCAGAGATTCAGGCCAAGGCTGCCGACGAGTC
Source organism: uncultured Gammaproteobacteria bacterium (assembly GCA_913050035.1). Lineage (GTDB taxonomy): Bacteria > Pseudomonadota > Gammaproteobacteria > Pseudomonadales > Azotimanducaceae > UBA4421. The sequence continues at coordinate 8,799 of CAJXAC010000060.1, read as the reverse complement.
GAGCCATATGTTCTTTGGCAGCATCAAATCCTTCAGCCGCTTTATGGCCACCCACCCACCGCTAGAGGATCGAATAAAGGCACTGCAACCTCAATGGCAAGGTGCTCTGAACGAGCACAGCAGCAGTGCTGCTGTTGATGGCACCGCTGGTTTCGCTGGAACAAGCCCAGCCGTTGCGACGAACGCGGACAAAGTTATAAGTCAGATCGGCCAAGGCCAGATTGAAACCGCCACCGCCTTGCTGCGCAGCTGCGACACAATTCTTGCCAGCGCCGCTCATGATCCCTACGAAGCTCGCGGGCTTATTTACGCCATGCTCATTGATCGGAACCCAGAGATTGCAGAGGCACAGTTAAATAAAATTCATGCCCAGGCGGAGCCAGGGGTACCGGGCTATACCGAGCAATTGCTGCCCTTGGTGCAAGCGAGTAGTCCCAGCCAACTATTGCTGCTATTGGAAATGGCGATGCCAACCCTCAAGGAATTATCATTTCCTCAATACAAACGTTTCAGCAGCAACGCTGCGGAACTGATTGTTTTTGACCAACGGGTTGACATATTCGAGTGGGTGCTGCATCGCGTCATGACCAAGGAATTGTATGCTCATTTTGAACGTCCCAACCGCACCGTCGGCCGTATCGGTTCTTTTCGCAAGCTGCACAAAGAAGTGCAAAGTTTATTGTCTGTAATTGCCCATCGAGGCCCCTCAGCGGAGCAAAGTTATAACGCCGGCGCCGCATTATTAGATCTCGCGAGACCGCTTTCATCATTAGCCGACTTCGACTACGAACATCTGAACGAAGCTCTGGGTCAATTACGCAATTTAAAACCTTTGCAGAAACAGCAGTTACTTGAGGCCTGCGCTGCGGTCGCCCTCGCTGACGGACAGATGCACTCAGAGCAGCACGCGCTATTGCATGGCATCGCGGCTACCCTCGACTGCCCATTGCCACTAACCAACGAGCAGCATGGCGCCGCATGAGTAAGGACGACATTTTCGCCACCAAACAGAATCAAATAGTCGACTTCGTCTTCGACGAACAAGTGGTTGCAGTATTCCCCGACATGATTCGCCGTTCGGTGCCGGGATACGAAACCGTAATACCGATGACTGGGCTGATGGCTGCGCGGAATTTAAATGACGGCGACCGCGCCTATGACCTTGGTTGTTCTTTGGGCGCAACCACTCTAGCGATCTTGCAGCAAACGTCTCTGCCTAACGTCACTGTCGTCGGCGTTGATAACGCACCCGCCATGATCGAGCAGGCCCAGGTGCAACTGACCGATCCCCGAGCACGTTTCGAGTGTGCCGACCTTACTGAATTTGCGGTCACCGATGCCAAAGTAGTAGTGCTTAATTTTGTCATGCAATTTTTGGCGCCTGCGACACGCTTGCCACTGTTAAAGCGACTGCGCTCGCAAATGCGCAGTGACGGCTTATTGATCGTGTCAGAAAAAACCCACCAATCTGATCCTGACCTACAGGAGTTCTATGACTCTACGCATTTGGCCTGGAAACGCGCCAACGGATACAGCGCCACAGAGGTCAGCCAAAAGCGTCAATCCCTAGAAAATGTGATGCGCGTGGACAGCGAACAAATTCACAACCAGCGCTTTGCTGAGGCCGGCTTTGCGCAGTCGCAAGTTTGGTTCAGGTGCATGAACTGGGCCTCTTTCGTTGTCAAACCAGAGTTACCCTAAACCGATGGTCGATCTTTACGCGTTACCCACTCAGCTTCCCGGTTGGCCATTGCACCTAATCAAAGAGCGATTCAATTCCAGTTATCACGGTGACTTTGAGCGCTGGCGCAACGCCGCAGAATCGCTGCCTGTAACGAGTACTGAGGGCTGTGTATACGACGACACGGTCACCGCAGAAATGGCATGCGATCAGAAAACGCTGGACGCTATAGAACTATCACTTAAGCAGCTACACCCGTGGCGCAAGGGACCATTTCGCTTCGGTGATTTGCATATCAACACAGAATGGCGCTCGGACTGGAAGTGGCAAAGGATGCGCCAGACTTTGGGCAATCTAAGTGGCCAAAGGGTACTGGACATTGGTTGCGGCAATGGCTACTTCGGTTGGCGCGCCCTGCAAGCGGGTGCGAGTGAAGTAATCGGCATCGACCCCAGCATTCTTTTTTGTATTCAGCATTATGCCATCCAAAAATTCTTCAACGACGAGAGAAACTGGGTGCTACCCATCAAGGTCCAGGAACTGCCGATCTCAGTGCAGTTCGACCTTACTCTTAGCATGGGTGTGCTCTACCACCGGCGAGACCCAGTGCAGCATGTTAGGCAACTATTCGATCTCACCGCCATGGGCGGCCGGGGTATATTGGAGACTCTGGTGGTTACAGATGCAGAGTCTCTTTACCCATCAGGCCGCTATGCACGAATGAGCAATGTCTGGTGTGTACCCAGCACCAACCAAGTCGTTGACTGGATGCAGCAGGTGGGCTTCAACCAAGTACAGATTGTAGATGTCACTACCACTACCGTGGATGAACAACGCAGTACTGAGTGGATGCACTTTGGCTCATTATCTGGCTGCCTTGACGATCAAGACCCCTCAAAGACAATCGAAGGCCACCCGGCACCTGTGCGCGCAATTTTTATGGGCCTGCGATCCAGCTAGTTAAACTTTGCTTCTCTAGCACCCAGAAGGTATTTTCAGCGCTCCTAGAATCATTGCAGCATCATGTTTGGAATTCTCCCATTTCAGTTTCGCTTTCGCGGCAAGGTCAGACTGATTCTCGACATTTATTATTGCTTCATTGAGAGCGCGGCGGAGCAAACCGGCGGCATTGCGCTGCATCCCACACAAATCGCACGGGCAACGGGCATCAGCTTTACCGAAGTGGCCAAACGCTTAGACGCAACTCCTGAGCTGTTCGTCCGCCTGCCTAAACGCGATGGCGTGACCCGGTACCGCGTCACGTCCAGCGCCAGCGCTCGCAGCGATGCAGAGATTGAGGCGCTATTGCATAAGGCCGAGCGCAACGAGTCTATGCTGTTTTACGCTATCGCCTTTATAGTAATGGCGATGCTGGGCATAGTCGTTTTAACAATCGCCCCAAATCTTTAGGAGCAAAGATATGCCTGAATCGTTAACAGCAGATTTAATTGAGCTACGCGATACATGCCAAGCCTTCGCCGCAACCCACCTTGTGGACTCGGACAACAGTGCCGAAACCCGCGCGCAGATTCGTAGTGCAGCGAAATCTGCCGGCCTGTTCGGGCTTACCCAGCCTACCCAGCAAGACAACGCGCCTACTCAACTGGCGTTATGCGTCGCTCGAGAAACTCTCGCTGCTGCCAACCCGAATAATATGGACAGTGTTTTCGGCCCCAGCGCTGGGGTCCTTGGCGGCGTGACCGGCGCTTTGGCCCAAAGCCACCTAGAACCGCTATTAGCTGGCGACAAGCGCGCCAGCTTCGGTTTCACCGAACCCGACAATGTGCAGCCCACCCGCGGCCGAATTAGTGGCGAGCAGCTTATCGTTAATGGCCAGAAGTCCTATGTAACCGGAGGCGCGGATGCAGACTTCGTCAACTGCTTGGTGCATGTTGAAGAACGCGGCCCGTCTATGGTGGTCATCGACACAAACAGAGACGGTGTGATCTTAGAAAAGAAATTTGTATCGCTGGACGGTTCGCACCATGCGGCGTTCCGGTTCGAAAACGTAACAGTGCCAAGCCATCACATCATTGGCGAACCTGGCCAGGGCTTGCCTAAGGCAATGCGTCAAATCGGCGATACGCGCTTGTTATTTGCCGCTCAAGCCAGCGGTTATATGCTGTGGACCCTTGAGTTACTCAAAGCGCATCTAAGCAGTGCAGACAAGAGCGGCGAGGCCCGGGGCAACAAAGATGTCGTGCGTTGGCATTATGCAAACCTGCGTATTAAAGCCTTTGCTGCTCGCAGCATGCTTTACCGAACAGCACGACTTGCCGATCAGGGCGAAAATATCGTCAACGAGGCTATGGCCTGCAAAGTGTTTGCTACAGAAACAATTGGTGAGATGGTCGATACCGCAATTCAATTAGTTGGCGGGGTCGCGTTGGTGGAAGATCATCCGTTAGCTATCCTGTATCGCAAAGTGCGGGGCTGGCGATTAGCCGAGGGTGCCAGCGACGTGTTGCGTCTGAACATCGGGCGCGGCATTCTGGAGCTGGGTAAGGGCAGAATTTAGTTCCACCCGTAGGTTCGGAAATACCCATCCCACAAAATTTGATCCGCTGCAATTGCACTAACGAGAAACCGACTATGAACACCCTTACAACAAGAATAATCCGCGCTACGCCTGCTCTATCAGCATTGTTATTAGGTGGATGCGCCTTCGTATCGCTCACTGATGCTGGAGCTAATGTGCGCCAAAGCACTGCCGAGCAGGTGAGCCAATGCAAATTGGTCGCCACGATCTCCAGCCAAACCAAGGATACCGTGGTAATCGACCGCAACTCAGGCAAAGTGCGCGAAGAGCTTATTGTTTTGGCACGCAACCGCGCAGCTGAAATCGGTGCTAACGCCATTGTTCCCGTTGCCGAGCAGCGCAACGGCAGTCAAGATTTCAGCGCCTACAGCTGTCCGTAGGAACGTTTTTCAGTTCACACTAGGGCTCGCCCTTCAGCCCAAAGCGCTCTCGATTAGCCGCCTTACCCGCGGCTGATTTTCTGATCAGTACGTATACTGAGCCTACACCCCCATGGTTGCGCTGCGCGGAGCAATACGCAATGACATCCGGGTGGTCGATCAGCCAGCGTGCCACATAACTTTTCAATCGCCCCGGTGTAGCGCTGCGTTCACCCTTACCGTGGCTGATCAAAACACAGCGCCAGTTTTTCGCCCGCACCTGTTGGAATAGCTGAAACACCATCTGCTGCGCTTCCTTAACGGTTCTCTGATGCAGATCTAGCTCGTACTCCAAAGCATAACCGCCGCGCCGCAGCTTGCTAAATACCGCGTGTTGAACGCCATCTTGCTTCCATTCCAGCATCTCTAACGGTTGCCGCGCTTCTACTTCAGACAAGGTCAAAAAGTTGTGCTCCGCAGCGTCTTCTGCAAAGGCCTCGGCAGCTCGACGGCGCTGCAACTGTTCCTCGCTGGCGCCCTGCCAGCTCTTGCGAGTATCGGTACGCGGGGTAACCAGCGGCGTAACGCCCTGCATTTGCGCCGCGAATAAATCTTTGTCGTCCTCTGAGTTCACTGACTATTCCATGCGCTCGAGCGCGATACTCGGCAATCGCTCTGAGCGGGTGCCGGGTATCGGAAGATTGTTTTCAGCGTGATAGGTGAATACCGGGGACAATTTCACCTGTTGGCTTTGGTTCTGCCCCGCTGCATGAAACAAGCGACAATGAAACAATAATAGGTCACCTGCATTTAAATTCACCACCTGCGCACTCTCAATTAGGGACCTATTGGTCGCCAATTCGGGGCGCAAAAACAGTGCACTATCCAGTCGACCCCGATCAATACTCTGCTTATGACTCGATGGAATGACCTGCAGAGCCCCGTTTGACGCATCCTCATCCCCCAGCGCAAACCATGCAGAAATTAACTCTGGCCGATCAAAAGACCAGTAGCGGATATCTTGGTGCCAAAGTGTCGCACTACTGAAACCCGGGTGTTTAGTCATGACGCAATTGTGATGACATTGGGACAGCATTGGATTTGCGCAGTCGAGTAAAACTCTGAGCCAGGCACCGAGCACAGGATGCTGAGCCAAAGATTTTAAGCTGTCGTTACGCGCATAGGCATGCAGCAAGCGACGCGGGGTGTCGCCTCCACTGACATCGCGATTGGCCGGGGCACCCGGGTAACCCACGTCCGCCTCAAATTCCGCGGGTCCCACCAAGGGGTCTAAATCCGTCTGCACCGCTTGCCGCAATTGCCCGCATTCTTGCGCAGATAAAATACCTGGCAGCACCAAGAATCCCGAATTCTGGAAGTGTTCGACTTGGTTTAGCTGGGGCGCAGGGGTGCTCATCAAGACACCTTTAAGCGTTTAGATGCATTTCAGTTTCTACCAAAGAATCGCCATTAACCGTCACCTTCAGAGCTCCAGTGGAAGCCCAATAACGAGCTTCAATGTAATGATGCTCTTCCCATTCCAATTCCACATTAGTCCACACGTATTGCGGTTCGCTGGCGCCTGGGTCACGACGCTTGCGCAGGCAATTGTCTAAATACAACTCAATAGCGCCGTCATCGGTAAGCTTAAGCTCAAAAGATTTATGCCGGTGTTGAAACTGCAACGTCTGAGACAAGGAAAACTCCTTAATGATCGCCAGATTGGATGGCCTACCATTGTAGGGATACAGCTACGGCGGCAGCAATAACAACGACAGGTTTAGTGCCGGCATTAAACCCTCTATGATGGTCCACGCTACTGCTAAATAGGGAGAATCAGATGTTAGACGCAGATTCGACCAAGAACATAGAATCGCCACGCTTTGCCAAGGTATTAAAAGGGCGCGAAGTTATTGCCCTGTCCTTCGGTGCCATGATCGGCTGGAGTTGGGTACTAATGACCGGCGTATGGCTGAATGAGGCCGGAACCCTGGGTACGGTTATCGCCTTTAGCGTTGGCGGCCTCGCCATTGCTCTCATCGGACTGACCTACAGCGAATTGGCGTCAGCGATGCCTCGCGCTGGCGGCGAGCACATTTATACCCGTCGTGCCTTGGGCAACCATTGGTCATTCGCCTGCACCTGGGCGCTGCTATTTTCTTACGTCAATGTCTGCCTTTTTGAGGCGGTGGCGCTACCCACCGCAGTCAGTTATCTGTGGCCTGATATAAGTCTCGGGACCCTGTGGAATGTCTTGGGCAGCGATGTGGACATTGGCTTCGTGATTATCGGTTCTGGCGCCGCTGCTGTGGTTACCTGGGTCAACTATCTAGGTATTCGCACCGCAGCACTTGCCCAAACCATCGTGACAGGGTTGATCATTTGTGCTGGCCTACTGCTGTTTTCTGGTGCTGCATTTAATGGCCAGGTGGCCAATGCCGAACCATGGCTCGCAACACCGGCCAGCGGCGTATTGGCTGTACTGATCATGGTACCGGCGATGTTGGTAGGTTTTGATGTGATTCCACAATCCGCTGAAGAAATCGATCTACCGCCGCAACAAGTCGGCAAATTATTGGTGATTTCGGTGTTCTGTGCAGTGGCATGGTACGTGCTCATTACACTGTCCGTGGGACTAGGTCTAACCGCGCAACAACAAGCCGACAGCACCATGGCGACTGCCGACGCCGCCAGCGCACTGTGGAGCAACTTTAGCGGCGGCAACTGGGCCGGGGCCTTCCTAGTACTGGGTGGCATCGGCGGCATTCTCACAAGTTGGAACGCGTTTATCGTCGGTGCCTCCCGAGTACTGTTCGCACTGGCTGAATCAGGCCATGTGCCGGCCGTATTTATGCGCTTACATCCCAGATACAAAACACCCTATGTGGGCATCTTGGCCATCGGCATTTTGTCTATGTTCGCGCCCTTGTTCGGTAAAACTATCCTTGTTTGGCTCATCAACAGCGGTAGCTTTGCGGTCACCATCGCCTTCGTATTTGTCGCCATCTCTTTTTTAGTCCTGCGCCGCAAAGAGCCTTACATGCCTAGACCCTTTAAGGTCAGCCATCCACGCTTGGTAGGCTATGGTGCGGTGCTGTTGGCACTGGGATTACTGTCGGCATTCCTACCATGGAGCGATAGTGCTTTAAGCTGGCCAGAGGAATGGATGACCATTGTGATCTGGACTGCTATTGGACTGATTCTATGGCTACGCTACCGAGCCCGCGACGGGGATACGCCATGATCAGTATTTGGGGCGGCGCAACATCGAGGACTCTACGTGCGCACTGGGCCTGTGAGGAACTCGAGTTAACCTACACCCCACGACTCATCGGCTCCCGCACCGGAGAAACTCAGAGCGCAGAATTCAGGCGCCTTAATCCTAAAGAAAAGATACCTGTGCTTTGCGATGGTGATCTGGTGCTTAGCGAGAGCGCCGCCATTGTGACTTATCTGGCCGACACCTATGGACGCGGCAACCTTGCACCACTCCCGTTTACCCCGGAACGGGCGCTGTACAATCAATGGTTGTCGTTCATTCAAATGGAGTTAGACGCGCATACGCTGTACGTCATGCGCAAGCACAAAGATCTAGCAAACCTTTATGGTGAGGCGCCAGCCGCCATTGAAACCGCAATCGCTGGTTTCAATAAACAGATCCAGGTGGTGACCGAGCACCTTGCCACACGTCCTTTTTTGCTCGGGGAGCACTTTACTGGCGCCGATATCATGCTCACCTCGATTCTAACCTGGGCGCAAAACTACGGCTTTGACCTGGACTCTACGCTGCAAACTTATACAGCTGCACAAACTGCCAGACCTGCTTATAAACGTGCAGCAAAATTAAATTTCAGTATCAGCGCGGGGGCTTAATAAGGCCCAAGAATTAACTGCATGGCCAAATTACCCCGCACGTAACGGCTATCAGGATTGATCGGCAAATCCTCAAATCCTGCCTTGTGATAGACCTGCAGCGCGGGTTTTAGAATGTCATTGGTTGTCAAAAGAATGCGCGTTGCGCCACGCTGTCGTGCATATTGAACGCACTGCTCCAGTAGCAAGCGACCTATCCCCTGCCCCTGGTGATCTGGTTGAACCGCCATTTTTGCCAGTTCAAATTCCAGGTCGGAGTTTCCGTCAGCGGATTTCGGCACCATGGCCACACAGCCCACCACTTGAGACCCAAGCAGGGCGAAGAATATTTCACCACCGGGTGCTAT
>CAJXAC010000059.1 GCA_913050035.1 uncultured Gammaproteobacteria bacterium | reverse complement strand
TAATATGACCAATCGCGTCGCCAGCGGTGCCGCAATGGTCCCCAATGATGAATACCACAGCAACACTCGATAATGGCAGAGAAGCAATAACAGGCGGCAATTAGCGCGTCGCCCACACCGCAGACACGAAAAACCCTTATGTTTCCTGAATTACTCGCGCACCGCCCAATAGGTGGGCATCCCTAGTGTGATCAACCTTCGGAACGAATCTGGCGTTCCTGCTGATCCCATGCTGGGACGGATTATCTTCAAAAACACTTCTCGCACTGTTTTCAAAGACCAGTCGACCATCCCCAAGCTTGCCATCGTCCATCACTCGCAACACAGGGTCGGCGTGACAGCGAGCAATGTCCTCAGCAGCCATATCATGCACAACAGCGCCGCGCCAATGACGTCCAACTGCTGCATGATAAGTAAGCGCAATCATGGGCCTGACTCCATCCGACCCATTGGGCATACCTCGGTGCCACATTCTAGGGTCGCGAAAACAAATGCCACCGGCCGGAATTTCCATGCGCGAAGGGGGGCCCCAACTGGCTACCAGTTCAGGATGATTACTAAGACGCTCACCTAGAGGCCATTTCGCAACTTCGGTTTCGCGATGGGTACCTGGATAAATTTCCGTTGCGCCATTTGCAACCGTGATGTCCTGAAAGGCTACAGAACATGACAAAGTTGTCGCTCGCGGAGGCCAACTCTCTCCATATTTCGCGGCCTGTTCCTCAGACCGCCAGGAAAATGGCCGATCAAAGTGCAACGGCTGAAACGTGCTACCCGGCATGTTGACATTGCCATTATAAAAGCCGAGCCACGCCCCCTCCCCCAACACCGCAGCAACAATCGACTCTGTGATTGGATTCGTAAGTAAGTCTGGTCGCACATAGGGAGCAAAACGCCGCAACCCTAATTGGAGATGCCCCCTACCCGTATGTTTTTCATGCGGAGTCATGCCGCTATTCGCTCTAACCTGCAAGGCGTCTTCCAACACCGACTCCATAAGCAGCGCCTGACTTTCTTGGGAGACCAGGCCGGTCAACACGGCATAGCCACGACTCTCAATATCTTCGCGAATTTGCTGCAGAACCTCTGGATCAAGCTCGCCTCGACCGAGATCAATACAAGTACATTCGTAAATCATTTGTTCTCACACCAAATAATCAAATCCACGATGGCAATTGCACCCGCCCGTTCGGCGTTTGCAGTGTGGCAAAAAAGCCCAGGTCACCGGCTTCAACGGCGACCTCGACACCCAACCGCCCCATAAGTTGCCGATAAACTTCTGGGTCAGGAGTGGTGATTAAAAACTCAACTAAACGGCAGCCCAGCGGCGCATTCACCGATGGATGCGGGGACTCTTGCCAGTCAATAAAAAACGGCCACCGCGCATTGTTAAGGAACAGCAACTGCCAAGCCAAATCGATTCCTTCAGGCGTGGTACGGGCCATATCAATGATATCCCGACTGGCAACGTTTACCGCTTCTGCGGCTTGACGCACCGCCAACAAGTCATCCGCTGCAACCGCCCAGGCACGGGTGCCTGAGTTTGGATTATTAGCCAGAATCTCACCGGTGGTTCCTGGCAGGTCTTGTTGCGGATCCGGCGCAATGATTTCCAGATACTGGTCGTCACCGAAGGACAACAGCGCGTTGCGTGTCCCAATACCAGGATGCGAGCCTCCCAAAACCGGAGCCACCCCAGTTAATTCAAATATCTCCCGCATACCTACATCTAAGTCAGGCACCGCATACATAAGGTGATCAAGTTTTGCCATACACTTTAAGCCCCTAGGATGCGCCCCCAGTGCTTTGCTGCGCCTCAGAAAATAACGCCTGAAGATGCGCTTCAGGCAGGGGTTGAGTGAGCTTGGAGACAATAAACGTAACGCTAACTGAGACAATTTCACCCATCACCGCACACGAGTATGGATTCGGTCCCTCACCGCGCAGCCAAGCCACTGCACCATCTAGACCAACACCAATAAACCATTCTGGTTCAAGTATTTGCGAGTGAATTATAATAAACACTGTGAAGCCACTTAGGAGGCCAGAATAGGCCCCTTTTAAGGTCACCCCGCGCCACAATGCACCCAACACCAGCGGCCCTGCAAAAGCTGCCATCATGCCACCTACACCAATCCACACGACCAAGGAGACGTTGACGTCCATTAGCGACCACGCCATCACCGCACATATCACCAATACCCCCACCGTCGACCAGCGACTGATACTCAGCACCCGGCCATCTAACTCCTGTTGCGACAAATTAGGATGCATTTTTGGCGCTAACGTACGGCGATAAATATCATTGGCAATGATTTGCGAGGAGGACACAACTAGGCCATCAGCGGTACTCATAACAGCCGATAGAACGCCCACACCGATTAATGCGGCGAGCCAAGTCGGAAACAATTCAATAAACAATAGCGGCAAGGCCTGATTGGGATTGGCTCCGTCAGCATACAAGGCATCACCAAAGTAGACCCGCGCCAACAATCCACCCAAGCCCAACATGCCGAGAGCGAGACCAAATAGTGCTGCAAGTTTGACGAATTGAAAACGACTCTTACTGGTGTCCAATGCCCATAACTTGTTCCCTAGGTGGGGCAACAAACCGAGTGGCAGGTGCGCAAACGCAATCACAAAGATTGACCACCAAGAATGAAACAGCGAGGTGTTTGGATTGATGGGCGCGACTAACACCGGATCTTGTTGTTCAAGATCGTCCACAATTCCCGCAAAACCGCCGTCTACCCCCCAACCCAGCGCAACTAAACAGATCACAAGTATCGCTAATGCCAGCATCATCGCACCCTGTACACCATCGGTAAGAATGTCCGCATGGGCACCACCCAACACCACGTACACAAGCAGGACCAATGCGGTAATGCCTAGGGCCCAGGACGAATCCAGACCTAGCATGATCTCAAACATGACCACACCCGATACCAGTTGTCCCGCTAAGTAGAAAAACAGCACCAACGACAAAAGCGACACCATCAGTCGCATGGCGTCAGACTGATAGCGATCACCCAGATATTCCGGAATCGAGCGGTTACCAAACCGATTGCCCGAGGTCGCCACCAGCCGCATCGAGATCAAAATACCGACATAGACTCCGATGGGATAAAGGAAGTGCAGCCAAACGGTACTGAGACCCCACTCATAGGACATTGCAGGACTGCCAAGAAAGGTCGCGCCACTTGCCGTAGATGCAGCGAAAGCTAGGGCTAAAAAAACTGGACCATAGGCACCACGGGCGGTCGCGAAATCATCAGCATGTTTAATTCGCTGCTTGGCATAAACCCCAATCCCAACCATCAATCCCACATAACCAACCAAAAAGGTCCACGACCAAGCTGTCAAACTCATTATGCTTTATCCCCTCCCTGCAAAAAATTTTCGGATTGGCGGTTCTCACCACAAATCTTGCTACCAAACGCCATTCGATCCATACGCTGCCACCGCCCGTTTAGGAGCTGGCTCTAATCTACCCCCGGTGATCCTTAGATACCGTTTACTGCGTTTGCGATCGCGCTGCTTGAGTATTGTCTCTGATGCTTTGCCCGACCTGCTTTATCTTATCGAACTCTGCACGACGCCGAGTGATCTCCTCTGCCGACATGTACTCAACATTCTGAAATTCAATCTTCCAAGCCAACGAATCAGTCCATCGCTGCGGCGATTGCACCGTTGTCCTCGGAGCCGGAGCCGACTCTAAGACACGCAAAGCAAGCTCTAAGGTTGCGCTTTGCGAATCCACATCATTCGGTTTACCCGCAGAATTCCCCAACGGAAAGTCACTAAAGACAAACCTGGGCACACCACAGTGCTCCACAATATCCTTAGCCGATCCGAGAATAACCGAGGGGATGCCGTTCGCTTCGAGATGCCTAGCAATCAGACTCACGGTCTGATGGCAGACAGGTCAGCTCGGTACCAAAATAGCCAGATCGACCTCATCCTCACGCATCATCTGCAAAATATCAGCGCAATCTTGCCGAATCGTTGTGACTTGGCTGCGATTCGTCGGTGCGCCGTAATAACGCGGTGCTAGGTCCCCAATGCGCCCCTGAGCCGCGGCCTCGCGCAACGCCACCAGCGGGAAAAACGCATTTATGTCTTCAGCTGTTGAATAAACCCGGTCATAACCCAAATGCGAAATGCCTAAAAATTGATCCCGGTCACTCGGAGAGCTATAGACCTGATAAAACTTGGCCGCCGCATTGTACGGTGCTCTAGCACCTTGTTCGCCAGCGTCAGGCTTATACGGCGCTGCGGTCGTCACTAGTCCCACGCGACTTGCATCAAGGGACTTATTCAACGGGCAAAACGGTACCTGAGAGTACTGCGCCCAGCGATAGGGGTTGTCGTAGCCCAACGCTAGGTAGTAGTCCCGTAGCCGTTGCATATATCCCACAGGCATATCCTGGGGTTCCGCAAACTGAATATCATCCTCGGCTGTGGTCATTCAAATCTCCAATTCGCACTATCTGTTACTGGATGGGCTACTGAAACAATGCAGGTGCACTGCATGAGTTACTGCAAAAGTATGGGCGCCTCACCTTCGATAGTCGCCCGATAACCGCGACGAGTTTCAGGCCAGTAGTCAAAGGCGGCGTGATGTTGCACCACACGGTTGTCCCAAAATACCACGGTGTCGGGCCGCCACTGCACGCGACACTGAAAATTAACGGAATAAGCCACTCGGTCATAAAGCATCGACAGCAATGCTCGGCTCTCGGGACCGCTAAGCTCTACGATCTTGGCAACAAATCCATCATTTACGTACAAAGCCTTATCGCCAGTCAGCGGATGCGAACGCACTACCGGATGCTCAACCGAAGGTAACTCATCCAAGCGCTTGGCGCCGCTCAAGTATAGATAATGTCCTCGCGGCTCATGACGTGCGTTAAGGCTTTGCAGAAAGTCCTGCATAGCAGGCGATAGGGATGCATAGACCTGTCGCATATCGGCAAATAGCGTATCGCCACCCGCATCCGGGACCACTTCCATACGCAACATCGACAACCCGGGCGGCTGCACCGCGCTGGACACATCCGAATGCCACCCGGTACCCGCCGCGCGCTTGGACTTTTCGTTGGCCTGAATCAACAACAATTCTTCAGGCAGCGCTCCTTTGTTCATCGGCGTGGTGAGCGGGCGACCCAGACGATGCGCAAAGTCCGCCTGCTGCTGCGGAGTCATATCTTGATCACGCACCACCACAACACCGCGTTCAGCCGCCAGCTGCACCAAGGCACCCACTTCGTCATCATTCAACGTCACCAGAGCCTTGCCGGCATCCAACTCAGCGCCAAAACGCGGCGTGATTGGGTTGTAGTTCAGACCCGGAACTTCATCACTCTTGATTTTCTGTACAGCCATCGTGCCCCTCCCCTGACGCAGCCAGACTATCAAGAGTCAGTGTCAATGTTCTAGGCCTAGGCTGCGCGGCAACACAGCACCACAAAGCAACCTTCATCGGATTTTTCTGTTACCGTCGTTACCGCTTAGCGCGAATTGGAGCACCTTTGACTCAGAGAAAGCCTTTACCAGCCGTAAGCCCATACACGCATAACCATGCCATTGGGGACGATAACCGCACCGCCTTTGGTTTAGATTTTCATCATCCGGTATTTCTGATTAGCAGCGTCACGATAATGCTATTCATTGCCTTTACTCTTGCCCTGCCGGATATTGCTGCATCGATCTTCGTGACCATGCGCCACTGGCTAACAGAGAACCTCGACTGGTTTTTCATGGCCAGCATGAACCTCGTGTTGTTGTTTTGCATACTGATCGCCGCATCGCCCGCGGGTCAGCTCAAAATTGGTGGCGAACAGGCCCAGCCGTCATTCAATCGCCTGAGCTGGATATGTATGCTTTTTGCAGCGGGAATCGGCATCGGCATCATGTTCTACGGCGTTCTAGAGCCGATGAATCACGCCCTTACGCCGCCATTAAACGAGATAGCATCCGGCGACGCACTAAAACGTTTAGCCATGGCAACATCGGTCTATCACTGGGCATTTCACCCCTGGGCCGTGTATGCGTTGGTCGGGCTTGCACTGGCTTTTTTCTGCTACAACCGTGGCTTACCTCTGCTGATTAGATCCACGTGCTACCCAATCTTCGGCGATCGAACTTGGGGCTGGCCGGGGCATATCGTCGATATTATCGCCGTGTTCGCGACCATGTTCGGGCTTGCGACATCTTTGGGCTATGGCGCCGAGCAAGCTGCAGCAGGACTGCACTATTTATTTGATATTCCAGTGGGCGCGTTTACCAACTTAATCGTTGTCGCCGCAATTACAGCCATCGCGTTATTCTCTCTGATCCGAGGACTGGATGGTGGAATTCGACGTTTGAGCGAATTCAACATGGGCTTGGCCGCAACGCTGGGACTATTTGTGCTATCAGTTGGCCCGACCATGGAAATCCTTAGCCAATTGCCCATCTATGCTTGGAGCTATGTCGAGTATCTACCACAACTGAGCTCCTGGGTGGGCCGCTCAGACGATTACTACATGCACGGCTGGACCACTTTCTATTGGGCTTGGTGGATCGCATTCTCACCATTCGTCGGTATGTTCATCGCCCGCATTTCTTCCGGACGAACAATCCGCGAATTCATTATTGTAACCATCCTCGCACCATCACTTATCTTCCTGCTGTGGATGACCATCTTTGGCCACAGCGCAATGGTTCAATATTTCGACCAGGGAATCGTAACAGTCGCCGACAGCGTCAAAGAATTCAAAGCAGAGCTAACACTTTTTGTCTTTCTGCAAGAACTCCCGCTAGCCACACTAACATCCATTATCGGCATCACCTTGGTACTAATATTCTTCGTTACCTCCATGGACAGCGGCTCACTGGTTATAGACACCATGACAGCCGGTGGAAAAACTGATACTCCGGTTATCCAACGCATTTTTTGGTGTATCGCGCTCGGCCTTGTTGGCATATCCCTACTGTTAGGTGGAGGACTGGCTTCATTACAGGCTCTCGCACTCGCAACAGCCTTTCCGTTTACCATAATCTTACTCATGATGATGTACAGCCTGTACCGAAGCCTACGTTCGGCACACCTCGAAGCGGAAGAAAACATCGGTTTATAGCGACTTTTCGACCCGAACTTTTTTTGTTTTTGACAGTTTCTTAGCGGCGCGCGCAAAAAAACACTCATGCATCGGCCTTTTTTGCTACTGCGCCAACGAACAAGAAACAGTCTACCGTTTTATATTCGCGGAATTATGCGAATTTGATGTTTCCCGCACAGGTCTGTATGGTGATCGCTTGCAATTCATGAGGGTGTTTTATGTTTCGTCTTGGAAAATTGAGCGCAGCTGTAATTTCAGCAAACGCAGCCATCGCCACGTCACTCGCAGCCGGCTCGGCCTTCGCGGCGTCACAAGAGATCGAAGAAGTCATCGTTACCGCGACCAAGAGAGCAGTCCCGCTCCAAGACGCCCCAGTTTCACTTCAGGTGATGAGCGAAAATTCCCTTCAAGAACAGAACATTAAGAGCTTTGTTGACTACATAAAATATTTACCCAACGTCAACGCCGGTGGGCGCGGCCCCGGCCAGAATGAGATCTACATTCGCGGCGCGGCAGTAGACGCGATCAACATCACAGTAGCGGAATCCCAAGGCTCAGCGCCCAACGTCGCCCTTTATGTTGATGAGCAGCCGGTCACTGCCGGTGGACGGAATCTTGACGTCTACGTTGCGGACCTTGAACGCATTGAAGTATTACCTGGTCCTCAGGGAACCCTGTACGGGGCCAGCTCGATGGCGGGTACCGTACGTTTGATTACCAACAAACCGGTAATTGACGAGATGGACGTTCGATTCAACGGCGGCGTGTCCAGCACTGCCCACGGTGAAGCCAGTAATAACATGGGTTTAGTGATTAATGCGCCGCTAATCGATGGCAAACTAGCGGGCCGCGTAGCACTTTATCGAGACAGCCAAGGCGGCTACATCGATAACGTCAAGGGCTCCTTCACAGCCGACAGCTCGGTGAACCCAACCTTCCCAGGCGATAGCGTGACATTTGCTGAGGGCACTCAGTTCGCCAACGGCACTGTGGTCGGTGCCGGCGGGCTTACAGTTCCGGTTTCTAAAGCTTCAGGCGATAACAGCGCCCTGGTAGAAGACGATTTCAATGACGCGACTTACCAAGGCGCCAGAGTCGGCCTAAAATACGTCATCAACGACAGCTGGGATCTACTGGTCCAGCACTCAACCCAAACGCTAGAAACCGAGGGCGTTTTCGATTATGACCCCACGGTGGGCGATCTCGAGGTGAATCGGTACGCGCCTGACAGCTTAGACGACACGTATAATCAAACCGCTTGGACCATAGATGGACGCATAGGCGATTTGGACCTCATTTATACTGGGGCATTTTTGGATCGAGAGGTGACCGCCAACATCGATTACACCGGATACACCAATATCGGGAAGTTTATATCGGGATATCAATGCGAATACTTGGTCGGAAGCTACTATAACGGTCTTTCCTCTGATACCAGCACGTTTTATACCTACGATCCGACGATCGGAGGAGATACCTCAGTTATTGAATGCGGAACTCCGGTAAACGCCGCTCGAATGGAAAACGAGATGGAACGCTGGACTCATGAGGCGAGAGTTGCGACTAACTTCGAGGGTCCGTTGAACCTTCAAGCTGGGATGTTCTACGAGAAATTCGAAATAAGGCACGTTGGAGATTTCAATTATCAAGCCCCAATTGACGCTGGCTTTTCTGGTATCGACATCAATTCAAGCAGTACCTTTGCCAACTCAGAGGCCAACGCTCGAGGGGTTGTTATTCCAGACACCCAATTTAGGAACGACAACCATCGGACGGAAGAGCAGACTGCATTTTTTGCCGAATTGACCTATGAACTAACGGATAACTTTGCAATTACCGGGGCCGCTCGGTATTACGATCTAGACTATAGCTTCACGGGCTACGGAGCGTGGCGCTACGGGAATCGCCCGCTTTTCGTCGATGACGCGGATCCGACCAATGACATCAGACCAGCCATGACTGGGGGCCGTGATTATCAGACCAACTTTGCAGAGTTACAACCGTTAAATGTAAGCGATACCATCTATCGGTTTAGTGCCTCCTGGAAACCAGAGGGCACCGACACCCTTATTTACGCTACTTGGTCAGAAGGTTACCGACCACCCGGATTCAATAGAGCCGCGGCTGCAAAGGGTAAATATGACGGTTCGGCAAACAACGTTAGAGACGACGGAACTGCCTGCGGAACGGATGCTGCAGTGAACAGTAACGCTAGCACTGGTTTCCCTGGTTACTGTCTGCCTTACGTCTTTGAATCCGATACATTGGAGAACCTTGAGCTTGGCTGGAAAACGACATTAGCGGACGGGAGAGTTCAATTTAACGGTGCAGCTTATACAATTGATTGGAAGGGTATTCAGGTCTCGCAATTTGACTCCCAGAACATATCAATCCTAACCATCGTAGATAACGGCGGGGACGCAGAGATTACGGGCATTGAAGGTGATTTTGTCTGGCTTGCCAGCGATCGCCTTTCGATCTTCGGGGCCGCCTCTTTTAATCAAACCGAATTAGTTTATGTGAACCCTGCATTCGCAGTTATCGTTGCCGATGAAGGTACTATGCTGCCCTTGACGCCAGAAGTTCAATTCAATGTTCGAGCGAGATATGAGTATCCAGTTCGTGGAGATCTTATGGCCCACTGGCAATTGGGTTACAAGTACGCTGGCGAATCGGTCAACTCAATCGTTGACACACCGGATGAGCCAAACACCATGCAGGATGCCTACTCGTTGGTCGACGCCAGTATCGGAGTAGAGAACGTTTCAAAGGGATGGCGTGCCGAGGCCTACATTAACAATCTGACCGATGAACGTGCGCAATTGCACATTAACCGTCAGGACTTCTTCGAGCGTGTTACCACTAATCGACCGCGCACAATGGGTGTTCGGGTTAGCTACGATCTAAACTAGTCGGGATATCAGCGCGGTCGCAAGACCGCGCTACCCTCGCCCTAGATGTCCGAAACCTTTAATGCCGCCTCAGTGCAACGCCTGCTTCAAGCAGGCGATGCCACAGAGGCCGTGCGTCGCCTTGACCACTGGCATACCGACAACGAGCCTACCAGCGAAAGCCTATATCTCCTTGCCGTTTCCTACCGCTATGCTGGCGACTTGCCACAAGCCCTGGAAACCATAGAACAATTACGCACACTGGCGCCGAGGTTCGGTCGAGGCTTTCAAGAAGCTGGCCATATCTATTTGGCCAGCCGTAACCAGCAACAGGCATTGTCCGCCTTCCAGCGCGCCGTAGCACTAAACGACTCGCTGCTAGGGAGCTGGCGCGCAATCATAAAACTATGTGCCCGCCCCGAACATTCACAGCTGCGCAAACAGGCGCTGCTACAATCGGAAAAATTAGCAGCGCTACCCCCCGCCCTGCTCTCGGTACGCAATGCCATAGCCGAGGCTAATCTGCGCAAGGCAGAAGATATCTGCCGTCATTTCTTAAAGCAGAACCCCACCCACGTCGAGGCAATGCGCCTGCTCGCCGATCTTGGAGTTAGATCCGAGGTTTTAGATGACGCGGAGTTTTTACTTGAGTCGGCTCTAGAATTTGAGCCGGACAACCGGTTTGCCCGCTACGACTACATGAATGTCCTGTATCGGCGCCAGAAGTACGCCCAAGCCATGGATGAGGCAAAGCGTTTATTAGCGTTAGAGCCGAATAACGCACAATATCAAACAGGCTACGCTAATCAGTGCGTGGCCATAGGTGATTTTGACGAAGCTTTAGATGTCTACGATCAAGTGCTCGGGCGATTCCCGGAGACCGCACAATTGCACTTACTGCGGGGCCATGCGCTAAAAACCGTGGGCCGCACTGATGAGGCCATCACGGCCTATCGCAAGACTTATGCCACCAACCCGCGTTGCGGCGATGCCTATTGGAGCCTGGCTAATCTAAAAACCTTCCGCTTCAGTAGTGAGGAGGTGATGGCCATGAGCAACCAAGAAGCCAGTGACGAACTCGAGATCGAGGACCAAGTGCACTTCTGCTTTGCCCTCGGTAAGCATTTTGAGGACAACAAGGACTACGCCACATCCTTTGATTACTACAATCGAGGCAACGAGCTGCGCCGTAAACAATTAGGTTTCTCTGCAGACCTGTTGTCTTCCCGTCTGGCTCTGCAAAGCGAAGTCATGTCACCAGAATTTTTTGCCCGCCATGCCGGAAGCGGCTGTCAGGATCCGGATCCAATCTTTATCGTGGGTCTGCCCCGAGCAGGATCAACGCTGTTGGAACAGATTCTTGCCAGCCACTCCCAAGTCGATGGCACCCAAGAATTGCCAAATATAGGGGCTCTGGCTTATCAGCTGGACGGGCGCCGAGCGATTTCGGATCAACCGCGCTACCCCCACTGCTTAGAGGATATCGATGCTTCCGAGCTGCAGAAATTCGGCGAGCAATTTCTAGCGGACACCCGTATCCACCGCCGCGGAGCGCCGTTCTTCATCGACAAGATGCCGAATAACTTCCGCCATATTGGCTTGATCCAGCTGATCTTGCCCAACGCTAAAATCATTGACGCTCGGCGCGAGCCATTATCCTGTTGTTTCAGTGGCTTTAAGCAGTTGTTTTCCAGCGGCCAAGAATTCACCTACGGTTTGGAACAAATTGGTCAGTACTACAATGACTACCTAGACCTAATGGAGCACTGGGACCGCGTCTTACCTGGAAAGATCTTACGAGTACAACACGAAGACGTAGTGGCTGATCTGGAAGGTCAAGTGCGGCGCTTACTCGACTATTGCGGGCTATCGTTTGAACAAGCCTGTGTGGACTTTCACAACACCGAGCGCAGCGTAAGAACACCGAGTTCAGAGCAGGTCAGGCAACCAATTTTCACCACCAGCCTCGAAGCGCACAAACCCTTTGAGCCCTGGCTCGGGCCGCTGCAGCAAATTCTTGCTCAACGCGGCGCAAAAGCGTAGCACCTAGCCCCCTTCGATCCTTGGAATAAGATACACCTCGGCATCGTCAGGTATCGTCACGGTCCAGTCATCGCGAAAAATTTGCCCATTTATCGAAACCGCTATGCCCTGATCGATGTACGTCTGCAGGTCCGGATATCGAAGCAGCAAAGCGTGCATGAGTTCGTCGATAGAGGCGGCTTGAATATTGATGGGTTCCGGGCCGTTGCCGACCCGGAACATACTACTGAGGCTAACCTGCATCCCGAGCATCAAGGGCCGATAGTACCCGCGGTGGCGACATCGGCGCGTGGGTCATGCGCACACCGGTGGCGTCGGCAATCGCGTTACCTACGGCCCCCAGCGGCGGAACAATCGACGTTTCACCCACACCCCTGATCCCATAGGGATGGTTAGGATTGGGCACCTCCAAGATCTTGGTGTCGATAAAGGGCATATCCGAACAGACCGGAATGCGGTAGTCCAAGAATCCTGGATTTTGCAACCGGCCATCGTCGCCATAGATGTATTCCTCATTAAGAGCCCAACCAATGCCCTGAGCCGCCGCTCCCTGGAATTGACCCTCAACATAGTCGGGATGGATGGCTTTTCCTGCATCTTGAACAACCGTATAGCGCACAATCTGCGACCGGCCGGTTTCAGGATCAACCTCGACATCACAGATATGGCTTGCGAAGCCCATGCCGGCACCATCAGCCACAACTTCGTTGTGTCCAGCAATAGGACCACCAGTGCGACCCGACTTGGCAGCAATTTCTTTCAGCGTCAACGCTGGGAGATTACTGTGCATGTCCCCCATCGCAATAGCTTGACCGTCCTGCCATTCAACATCCTCTAAGGGAATACCCCACATGGTTGCGGCGCGTTGTTTGAGTACACCAATGGCATCACGGGCAGCGAAAATCGTCGCCATGCCCGATGAAAACGTCCCACGACTGCCCTCAGTGGTATCGTTATGACCTAACGATGCGGTATCGCCGATGGTTGCTTTAACGTCGTCGTAAGATATCCCCAATTCCTCTGCCGCAATCATAGCCATTGAGGAACGAGCACCACCCACATCCACCGTACCAACGTTTAGGTTCACCGTACCGTCTATACCGATATTTAGGTCAACACAGGTTTGGCCGCCGATATTGAACCAAAATCCACAGGCCACCCCGCGACCCTGGTTCTTTTTCAGCTTGGCGCGCATATGCGGGTGCGCCTTGACAGCCTCTAAGGTATTTTCAATCCCTATCGGCCCATAGGTGGGACCATACGGGGCTTGAGTGCCCTCTCGCGCCACATTTTTCAAACGCACATCGATTGGACTCTTGCCAATTTCTTTAGCAATGACATCGATCGTACTCTCTACCGCAAATGCCGCCATAGGTGCCGACGGCGCCCGATATGCTGCAACTTTCGGGCGATTAACGACAACGTCCCAGCCAACCGAGCGATTGTTCTTAATCGAATAACAAGCAAATGCGGTCATACAGCCCAACATTGCCCAGGTGCCAGGGAAGGCACCGCCTTGGTAACGCATTTCCGCCACGGCCGCGGTAATCGTGCCATCCTTCTTGGCGCCCATCTTGATATCGATCGAGGTTGACGACGTCGGGCCACTGGCGCGAAATACTTCATCGCGGCTCATCACCAGTTTCACCGGTCGATTAGCCTTGCGCGAGAGTGCCAAAGCAACGGGCTCCGCCCAAACATGGGTCTTACCGCCAAAACCACCACCAATCTCCGAGGAGGTGACTTTAAGTTTGGCAATATCTAGACCCAGCAGCGTTGAGCAGACATTGCGAAAGGTGAAGTGACCCTGGGTGGTAACCCAAAGCTCTGCCGTACCATCAGGATTGACTGACGCCAAACACGCATGGGGTTCAATATAGCCTTGGTGAGTTTGCTCGGTCTTATAAGAGCGTTCGACAATTACGTCTGCTTCAGCAAACCCTGCATCCACATCGCCATAACCCATTTGCGTCCGCGCGCTAATATTCGATGGTTTGGTCGGCGCGGGCTCGACACCGCGAGTGAACATATTGTCATGTAATACCGGTGCCTCCGGCTGCATCGCTTCATCAACGTCAGTGACGTGAGGAAGCTTTTTGTATTTCACATCAATCAGCTTCAAGGCTTTTGCCGCAGTTTGCTCATCTACCGCCGCAACCGCTGCCACCGCATGCCCGTCGTAGAGGGCCCGGCCTCGCGCCATGCAGTTTTCTAAGATATGTGCCATGCCCTGATCGCCATTGGTCAGGTCTGGAAGGTCTGCACTGGTAATAACCGCCTTAACGCCGGCCAGCTTTTCCGCCTTAGCTGTATTGATCTTAAGAATTTGCGCGTGGGGATGCGGAGAACGCAGCACGCGACCCACTAGCCCGCCAGGCGCACTCGCATCGGCACCATAACGAGCCTTACCAGTAACCTTATCAATACCATCAGGCCGCTTTACCCGCGAACCCACCACTTTGTAGTCTTTTTCTACGTAACTTTTATCGTGTGTCATATTAATTCCTGCCTTGTCCTTTGCAGCCTAACGGCGCTTTGCCTTCCGCATATCTTTTGCAGCAGCTTGTACTGCCCGAACAATCTTGTCGTACCCTGTACAGCGGCATAGATTGCCGGCTAGGGCATAGCGGATCTCGGTCTCGTTCGGGTTAGGGTTACGTTCAAGCAGGGCCTTGGCTGCTACCAAGAAACCTGGCGTGCAGATGCCACATTGCAATGCGGCATGTTCAATGAACTGTTCTTGCAGCGGATGCAATTGACCATCCTGAGCCAGACCCTCAACAGTCTCGACATTACGTCCCTCAGCTTCTACTCCAAGTACTAGGCACGAGCACACTAACTGTCCGTCAAGGGTCACACTGCATGCACCGCAGTCGCCAGTACCACAGCCTTCTTTAACACCGGTTAGGCCGACGCGATCTCGCAGTGCTGTCATCAAACTTTCATCGCTTGGGCAAGCGAACTGCACTGCGTCGCCATTAACAACTGTTGATACTAAAGTGGCATTACTCATGACTTTCCTCCTGCTCTTGCGAACGCGATTTTCGCAGCTCGTTTTGCCAGCACACCGGCTAGGCGGGTGCGATATTCCACCGTACCGCGTTTGTCGTCTATGGGGTTGCACGCAGCACTACAGGCCCGGGCTAATTTTTCCAGCGCCTCATCGTCCAAACTGGTTCCAACGAGAGCTCGCGCGGCTGCCGGCACCAATATCGCGGTTGGAGCGACTGCACCAAGCGCAACACGGGCGGTCTTCACGCGACCGCGCTCTAAGGTCACGCATACCGCAACACCAACCACCGCGATGTCCATTTCGGTACGCGGAATAAAGCGCAAATAAGCGTCGCCAGTACGCGGACCGGGTTTCGGTAAGGTGATTGACTCAATCAATTCATCGCTGCCAAGACAGGTCTGTCCGGGCCCCGTTGCCACTTTCTCCACTGGCACAGTACGGCGCTTTTTAGCACCAACGATCACAGCCTTAGCGCCCGCAGCGATCATCGCTGGTACGCTATCCGCAGCTGGTGACGCATTGCAGAGATTTCCTGCCAGTGTGCAGCGCCCTTGTATTTGGTCTGAGCCAATTAGATTGGCGGCTTCAACAACCCCCGGCCAAGCTTTTTGCAGCGCTTTGTGTTCGGTCAGACGAGCGCTGGGAACTGCCGCACCGATACTGAAGCCCTTTGCTGTGGTTTGAATTTCATTCGCTTTCGCTATGTGCTTTACGTCGACAACCAAATCCGGCTCGACCATGCCCATTTTTAGTTTCACGAGTAGGTCGGTGCCACCCCCTAGTAAAAAGGCTGCTCCTTTCTCCTTCGCTAACAGACCCGCCGCTTCTTTAGCAGTCGCCGGTTTTTCGTACCTCATGCCTTTATGCTCCCCCTGTCCATTGGTATGAATTGCCTAGGTTTAATCTGCACTTAATAAGCGGCACTCACAAGTGCTTTCTCGCAACTTTCTTCACCGCAAAGTGTCCATGCTTGGTACGCAACTCATGGCGACAATCGCGCTGCACCAACTGGGTGCTCTGACAAAGCCTGCCCAACTGCAAAACTCATCAGTTCCTTATCCGGCATATAGGTCGGTCTAAGGATAATTAGTGACGCAGACCTGGGTTATAAGTAAGGTGAGATTAGTTTACGACGAGGGGGGATCGCGTGAGCAAACACATAACCTTGGGCGGTAACGCCACCGGACCGCTTGCCGGAATTCGAGTGGCTGACTTCTCGGCAGTGTTCTCAGGACCCATTTGCGCTGCAATGCTGGGCGATCAGGGTGCCGACGTCATCAAAGTGGAGGCTTTCACTGGTGACATGATGCGGCGCGGCCTACCTCAGAGCAATGGCATGGGCAGCGCCTTTACCACAATGAACCGCAACAAACGCTCCCTGTGTCTGGATCTGCAGACCGATGCGGGCAAAGAAATCGCCGCAAAACTGATCCGCAGCTGCGACGTGGTGTTAGAAAATTTCCGCCCTGGCGTAATGGAACGACTAGGGCTTGGCTATGACCTATTTAAAACGGACCATCCAAAATTGGTCTATGCGTCTATAAACGGTGTTGGGGCTTATGGTCCCTATGCAAACCGCCGAGTATATGATGCCGTCATTCAGGCCATCTCAGGCTTTGCAGCACTAAAGGGCGATTCCGCCCCTGAAATGGTTAATAGCTTAGTTTGTGACAAAATCACCTCACTGACCGCGGCTGAAGCTATAGTGGCTGCCTTATTCCAAGCGGAACGCAGCGGCAATGGCCAAAAAGTCGATATCTCTATGCTCGACGCGGCGCTGTCCTTCCTCTGGCCCGACACCATGAATAATTTCACCTTCTTGGAGCCTGATGTAGAGCGCGTACCCTATCTAGATCACTCAGTATTCTTACACCAAACTAAGGATGGCTGGATCGCCACAATGCCAGTCCAAGACTCAGAGATTTTTGGCAGTTTCCGTGCCCTCGACCAGGCGCATCTGGCTAACGACGAGCGCTTCGCCGATCAAACTTCCCGCGCACGCCACCGCGACGAATTACGCAAGTTACTTGATGGTGCGTATATCAAATTTACGACAAAGGAGCTGAGCGAACGCTTTGAACTCGAAGACGTTCCGTACTCATTAATCAACGACCGTGCAGAGGTAATTGATGACCCTCAGGTGGAGGCAATGGACGCGTTACTGACCTATGACCATCCTCGGGCGGGCCTAGTGCGTACCCCAAGACCCGCAGCACAATATGCTGAAACACCCAGCAATATCCGCGCTCATACACCAGAGTTAGGCGAGCACAGTGGCGCTATTCTCGCAGAGTTAGGCTATCACCCCGCGCAAATAGATTCGTTTTTGACCAATCAAGTCGTGCATAGCAGCGCGGGAGTCGGCTCGGCAGACGTGTAATTCTGTTGACATCCAACCCCCCAGAGAATGGACTGCTCCAAGGTCACGAGCGATTTCTTCATTAAACATGCCGGCACATTGCTGGTATGCGGATAGTCGCAGCAATACCCGTCGCCCCATCAAAAGTGTCGGGCCGACATCTATGCCACAGAACCCTTTTTTCGGACTGATTACGACTTAAGTTATTTTGCTATGCTCGACTGCGGAGAGTTGTTAAACCAGAGAGGAGATGCCTTGTGATCGATTTCACCATACCCGAAGAGACCCGAGCGATACGCGACACCGTGCGCGCCTTCGTCCGCGAGGAATGCCACCCCGCCGAAGAAAAATGTACCGCTGAGAATTTTGACGAAGTACTTGCTGAATTACGTACCAAGGCGCGCAGCCAAGGCCTTTGGTGTCCTTTCGTGCCACAAGAACATGGCGGTATGGGCTTGGGCCCATTAGCAAACGCCCTGGTGCAAATGGAATTAGGCGAGAGTTTCTTAGGCGCACTGTCCATGAATACCCAGGGACCAGACGACGCTACGATGTTGACCTTGCTCGAACATGGCACCGACGATCAAAAAGAGCGCTTCTTAAAACCACTACTAAATGGCGAAAAACGGATCTGCTATTCCATGACTGAAAAAGCCGCCGGCGCCGACGCTACAGGCATGCAGACCAAGGCAGAACTCGACGGCGACGAATGGGTGCTGAACGGTGAAAAGTGGTTCAGTTCTTCAGCCAGCGTTGCAGACATTGCAGTGGTGATGGCCAAGACTGATCCCGAAGCGGCTCGGCATGAGCAATACAGTACCTTCATCGTAGAACTGCCCAATGCGGGTTACCAGATCCTGCGCAACATCGAGACTATGCAGCCCCACAGCGATTTGGGTCTGAAACTAGGTGGAAGCCATTCCGAGATCAAAATCGAAAACCTGCGTGTACCCAGAGACAATATCCTCGGCGGACGTGGCCAAGGCTTTAATATGGGCCAGCATAGGCTAGCCTATGGACGCTTGCGCCATGGCATGCACAATGTCGCGATGGCTCAGCGAGCACTGGACCTTGCAGCCGGCCATGTCACCCAACGCAGCACCTTTGGCAAACGCCTCGCAGACCGACAAGGTGTGCGCTGGATGCTGGCGGACTGTGCGTCAGAGATTTATAAGGCGCGGCTAATGCTGCTGCATATTGCCTACAAAGCAGAACAAGGCATGGATCTGCGTAACGAAAATGGCATCGCCAAGGTATTTCTCGCGAATATGGTGCATCAAGTGGTAGATACGGCTTTGCAGCTGCACGGCGCGCTTGGCTACAGCCATGACACACCGCTGGCACGGTGGTACACGGGAATAAGATCCCAACGGCTAGTTGATGGACCGGATGAAGTACACCGCTGGCGAACCGGGGCGAATGTAATTAAAGCATTTGAACGCGACGGTTCGACCGCCGCGGCCTGCGGCGGCGATCTCTTCGTATAATCCACCACTTCTAACGGCCTTGATGATCTTCGGCGCCATTTTGGCGCCGAAGGTAAGACTCCTGTTTGTCCATCGGCCATGTCTAAACACACCGGAAAACTCTGACCGAGCGGCTTATTGCCAACAAATATTTGACGTTCTTAGTGTTTCTTTGGGGCAATTTTTCACAGGCTTAACGCGACCGCCCCACTAGGGCTCTCGCACAGCAGAAAATC